>NZ_JBIASM010000009.1:288240-322633 GCF_042890765.1 Streptomyces sp. NPDC002032 | reverse complement strand
GCCTACGTCGAACAAGACCTCCACGAAATCTACGAAGGCGAAGTCCGCTACGCCCGCGACGCCTTCGAAGGCCTGCGCCTCATGGACGCCCTCATCGCGGTCAAGCGCGGAGTCCCCGGCGCCACGCTGCCCGAGCTGAAGCAGCGCCGCGTCGCCAAGCGCGACGCCCCCGCCCTCCCGGCGGAGGAGCCGCAGGAGCCGGGCGGCCGTTCGGACGTGTCCGTGGACAACCCCGTCCCCACGCCGCCGTTCTGGGGCACCCGCGTCGTCAAGGGCATCCCGCTCAAGGACTACGCCTCCTGGCTGGACGAGGGCGCCCTGTTCAAGGGCCAGTGGGGACTCAAGCAGGCCCGCGCGGGCGGGGCGACGTACGAGGAGCTCGTCGAGAGCGAGGGCCGTCCGCGCCTGCGCGGCCTCCTGGAGAAGCTGCACACGGAGAACCTGCTCGAAGCGGCCGTCGTCTACGGCTACTTCCCCTGTGTCTCCAAGGGCGACGACCTGATCATCCTCGACGAAGCCGGCCACGAGCGGACCCGCTTCACCTTCCCCCGCCAGCGCCGCGGCCGTCGCCTGTGCCTCGCGGACTTCTTCCGCCCGGAGGAGTCCGGCGAGACCGACGTCGTCGGCCTCCAGGTGGTCACCGTCGGCTCGAAGATCGGCGAGGCCACCGCCAAGCTCTTCGCATCCGACTCCTACCGCGAGTACCTGGAACTGCACGGGCTCTCCGTCCAGCTCGCCGAGGCCATGGCCGAGTACTGGCACGCCCGCGTCCGCGCCGAGCTCGGCTTCGGCGGCGAGGACCCGGCGGCCGTGCAGGACATGTTCGACCTCAAGTACCGCGGCGCCCGCTTCTCCCTCGGCTACGGTGCCTGCCCCGACCTGGAGGACCGCGCGAAGATCGCCGACCTCCTCCAGCCGGAGCGGATCGGCGTCCACCTCTCGGAGGAGTTCCAGCTCCACCCCGAGCAGTCCACCGACGCGATCGTGATTCACCACCCCGAAGCGAAGTATTTCAACGCACGCTGACACCGACCGGCGTACACTGGTCGGTCCCATACAGGCCGGTCACCTGTTCCGAGGGGTCACTCCCACGGGCCGCGGTGACCGGCCTTGTCGTCCCCTGCGAGAGGCGTACGCATGACCAGCACCGTTCCCGCACCCGTCGCCCGTACGGCCGACGGGCACGCCCTGCAGGCGGTGCTCCTCGACATGGACGGCACCCTCGTCGACACCGAGGGCTTCTGGTGGGAGATCGAGGCGGACATCTTCCGCGAGCTCGGCCACCTGCTCGACGACTCCTGGCGCGACATCGTCGTCGGCGGCCCCATGAGCCGCAGCGCCGCCTTCCTCATCGAGGCCACCGGCGCCGCCATCGAGATCGCCGAGCTCAGCGTCCTGCTCAACGAGCGCTTCGAAGCCCGCATCGCCGACCAGGTTCCGCTCATGCCCGGCGCCGAGCGGCTCCTGAGCGAACTCGCCCGGCACAACGTGCCCACCGCCCTGGTCTCCGCCTCCCACCGCAGGGTCATCGACCAGGTGCTGCTCACCCTCGGCCGCGACCGCTTCACCACCACCGTCGCGGGGGACGAGGTGCCCCGCACCAAGCCCCACCCCGACCCCTACCTCCTCGCCGCGAACACCCTCGGCGCGCACCCCTCCCGGTGCGCCGTCATCGAGGACACCGCCACCGGCGTCGCCGCCGCTGAGGCCGCCGGCTGCCGCGTCGTCGCCGTGCCCTCCGTCGGCCTGATCGCACCCGCCCCGGGCCGGACCATCGTCCGCTCCCTGGAGGAGGTCGACCTGCCGTTCCTGCGGTCCCTGATCACTCCGCTGAACTGAGCGCGCACGCTCCGTACCGAACGGAACAGGGGTGCTGACGAGGTCCCGCGGGAGGATCTTCCGCACCTTCCCCCGGAGGCCGAAATTCCATCCTGCGCCGGTTCCTCACCGCGGGTGAGCTTGGTCACCCGTCACCCTCCGGGCGGGCCTGTCGGAGTGCCCCGTACGCTTCCCATGTGTCCGGATTGATCATCTCCTGACCCCATCTGCGAAGACGACGGCATAAGCGGTCAGTCCGCTCCCATCACGGTGCGATTACGCCCCAACTCCTGCCGGTTCCAGCCAGACCGTCCCGGCCCACTAATGTCGACGCGGGCACTACGCACGCACCTCTGCGGTCCCGGACGCACACCCCTGCTCCGGCGCCGCGTGGACCGATCGTCAAACACCGGCCCGATCGTTCCGCCCTGAACGGGCGACCGCCGCGAAGTGCCCTCTAAACCGCTTTTTGCAAGTGCCGGGTGAGGGAGTACTTCCAGCATGAACCGCAAGACCATGGTGCTGACGGCCGCGATCGGCCTGCTCACCCCCGCGCTGTCCGCATGCGGCAGCGCGAGTGGCACAGGAGCAGCGTCCGGAGCGATCGTCGTCGGAACCACCGACCGGTTCGAGGCAGCCGACTACGCCCCCGCCCCCTTCGACCCCGCCTACGCCTACGACGCCGGCGCCTGGAACATCCTGCGCCAGACCGTCCAGACGCTGATGCACACCCCGCGCGGCGGCGGCCAGCCCGTCCCCGAAGCGGCCTCCGACTGCCGCTTCACCGACACCGGCAACGAGAGCTACCGCTGCACCCTGCGCCCGGGCCTGAAGTTCGCGAGCGGCGACCCCCTCACCGCCAAGGACGTCAAGTTCTCCATCGACCGCGTCCTCGCGATCAAGGACGAGAACGGCCCGTCCTCCCTGCTCTCCACCCTCGACACCGTCGAGGTCAAGGGCGCCGACACCGTCGTCTTCCACCTGAAGACCGCCGACGCGACCTTCCCGTACAAGCTCTCCACCCCCGCCGCCGGCATCGTCAGCGAGAAGAACTACGAGGCCAAGAAGCTCCGCCCGGGCTTCGCCGTCGACGGCTCCGGCCCCTACACGATGAAGGCCGAGGTCAAGGACAACCACCTCGTCCGGGCCGTCTTCACCAAGAACCCGAACTACAAGGGCGACATCAAGCTGCAGAACGACAAGGTCGAACTGCGCTCCTTCGCGGACTCCGCCACCATGGGCAAGGCCCTCACCGACGGCTCCGTCCAGATGGTCTCCCGCACCCTCTCGCCCGCCCAGATAGCCGACTTCTCCGCCAGGCCCCCCAAGGGCGTCAAGCTCGTCCCCATGCCCGGCCTGGAGATCCGCTACCTCGGCTTCAACACCGAAGCCCCCGTCGTCAAGGACAAGGCCGTGCGCCAGGCGCTCGCCGCCGCCGTCGACCGGGGCAACGTCATCTCCAAGGTCTACGGGAAGTCCGCGCAGCCCCTGTACTCGCTGGTCCCCGCCGCCGTCACCGGCCACGTCAACTCGTTCTTCAACAAGTACGGCGAGGCCAACACCGCCAAGGCCGCGGGCCTGCTCAAGGACGCCGGGATCAAGACCCCCGTCAAGCTGACCCTGAACTACACCAAGGACCACTACGGCGACGGCACCGCCGCCGAGTTCGAGGCCCTCAAGACCCAGCTGAACTCCACCCAGCTCTTCGACATCACCGTCCAGGGCAACGACTGGGCCGACTTCCGCCCCGCCCAGAAGAAGGGCGACTACGCCGCCTACGGGCTCGGCTGGTTCCCCGACTACCCGGACGCCGACAACTTCCTCGCCCCCTTCCTGGAGCAGGACAACTTCCTGGGCACCCCGTACGCCAACGCCGCGGTGCGCACCAGGCTCATCCCCGACTCCCGGCGCGCGGCCGACCGCAACACCGCCGCGCCCGCGATCGCGGAAATGCAGGACATCGTCGCCGAGGACGTACCCGTCCTGCCCCTGTGGCAGGGCAAGCAGTACGTCGCCGCACGCGACGGGATCACCGGGGTGGAGTGGTCGGTCAACGCCATCTCCGACCTCCAGCTGTGGGAACTCGGCCGCGGCAAGAGCGGCTGAGACCGGCAGCAACCGGCGGCGGACGTCGCAGGCCGGCGCAACGACCAGACAACACTGTGAAGGACATTCGCGTGATGAGACGTAACCAGTGGTTGGCGGCCCCGCTCGGCGCGGCCACCGCCGCCGCGCTGCTCAGCGGTTGCGGTTCGACCGATGGCGCCAATGCCGGCAGCGGCAAGGGCGTGGTCATGGGGATATCCGACAAGGTGAAGTCGACCGACCCGGCAGCCGGCTACGACCCGGGCTCCTGGCTCCTCTTCAACAACGTCTTCCAGTCGCTGCTCAGCTTCCCCAAGGGCGGCACCACCCCCGAGCCCGACGCCGCGCAGACCTGCACCTTCGAAGGGCCCGACAGCAAGCAGTACAAGTGCGTGCTGCGCTCCGGCCTCAAGTTCAGCAACGGCCACGCCCTCACCTCGAAGGACGTCAAGTTCTCCTTCGAGCGCACGCTGAAGATCAACGACGAGGCCGGCCCCGCCGTCATGCTCTCGTCGATCGCCGGCATCGACACCCCCGACGAGAAGACCGTCGTCTTCCGCCTCAAGACGTCCGACGCGACCTTCCCCAGCAAGATCGCGTCGGGCGCGGGCTCCATCGTCGACCACGCCGAATACCCGGCCGACAAGCTCCGCACCGACGGCAAGGCCGTCGGCTCCGGCGTCTACAAGCTCGACTCGATCAACGACAAGAGCGCCACCTTCTCGGTGAACGACTCCTACACCGGCAAGGCCAAGGCCAAGAACACCGGCGTCACCCTGAAGTTCTTCAACGGGGACCAGGCCGCCCTCAAGACGGTCCTGGAGAAGGGCGACGTCGACTTCGCCTTCCGCGGCCTCGCCGCCAAGGACATCGCCGCCCTCGCCTCCAGCAAGACCGGCGACCAGAAGGTCGACGTCGTCCAGGGCACCGGCGCCGAAGTCGAGCACATGGTCTTCAACGTCAACGACCCCGTCGTCGGCAAGCTCCCCGTCCGCAAGGCCATCGCCTACCTCGTGGACCGCGAGGCGCTCGTCAAGGACGTGTACGCGGGCACCGCGTCCCCGCTCTACTCGATCGTCCCCGCCGGCATCGCCGGACACACCACCCCCTTCTTCGACCGCTACGGCGGCAGCCCCCAGCCCGAGAAGGCCAAGGCCCTCCTGAAGGCCGCCGGCATCAACGGCAAGGTCAAGCTGACCCTGTACTCCACCCCCTCCCGCTACGGCCCCTCCACCGACCAGCAGTTCCAGGTCATCGCCAAGCAGCTCAACGACAGCGGGCTGTTCGAGGCCGACATGAAGTCCGTCGAGTACGAGCAGTACGAGAAGGACATCCAGGACGGCAAGTACGGCATCTACGTCAAGGGCTGGGTCCCCGACTACCCCGACGCCGACAACTTCACCCAGCCGTTCTTCGGACCGGACAACGTCCTCCACAACAACTACGACAACAAGGAGATCACCGGGACGATCATCCCGGCGACCTCCGCGAAGTCCGACCGCACCGCCGCGAACACCGACTACGTCCGCCTCCAGGACATCGTCGCCGACGAGGTGCCCATCCTCCCGCTCTGGCAGGGCAAGCAGTACGCCGTCACCCGCCCGAACGTGACCGGCCTCCAGTGGTCCCTCGACGCCTCCACCGTCTTCCGCTTCTGGGAGATCAGCAAGGGCTGACCCCCCACCACGACGAAGGGCCGGCAGCCGCACCCGCGACCGCCGGCCCTTCCGTCGTACCCCGCCCTACTGGGCGCCCGGCCGCACCAGGCCGCTCTCGTACGCGTACACCGCCGCCTGCACCCGGTCCCGCAGACCCAGCTTCGTCAGCACGTGCCCCACATGCGTCTTCACCGTCGTCTCGCTCACGAACAGGTCCGCCGCGATCTCCGCGTTCGACAACCCCCGGGCCACCAGCCTGAGCACCTCCACCTCGCGCTCCGTCAGCGTCCCCAGCACGTCCGGCAGACTCTCCTCACCCGACGGCAGGTGCCCCGCGTACTTGTCCAGCAGCCGCCGCGTGATGCTCGGAGCCAGCAGCGCCTCACCCGCCGCCACCACCCGGATCGCCGCCACCAGCTCGTTCGCCGGCGCGTCCTTCAGCAGGAACCCGCTCGCCCCCGCCCGCAGCGCCTCCACCACGTACTCGTCCAGATCGAACGTGGTCAGCACCAGCACCTTCGCCGGCCCGTCCCGCTCCGGACCCGTGATCTGCCGCGTCGCCTCCACCCCGTCCATCCGCGGCATCCGGATGTCCATCAGCACCACGTCCGGCTGCAACGCCCGCACCTGGTCCAGAGCCTGCAGACCGTCCCCGGCCTCACCCACCACCACCAGGTCCGGCTCCGCCTCCAAGATCATCCGGAAGCCGGTGCGCAGCAACGGCTGGTCATCGACCAGCAGCACGCGGATCGCCACGGGGAGTACCTCGAATTCATCGGACAGCAACGGCGGGACCCCGCCCATTGTGCCCTGACCCGAAGATCAGGACCGGTCAGGGCCGTCCGCCCCCGCACCCGGCCGGCCCACGATCGCCAGCGGATACACCGGGGGAGTACCCCCGAACTCCGGACACACCGACCGATGATCACACCAGCCGCACAGCTTCGTCGGCCGCGGCCGCCACTCACCCGACTCCGTCGCCTCCCGGATCGCCTCCCACAACGCGTGCAGCTTGCGCTCCACCCGCTCCAGATCCGCCACCACCGGGTCGTACGTCAGCACGTCCCCGCTCCCCAGATACACCAGCTGCAACCGCCGGGGCACCACCCCCTTCAGCCGCCACACCACCAGCGCGTAGAACTTCATCTGGAACAGCGCGTCCTCCGCGTACTCCGGCCGCGGCGCCTTCCCCGTCTTGTAGTCGACGATCCGCACCTCACCCGACGGCGCCACATCCACCCGGTCGATGATCCCCCGCAACCGCAGCCCCGACTCCAGCTCCGTCTCCACGAAGAACTCCCGCTCCACCGGCTCCAGCCGCGTCGGATCCTCCAACGTGAACCACCGCTCCACCAGCGCCTCGGCCTCCGTCAGCCACCCCGCCAGCCCCGCGCCCCCGTCCCCCGCCGGAAACAGCTCCGCCAGCTCCGGCTTCGCCTCCAGCAACCGCTCCCACTGACCCGGCACCAACGACTTCGCCCGCGGCGCCGTCCGCTCCTCCGCAGGATGATCGAACAACCGCTCCAGCACCGCGTGCACCAGCGTCCCCCGCGTCGCCGCCGCACTCGGCTTCTCCGGCAGCTTGTCGATCACCCGGAACCGGTACAGCAACGGACACCGCATGAAATCACCCGCCCGCGAAGGCGACAGCGAAGAGGGCCGGGAAGCACCCGAAGAAGCATCGGCACCAGCTGCGCCTGGCACAGCACCGGGGATCGTCGTCATGCCCGAAACCCTACGACCCGCCACCGACAGCACGCGCATACCATCGACTCGGAGCCCCCTCGCACTGCATGATCGAGGGATCACACCGCGCTACACACCGCACCCGACCCCCGACGTGGACCACACTGGAAACCCGGCACCGAACGAAGGACAACCGTGGCAGACACCGACGAAACCGGCGAGCGCACGGCCAAGCGCTCCGATCCGGGCGGCGGGATCCTCATGGGCCGCCCCTTCGGCGTCCCCGTCTACGTCTCGCCCAGCTGGTTCCTCGTCGCCGCCCTCATCACCTGGGTCTTCGGCGACCAGCTCGACCAGATCCTGCCCGACCTCGGCCCGGCCCGCTACCTCGTCTCCCTCTTCTTCGCCGTGGCCTTCTACGCCTCCGTCCTCGTCCACGAACTCGCCCACACCATCGCCGCGCTCCGCTTCAAACTCCCCGTGCGCCGCATCCAGCTCCAGTTCTTCGGCGGCGTCTCCGAAATCGAGAAGGAGTCCGAGACCCCCGGCCGCGAATTCGTCCTCGCCTTCGTCGGCCCCCTCCTCTCCCTCGCCCTCGCCGGGACCTTCTACCTCGGCATGAACGCCGTCGACCCCGCCACCGTCCCCGGCGTCCTCCTCGGCGGCCTCATGATCTCCAACCTCCTCGTCGCCGCCTTCAACCTCCTCCCCGGCCTCCCCCTCGACGGCGGCCGCATGCTCCGCGCCGTCATCTGGGGCATCACCGGCAAACCCATGGCCGGCACCGTCGCCGCCGCCTGGGTCGGCCGCGGCCTCGCCGTCGCCGTCCTCCTCGGCCTCCCCCTGCTCACCCACACCGGACTCCTCGGCAACCGCAGCCAGGAGATCGGCGGCATGAACACCGTCATGGACGCCCTCCTCGCCGCCATCCTCGCCGCCATCATCTGGACCGGCGCCGGCAACAGCCTCCGCCTGGCCCGGCTGCGCGAACACCTCCCCGAACTCCAGGCCCGCGCCCTCACCCGCCGCGCCATCCCCGTCGAGAACGCCACCCCCCTCTCCGAAGCCCTGCGCCGCGCCAACGAAGCCGGCGCCCGCGCCCTCGTCGTCGTCGACGGACTCGGAGACCCCACCGCCCTCGTCCGCGAAACCGCCATCGCCTCCGTCCCCGAACACCGCCGCCCCTGGGTCGCCGTCAGCACCCTCGCCCAGGACCTCAACGACGGCATGAAGGTTTCCGCGGAACTCACCGGCGAAGAACTCCTCGAACACCTCCGCACCCACCCCGCCAGCGAGTACCTCGTCCTCGAAGGCACCGGCGAGATCTACGGCGTCCTGTCCACCCTCGACGTCGAAAAGGCCTTCGTGAAGGCCATGGCGCGGCCCCAGTCCTGAAGCCAATACACTGGTCACATGTCCGAACCGACCGGTGCCGCCCGCCGACGCGGGCCCTTCGAGGTCGGGGACCAGGTTCAGCTCACCGACCCCAAGGGCCGCCACTACACGTTCACGCTCGAAGCCGGGAAGAATTTCCACACCCACAAGGGTTCCTTCCCGCACGACGAGCTGATCGGTGCTCCCGAGGGCAGTGTTGTCCGCACCACGGGCAACGTCGCGTACCTCGCGCTGCGCCCCCTGCTCCCCGACTATGTCCTGTCCATGCCCCGCGGTGCCGCCGTGGTCTACCCCAAGGACGCGGGCCAGATCCTGGCCTTCGCCGACATCTTCCCCGGCGCCCGCGTCGTGGAAGCAGGTGTGGGCTCCGGCTCCCTGAGCAGCTTCCTGCTGCGCGCCATCGGCGACCAGGGCATGCTCCACAGCTACGAGCGCCGCGCGGACTTCGCCGAGATCGCCACCGCCAACGTCGAGCGCTACTTCGGCGGCCCCCACCCCGCGTGGCAGCTGACCGTCGGCGATCTCCAGGACAACCTGTCCGACACCGACGTCGACCGCGTCATCCTCGACATGCTCGCCCCCTGGGAATGCCTGGAGGCCGTCTCCAAGGCCCTCGTCCCCGGCGGCATCCTGTGCTGCTACGTGGCCACCACCACCCAGCTCTCGCGCACCGTCGAGTCCATCCGCGAGTTCGGCTGCTACGCCGAGCCGCAGCCCTGGGAATCGATGATCCGCAACTGGCACGTCGAGGGCCTGGCCGTCCGCCCCGACCACCGCATGATCGGCCACACCGGCTTCCTCGTCACCGCCCGCCGCCTCGCGGACGGCGTCGAGCCCCCCATGCGCCGCCGCCGCCCCTCCAAGGGCGCCTACGGCGAGGACTACGACGGCCCCGGCAGCGACCGCTCCGCGTAGCCCCCTCCCGGCCGCTCCGGCCCCCAACACGAAGGCGCTGCGGCGCAGTTCCCCGGCCACACCGGGAACTGCGCCACAGCGCCTTTTCGTTGTACGGGAGGACCGGCCCGGACCCGGCCGTTCCACCCCGGTGTGAGGTGTGGCACGATGCTGGCTCCCCGTCACCCTTCGCACAGGAGACACCCCGCGTGCTGCACAGCCCCACGGAGCCGGACCCGGCACCGGAACACCTGGCTCACCGACGCGCCAGGCCCCTCCACTGGGCCGCCACGGCCACGGCCATGGCCGCCGTCATCGCCGGCGCGGGCCTGCTCCAGCCGGGCCGGGCCACCGGGGCCACCGAAACCACCGCGGCGACCGGCGTCACCTCCGGGCCCGCTCCCGCGAGCGGCCCCCCGGCCACCGCCCCCGACGCCCACGCGGCCACCTACCCCCTGGACTGCAAGGGGACCCCGCAGACCGTCACGGACACCGCCGAAGGCGACCTCGACGGCGACGGCCGCCCCGAGACGGTGGCGGCCGTACGCTGCGACGCCGGATCGGGCACCCCGCCCCACGCGATCTACGTACTGACCCGCGGCGAGGGACCCGGCGCCGCCCCCAGGGTCGTCGCCACCCTGCTCGACGCCGCCCGTCGGCAGACGGCCGCCGGGCTCACGGTGAGCGACGGAACCGTCACCGCCCGCCTCCTCGGCTACTCCTCGCCCTCGGTCCCGCGCTACAGCCCCGACGTCAAGCAGCTCGCCAAGTGGCGCTGGACCGGCGGAAAATTCCGCCAAGAGCTGACGGACTCGACCGCCGCACGTGTTTGAAACGTCACTCCGCGTCGGGGCCGAACACCTCGACGCTGTCCGAAACGCGCCTCACGTGGATGCAGTCACCCGGACATTCCTTCGCCGAATCGACCACGTCCTGGAGCAGGGTCAGCGGAACCGGAGTGGTCGCCCCCGCCTCCTGGAGGAGCTCGTCCTCCGGGCTCTTCACATACGCCAGACCGTCGATGTCCAGCTCGAACACCTCCGGGGCGTACTGCACGCAGATGCCGTCCCCGGTGCAGAGGTCCTGGTCGATCCAGACCTCGAGCGGCTCTCCGGCCTCGCCGGCGCCACCCGTCGGGGCCTCCTGCTGCACGGTCATATCTCCTGCCGTTCCCTGCGCTGAGTGATCCGTCCCGGACACAACTCGCGGCAAGTCGCGCGAGCTCTGACGGGTGTTGAACACTTCGACCTTACAACCGGCTGCTTTCCGATGTTGAAGGGTGGGTATTTCCTTGGCGTGAGGGAGTACGCAAGGGTGAAGATCGGACACACCTCTACCGTCTTTGTGATCTAGGGGTTTCAATCACCACCAGCCCAGGTAGGGTCAGGAAGCGTCCAGCTCCCCTTGGAGGAGGTGAGGACCGTGGCAGCCCACGACGACGACATCAACCGCGGCATCCGGCCCGGGCGAGGGTCTGAGGACCCCGCCGGCCAGGTTGCCTATCTCGAGCAGGAAATCGCCGTCCTGCGACGCAAGCTCGCCGACTCTCCGCGTCACACGAGGATTCTCGAAGAGCGGATCGTCGAGCTCCAGACGAATCTGGCAGGCGTCTCCGCGCAGAACGAACGACTGGCGAATACCCTCCGTGAGGCCCGCGACCAGATCGTGGCCCTCAAGGAGGAAGTCGACCGGCTCGCACAGCCGCCGGCCGGCTTCGGTGTCTTCCTTCAGGCGAACGAGGACGGCACCGTCGACATCTTCACCGGCGGCCGCAAGCTCCGCGTGAACGTGAGCCCCAGCGTCGACCCGGAAGACCTCCGGCGCGGCCAGGAGGTCATGCTCAACGAAGCGCTCAACGTGGTCGAAGCCATGGAGTACGAGCGGGCCGGGGACATCGTCACCCTCAAGGAGATCCTCGAGGACGGCGAGCGCGCCCTGGTGGTCGGGCACACCGACGAGGAACGGGTGGTGAGGCTCGCCGAGCCGCTCCTGGACATCACCATCCGCCCCGGCGACGCCCTCCTGCTCGAACCCCGCTCCGGCTACGTCTACGAAGTGGTCCCCAAGAGCGAGGTCGAGGAACTCGTCCTCGAAGAGGTACCCGACATCGACTACGACAAGATCGGCGGCCTGGGCGACCAGATCGAGCTGATCCGCGACGCTGTCGAGCTCCCGTACCTCTACCCCGACCTCTTCAAGGAACACGAACTGCGCCCCCCCAAGGGCATCCTGCTCTACGGCCCTCCCGGCTGCGGCAAGACGCTCATCGCCAAGGCCGTGGCCAACTCCCTTGCCAAGAAGGTCGCCGAGGTGACCGGCCAGCCCGCAGGAAAGTCCTACTTCCTGAACATCAAGGGCCCCGAGCTCCTCAACAAGTACGTCGGCGAGACCGAGCGGCACATCCGCCTCGTCTTCCAGCGTGCCCGGGAGAAGGCGAGCGAGGGCACCCCCGTCATCGTCTTCTTCGACGAGATGGAATCCCTCTTCCGCACCCGCGGATCCGGCGTCAGCTCGGACGTGGAGAACACCATCGTCCCCCAGCTCCTCGCCGAGATCGACGGCGTGGAAGGCCTGGAGAACGTCATCGTCATCGGCGCCTCCAACCGCGAGGACATGATCGACCCGGCCATCCTGCGCCCCGGCCGGCTCGACGTGAAGATCAAGATCGAGCGCCCCGGCGCCGAGGCGGCGAGGGACATCTTCGCCAAGTACCTCAAGGCCTCCCTGCCCCTGCACACGGACGACCTGTCCGAACACCAGGGCTCGACGGCCGAAACCGTCCACAGCATGATCCAGACCGTCGTCGAGCAGATGTACGCCGAAACCGAGGAGAACCGCTTCCTCGAGGTCACGTACGCCAACGGCGACAAGGAAGTCCTCTACTTCAAGGACTTCAACTCGGGCGCGATGATCCAGAACATCGTGGACCGTGCGAAGAAGATGGCCATCAAGGCCTTCCTCGAGCACAACCAGAAGGGTCTGCGGGTCTCCCACCTCCTCCAGGCGTGCGTGGACGAGTTCAAGGAGAACGAAGACCTCCCGAACACCACCAACCCGGACGACTGGGCCCGGATCTCCGGAAAGAAGGGCGAGCGGATCGTATTCATCCGCACGCTCGTCACCGGAAAGCAGGGCGCGGACACCGGTCGGTCCATCGACACGGTGGCGAATACCGGTCAGTACCTCTGACGAAGCGGGGCGGCTGCGGATGCCCTCACCGGGCACCCGCAGCCGACTGCTTTACCGCCCGCCTTTTTCAGCCGGTGACGGGCAAAGCCAATGACTGAAATGATCTCCCCACCAGCGCGGAGTGGTTCTAGGCTCTTCCGTACCGCCTCCTCCGCAGTGCGGGGACGGACACCGCACATGACCCACCGGAGAACAAGCGGTACTTGAGCGCCGCTCCCGAACGGGAGCGCCGCCGGGCAAGGAGGGCCGCATGACCGTACGGCGAGTAATGGGGATCGAAACGGAGTACGGGATCTCCGTTCCGGGGCACCCGAACGCCAATGCCATGCTCACCTCGTCCCAGATCGTCAACGCCTACGCGGCGGCGATGCACCGGGCGCGACGCGCCCGCTGGGACTTCGAGGAGGAGAATCCGCTGCGGGACGCCCGCGGCTTCGACCTCGCCCGCGAGGCCGCCGACAACAGCCAGCTCACCGACGAGGACATCGGCCTCGCCAACGTCATCCTCACCAACGGCGCACGGCTCTACGTGGACCACGCCCACCCCGAGTACAGCTCGCCGGAGATCACCAACCCGCTCGACGCCGTCCTCTGGGACAAGGCCGGCGAACGGATCATGGCCGAGGCCGCCGAACGGGCCGCCCAGCTGCCCGGCGCCCAGCCGATCCACCTCTACAAGAACAACACCGACAACAAGGGCGCCTCCTACGGCACGCACGAGAACTACCTGATGAAGCGGGAGACCCCCTTCTCGGAGATCGTGCGCCACCTGACCCCCTTCTTCGTCTCCCGCCAGGTCGTCACCGGCGCCGGCCGCGTCGGCATCGGCCAGGACGGGCGCGAACACGGCTTCCAGATCAGCCAGCGCGCGGACTACTTCGAGGTCGAGGTGGGACTGGAGACCACCCTCAAGCGGCCCATCATCAACACCCGGGACGAACCGCACTCCGACGCCGAGAAGTACCGCCGGCTCCATGTGATCATCGGCGACGCGAACCTCTCCGAGATCTCCACGTACCTCAAGCTCGGCACGACCGCGCTGGTCCTGTCCATGATCGAGGACGGGTTCATCAACGTGGACCTGGCCGTGGACCAGCCGGTGCGCACCCTGCACCAGGTCTCCCACGACCCGGACCTCCAGCACCTGATCACGCTGCGCAGCGGGCGCACCCTGACCGCCGTACAACTCCAGATGGAGTACTTCGAGCTGGCCAGGAAGTACGTGGAGGAGCGTTTCGGGTCGGACGCGGACGAGCAGACCAAGGACGTCCTCACTCGGTGGGAGGACGTGCTGGGCCGGCTGGAGACCGATCCGATGAGCCTGTCGGGGGAGCTCGACTGGATCGCCAAGCGGGAGATCCTGGAGGGCTACCGCAGGCGCGACGGACTGGGTTGGGACGCGGCGCGGCTGCACCTGGTGGACCTCCAGTACGCGGACGTACGGCCCGAGAAGGGCCTGTACAACCGGCTGGCCGCCCGCGGGAAGATCAAGCGGCTCCTGGAGGAGCCGGCCGTCGAGCGGGCCGAGAGCAAGCCCCCGGAGGACACCCGGGCGTACTTCCGCGGGCGCTGTCTGGAGCAGTACGCGGACGACGTGGCGGCGGCCTCCTGGGACTCGGTGATCTTCGACCTCCCGGGCCGGGACTCCCTCCAGCGGGTCCCGACCCTGGAACCCCTCCGGGGGACCCGGAACCACGTCAAGGAGCTCCTGGACCGCTGCCGTACGGCCGAGGACCTGGTGCGGGTGCTTTCGGGGCAGTGAGGGGCGCCGTGGGGGCCTGAAAGGGCCCCGGTCCGGGAATCATGAGATCAGCCGGACGTTATGAAAGTGCGGGGACGAATGTCGGGCCCGCCTTGTAGGGTCCGACGTAGGGTCTGATCTTGAGAGGTCCCGAATCCCGGGGTCTCTCCGTGTGAGCGTGCGAACCGAGCGGGGTGAGGTAGACATGGCGACCAAGGACACCGGCGGCGGACAGCAGAAGGCGACGCGCTCGACCGAGGAGGTCGAGGAGGCGGCGGTCGAGGAATCGACCGACCTCAAGGAGCGCCAGGAAAAGCTGTCCGACGACGTCGACTCGGTTCTTGACGAGATTGACGATGTACTTGAGGAAAATGCCGAGGATTTCGTTCGGAGTTTCGTACAAAAAGGCGGCGAATAGCCTTCGAATCCAAGGTGAGTTCGCCAGCATTGGGTCATGTCCAATGGAACCAAGTGGTGTCGCGGCTGTAGCCGGGACGTACCGCTGAGCGGATTCGCCGCGGATCGGAATCGCGGAGACGGCCTGCAGCCGAGGTGTCGGGAGTGTGTGGCGGAGTACGGCGCCCTGCACTACCGCCGTCGCCAGGCAGCCAGGGGCAAGGTCGTCAAGGAGAGGGTGGACGTCCCGTCCGGCCACAAGCTGTGCCGGCAGTGCGGTGAGGTGAAGCCGCACAGCGAATGGCACAGGAACGCTTCGGCGTCGGACGGGCTGTCCACTCGATGCAAGGCGTGTCGGGCCATCCAAGGCAGGGCGGGCCACTTGAAGCGTTCGTACGGCATCACCGAGGCCGAGCGCGACGCGATGATCGAGGCTCAGGGCGGGGTCTGCCTGCTCTGCCGGACTGGTCCGGCCGAGCACGTTGATCACGATCATCAGACGGGTAAGGTCCGAGGCGTACTGTGCTTCAGCTGTAACGCAGCCCTGGGGCAGTTCAAGGATCGGCCGGACGTCATACGGCGTGCAGCCGCTTACGTGGAAGGAAACCTGTGGAACCCAACACTCGTAGCACAGGGCGTCTACCGGCAGCCTTCCTGACGCCGGGGTCGTCGTCCTTCATGGACTTCCTGGGCGCGCACTCGCCCGAGATGCTCCCCGGCAACCGCAGGCTGCCGGAGGGTGTCATCGAGGCGCCGCACGGGACGACCATCGTGGCCGCCACCTTCCCCGGCGGGGTCGTGCTCGCCGGTGACCGGCGGGCGACCATGGGGAACATGATCGCGCAGCGGGACATCGAGAAGGTGTTCCCGGCCGATGAGTACTCGGCGGTGGGCATCGCCGGTACGGCCGGTCTGGCCGTGGAGATGGTCAAGCTGTTCCAGCTGGAGCTGGAGCACTTCGAGAAGGTCGAGGGGACCACCCTCTCCCTGGAGGGCAAGGCCAACCGGCTGTCGACCATGATCCGGAGCAATCTGGGCATGGCGATGCAGGGGCTCGCCGTCGTGCCGCTGTTCGCGGGGTACGACGAAGCCAAGGAGAAGGGCCGGATCTTCTCCTACGACGTCACCGGCGGCCGCTCGGAGGAGCACGGCTACGCCGCCACCGGGTCCGGTTCGATCTTCGCCCGGGGCTCGATGAAGAAGCTGTTCCGTCCGGATCTGACGGAGGAGCAGGCCACCACCCTGGTCGTGCAGGCGCTGTACGACGCGGCCGACGACGACTCGGCGACCGGTGGGCCGGATCTGTACCGGCACATCTATCCGATCGTCACCGTCATCACCGACGAGGGCTTCCGCAGGCTGACCGACGACGAGTCGCAGGAACTCGCCCGTGCGGTCACCAACCGTCGTCTCGAGCAGCCCGACGGCCCGCGCGCCGCCCTGCTCTGACCATCCGCCGCCCCGTAGGAGCCCAGAAGAAAGGGACGGACAGCCGGTGTCGACTCCGTTCTATGTGTCACCCCAGCAGGCCATGGCCGACCGGGCGGAATACGCCCGGAAGGGCATCGCCCGCGGTCGCAGCCTTGTCGTGTTGCAGTACGCCGACGGCATCGTGTTCGTCGGGGAGAACCCTTCCCGCGCGCTGCACAAGTTCAGCGAGATCTACGACCGGATCGGCTTCGCGGCCGCCGGCAAGTACAACGAGTACGAGAACCTGCGGATCGGTGGGGTGCGGTACGCCGATCTGCGCGGGTACACCTATGACCGTGACGACGTGACGGCCCGTGGGCTGGCGAACGTGTACGCGCAGACGCTCGGCACGATCTTCTCGTCGGCCGGTGAGAAGCCGTACGAGGTGGAGCTGGTCGTCGCGGAGGTCGGTGCGACGGCTGCCGGGGACCAGATCTACCGGCTGCCGCACGACGGGTCGATCGTGGACGAGCACGGTTCGGTCGCGGTCGGTGGCAATGCCGAGCAGATCAGTACGTTCCTGGATCAGCGGCACCAGGACGGGATGACCTTGTCCGAGGCGCTGAAGCTGGCGGTGCAGGCGCTGTCGAGCCAGGCGAACGGCGGCGACAAGGCGATTCCGGCGGAGCGGCTGGAGGTGGCGGTGCTGGACCGGACGCGGGCGCAGCAGCGCAAGTTCAAGCGGATCCGCGGGCGGCAGTTGGCGCGGCTGCTGGAGGCTGATGTTCCGGCGGCGGCCCAGGCGGATGCGGTGTCGAACGACGAGGCGCCGGAGGACGACGCCGAGTAGGTGTGTGCGGGTGTGGGGCCCCGGTCTGCCGTTCGCGGCGGGCCGGGGCTTTCGTGTGTCCGGGGTCAGGGGGTGGGTGTGGGGGCGGGGCCGGTGGAGTCGCGGACGACGAGTTCGACGGGGATGTCGTCGGCGGTGTAGGGGGTGCCTTCGAGGACGGCGAGGAGGGCGGTCATGCCTTGTTCGCCGACGCGTTCGGCGGGGAGCCGGATGGTGGTGAGTTCGGGTTCGACGGCGGTGGCGAGGGCGAGGTCGTCGAAGCCGGTGACGGAGAGGTCTTCGGGGATGCGCAGGCCGAGGCGGCGGGCGGCTTTGCAGGCGCCGGCGGCGAGGATGTCGTCGTCGCAGACGATGGCGGTGGGCCGGTCGTGGGGGGTGGCGAGGGCGGCGGTCATGGCGGTGCGGGCGGCGTCGACGCTGAGGGCGGCGCGGACGGTGCGCAGTTCGGTGTGGGGGCCGAGGCGGGCGGTGAGGGCTTGGGCGCGGTGGGTGAAGGTCCAGGAGTCGACGTCGGAGGCGAGGTGGAGGAAGCGGCGGTGGCCGAGGCGGAGGAGGTGGGTGCAGAGCTGGTGGACGCCGTCGGTCATGGCGAGGTTGACGTGGGCGGCGGCGTTGCCGGTGGTGGGGTCGCTGTCGAGCATGACGAGGGGGAGGCCGTCGCCGCCGATGGCGTCGAGGGCGTCGGCGGCCATGGAGGAGGCGATGACTCCGTCGAGGGCGGCGCGGGCGGAGGCGAAGGGGTCGCGGGCGGGGCCGGTGCCGTCGGGGGAGGGGTAGAGGACGACGCCGAAGCCGTGTTCGGAGGCGATGCGGGCGGCGCCGGTGTAGACGCGGGCGAAGAATTCGTTGGTGAGGGCGGGGACGACGAGGAGGGCGGTGCGGGTGCTGCCGAGGCGGAGGTTGCGGGCGGCGAGGTTGGGGCGGTAGCCGAGTTCGGTGGCGGTCTGGCGGACGAGGTGGGCGGTGCGTTCGGAGACGCGGCCGCGCCATTTGTCGCCGAGGACGAGGGAGACGGTGGCCTGGGAGACTCCGGCCGCGGTGGCGACGTCACGGCTGGTGGGTCTCGTCACAGGGGGCTCCTGAAGTGCCAGGTGGGGTGGGGTGTGGGGGGTGCGCGGGGTGGACCGGGGGTCTGCGGCCATGGTACGTATGACGGGTTAAGTTATACGTATTACTTCGGTACTCCCGGCTGGATCCGGGCGGAAGGGGGCGGACATGGCCGCGGGATACGCGGAGCTGCTCAGGACCCGGCACGCCGCGAGGCTGTTGGTGGGCACGCTCGTGGGCCGGCTGCCGAACGGGGTCGCGTCGATCGCGATCGTGATGTTCGTCCGGGGCGAGGGCGGCAGTTACAGCCTGGCGGGGGCGCTCGCGGCCGCGTACGGGGTGGCCAATGCCGTGGGTCAGCCGTTGCTGGGGCGGGCGGTGGACCTGTTCGGGCAGCCGCGGGTGCAGTTGCCGGCCGCGGTGCTGTCGGCGCTGGGCATGGTCTGGCTGGCTTTCGCGGGGATCGGGTCGGCCGCGGCCGCCTATGCGGCGGTGGTGGTGGCGGGGCTGTTCACGCCGCCGCTGGAGGGTGGTCTGCGGGCGCTGTGGCCGAGCGTGCTCGGTGGCAGGGAGGAGCGGGTGCACGCCGCGTACGCGATGGACGCGGTGGCGCAGGAGGTCATGTTCACGGTGGGGCCGCTGCTGGTGACGCTGTTCGTGTCGCTGTGGTCGCCCGCGGTGGCGCTGGTGGCGCTGAACGCGATCGGTGTGCTGGGGGCGCTGTCGGTGGTCGTTTCGGAGCCCTCGCGCACGTGGCGTTCCGAGCCGCGGGAGGCGCACTGGCTGGGGGCGCTGCGGTCGCGCGGGCTGCTGGCGTTGCTGGGGGCGTTCTTCTTCGTGGGGATGGCGCTGGGTTCGATCACGGTGGCGGCGATCGCTTACTCGGACGTGCACGGTGGTGCGGCGGTGTACGGCTGGATGATGGCGGCGCTGGGTCTGGGGGCGCTGGTGGGTGGTGTGACGTACGGGGCGCGGCAGTGGCCGGGTGCGCCGGAGCGGCGGCTGCGGCTTCTGGTGGCGTTGTTGGCGGTGGGTTATCTGCCGCTGATGGTGTCGGTGGGTCCGGTGGGGATGACGGCGTTGTCGGCGTTGTCGGGGGTGTTCCTGGCGCCGAGTCTGGCCTGTGCGTTCATCGTGGTGGACCGGCACGCTCCGGCGGGGACGGTGACGGAGGCCTTCTCGTGGCTGGTGACGTTCTTCGGGGTGGGTGCCGCGATCGGTACGGCGGCGGCGGGTCCGGCGGTGGAGGCGGGCGGGTCGCCGGCGGGTTTCGCGGTGGCCGCGGGTGCGGGGGTGGCGGCGCTGGCGGTGCTGATGGCCACTCAGCGGGCGCTGGCGGGTGCGGGGCGCGGGCGGGCCGTGGCGGGCTCTTCGGGGGCGGTGGCGGAGCCGTTCGTCAAAAACTGATCGGAACGCCGCTCTCGAACCCGGTTTCAGAAGAGGGCAGAAGGCGTAATGTTCAGTCATGGACCGCCGCATTTTCGGGCTGGAGAACGAGTACGGCGTCACGTGCACGTTCAGGGGACAGCGCCGACTGTCTCCTGACGAAGTGGCGCGCTACCTCTTCCGCCGTGTTGTGTCATGGGGCCGCAGCAGCAATGTCTTCCTGCGGAACGGCGCCCGCCTGTACCTCGACGTGGGATCGCATCCGGAATATGCAACTCCCGAATGCGACAACCTGATCGAACTGGTCACCCACGACAAGGCAGGCGAGCGCATTCTCGAAGGCCTGCTCGTCGACGCAGAACGCCGCCTGCACGAGGAGGGAATCGCGGGCGACGTCTACCTCTTCAAGAACAACACCGACTCGGCGGGCAATTCGTACGGTTGTCACGAGAACTACCTCGTGGCCCGGCACGGAGAATTCTCCCGCCTGGCGGACATCCTGATTCCCTTCCTCGTCACGCGCCAGCTGATCTGTGGTGCGGGCAAGGTGCTCCAGACCCCGCGGGGCGCGGTCTACTGCGTCAGCCAGCGGGCGGAGCACATCTGGGAGGGCGTCAGTTCCGCGACCACCCGTTCCCGGCCGATCATCAACACCCGCGACGAGCCGCACGCGGACGCCGAGCGTTACCGGCGCCTGCATGTGATCGTCGGGGACTCGAACATGTCCGAGACGACCATGCTGCTCAAGGTCGGTGCCACCGATCTGGTGCTGCGCATGATCGAGGCGGGGACGGTGATGCGGGACCTGACGCTGGAGAACCCGATCCGGGCGATCCGTGAGGTCAGTCACGACATCACCGGTCAGCGCAAGGTGCGCCTGGCCAGTGGCCGTGAGGCATCCGCCCTGGAGATCCAGCGGGAGTACTACGAGAAGGCGCTGGACTTCGCGGAGCGCCGGGGCATCCGCACCGGGGTGGTCGAGCAGGTCCTGGAGCTGTGGGGCCGGACGCTGGACGCGGTCGAGGCGGAGGACCTGGACCGGATCGGGACCGAGATCGACTGGGTGATGAAGTACCAGCTGATCGAGCGGTACCGGGCCAAGCACAACATGACGATGTCGAACCCGCGGGTGGCTCAGATAGACCTCGCGTACCACGACATCCACCGCCGGCGGGGGCTGTACTACCTGCTGGAGCGCAAGGGGCAGGCGGCGCGCATCTGCAACGACCTGAAGATCTTCGAGGGCAAGTCGGTGCCCCCGCAGACGACCAGGGCGCGGCTGCGCGGTGATTTCATCCGCCGGGCGCAGGAGCAGCGGCGGGACTTCACCGTCGACTGGGTGCACCTGAAGCTCAACGATCAGGCGCAGCGGACCGTGCTGTGCAAGGACCCCTTCCGGTCGGTGGACGACCGGGTGGAGAAGCTCATCGCCGGTATGTGACCGGTATGTGAGACGGGTCGGTGGGGACCCCGTGCGCGGTCGCGCACGGGGTCTTCGCACGCCACCGCCTTGTCGCGGAGGGGTCAGCCCGTAGAGTGGCCGCGAGGACGGACCATTCCAGCGACCCTGAGGACCATTGTGCGACGCCGACTTGCTGCCGCGCTCATCGTGCCGGCTCTGATGCTCACCGCGGCCTGTGGAGGGGGCGACGACTCCGGGAAGAAGAAGGATTCGGCGTCCCCGTCGGCCGACGCCTCGAAGCCCGCGGACGTCCCGAAGCCGGTGGACGCGGCGAACCCGATGCCCACGGTCGCGGGTGAGGCGGGGAAGAAGGCGGAGATCACCGTCCCCAAGGGCGAGCCGAGCGGCAAGTTCGTGGTGCACACCGTCACCGAGGGCAGTGGCCCGGAGGTCAAGAAGGACGACCTCGTCCTGACGAAGTACACGGGCAAGGTCTGGAAGAGCGGCAAGGACCTTCAGGGTTCTTACGACAAGGACGGTCAGCCGCTGGTCGTGCCGGCCGGTTCGCAGGCGATCCTGCCGCTGTTCAGCGAGTCGGTGGTGGGCAAGAAGGTCGGCAGCCGGGTGCTGGTCGTGGCTCCGCCGGCGGCGGCGTTCGGTGCGCAGGGCCAGCCGCAGCTGGGGGTCGGTCCGACCGACAACCTGGTGTTCGTGCTGGACCTGGACTCGGTGATGCCGAAGAAGGCCGAGGGTACGCAGGCGCCGATCCCGTCGGAGCTGCCGCAGGTCAAGGCGGACAAGGACGAGGCCGCGACGATCACGGTCCCGAAGAGCGACCCTCCGAAGGAGCTGGTCGACAAGGTCCTGATCGAGGGCAAGGGCCCGGAGGTCAAGTCCGGCCAGACCGTGTACATGCAGTACAGCGGTGCGGCGTGGGCGCCGAACGAGGGCAAGGACGCCGCGAAGCTGTTCGACACGTCGTGGAAGACCGGTGCGCCGTTCTCGACCGCGATCGGTCAGGGGCAGGTCATCGAGGGCTGGGACAAGGGCCTGGTGGGCAAGAAGGTCGGCAGCCGCGTGCTGCTGGTGATCCCGCCGGAGCAGGCGTACAAGGATCAGGCCAAGGGTGAGGACCTGCCGGCCAACTCGACGCTGGTCTTCGTCGTGGACATCGTCGGAGCAGTGTAAGACTGTTCCGGTTGACCGGTTCGTACGCATGAGGAGCAGTTCCGTGAGCCAGAAGCTCGAGAAGCCCGAGATCGACTTCCCCGAGGGCGAAGCCCCGAAGGACCTCGTCATCGAGGACATCTGGGAGGGTGACGGCGCCGAGGCCAAGGCCGGTGCCATGGTCTCCGTCCACTACGTGGGCGTGGCCTTCTCCACCGGTGAGGAGTTCGACGCTTCGTGGAACCGCGGCTCCGCGCTGCAGTTCCCGCTGGGTGCCGGCCGCGTCATCGCGGGCTGGGACCTGGGCATCGCGGGGATGAAGGTCGGCGGCCGTCGCAAGCTGACGATCCCGGCCCACCTGGCCTACGGTGACCGTGGCGCGGGCGGTGCGATCGCCCCGGGCGAGA
The DNA here is from genome assembly GCF_042890765.1 of Streptomyces sp. NPDC002032. Taxonomy (NCBI): domain Bacteria; kingdom Bacillati; phylum Actinomycetota; class Actinomycetes; order Kitasatosporales; family Streptomycetaceae; genus Streptomyces; species Streptomyces sp. NPDC002032. The sequence continues at coordinate 300,102 of NZ_JBIASM010000009.1, read as the reverse complement.
CGCTGATCTTCGTCTGTGACCTGATGGCCGCCTGATACACCGGCAGTCACTGTGAGGGCCCCCGCCGTGAGGCGGGGGCCCTCGCTTTTGTCCGGGACGGCCGGGGCGGTACGGTCAACGGTCACGGGTGTGTGTCGAGGAGCGGGGGAACGGCGTCGATGGCGATTGCCAAGGCCGAGCGGCTGATGAATCTGGCGCTGTGTCTGCTGGGGACCCGGCGTCCCCTCAGCAAGCGCGAGCTGCGCGGCTCCATCGAGGCGTACCTGGAAGCCGGGAACGACGAGTCCTTCAACCGGATGTTCGAGCGCGACAAGGACGATCTGCGCGAACTCGGTCTGGTGATCGAGACGGTGGAGAACCTGGAGGGGGAGACCGGCTACCTGGCGCGCCGGGACAGCAACCGGCTGCCGCCCGTGTCCCTGGACGCCGAGGAGGCCGCGGCCCTGGGGCTGGCGGCGAAGGTGTGGCAGCAGGCGCGTCTGGCGGGTGCGGCCAGCGGCGCCCTGCAGAAGCTGCGGGCCGGCGGGATGCCGGAGGCCGGTGACCCGTACGAGGGGCAGCACAGTGCCATCGAGCCGCGCATCCCGGTCCACGAGGCGGCGTTCGAGCCGCTGATGCTGGCCTGCCGGGACCGGCGGCCGGTGGTCTTCGAGTACCGCAAGTCCAACGCGGCCCGCCCCGAGCCCCGTCAGGTCGAGCCGTGGGCGCTGGAGTGCTGGCGCGGTCACTGGTACCTGGCCGGCTACGACCGTGACCGCGGGGCGGAGCGGGTGTTCCGGCTGTCCCGGATCACCGGCAAGGTCCGCTCGCGGGCCGGGAAGTACACCGCCGAGGTGCCCGACGTGGTGACCGTACGGGAGACGGTGGCCAGCTGGGCCGGCGAGGGCGCCGAGCGTTCCGCGCTGATCCGGCTGCGGGCCGGCGCCGGATATCCGCTGCGGGCCAAGGCGACCTCGGTGCGGGAGGGCTCCGACGGGTGGGACGAGCTGGAGATCCCGTACGGGCACGGGCTGGACGCCTGGCTCGTGGAGTTCGGCCCGGACGTGGTCGTGGTGGAGCCCGCCGATCTGCGGGCCGACGTGGTGGACCGGCTGCGCGCCGTCGCGCGGGGCTGAAGCTGCCGCGCACCGCACCATCCGTAGCAACGCCCTGAGGGGGAGACGTACCAGCATGGCTGCCAACGCCATCGACCAGACCCGCCGGATGCTGTCCCTGGTGACCTATCTGCGCGAGCGCCCGGGTGCGCACGTCGCCGACGTGGCCCGGGCCTTCGGGATCACCGAGGACGAGCTGATCTCGGACCTCGACGTGCTGCCCATGTGCGGGACCAGCTTCCGCGGCGGGGACCTGCTCGACATCGACACCGACGGGGAGCGCATCTGGTGGCGCAACCCCGACGCCTCGGGGGAGTCCACCGCCGAGCCGCTGCGGCTGGCCGCCGACGAGGCGACCGCCCTGCTGGTCGCCGCCCGTGCGGTGGCCACGCTGCCCGGGCTGCGCGAGAGCGACCGGGACGCGCTGCTGCGGGCCACCGCCAAGCTGGAAGCGGCGGCCGGCGAGGTGGCCGGGGCCAGCTCCCGGCTGTCGGTGACCTTCGAGTCCGAGGGCGGGGTCTTCGCCGATGTGGACCGGGCCATCGCCGAGCGGCGGCGGCTGTGGCTGCGCTACTACTCGCCCGCCCGGGACGAGCTGACGGAGCGCACCGTCGACCCGATCCGGCTCTTCGCGGTCGGGCACACGTACATGGAGGGGTGGTGTCACCTCTCGGAGGCCCGGCGCACCTTCCGTCTCGACCGGGTCGCCGAGATCCGGCTGCTGGACGAGCGGTCCGAGCCGCCCGCGATCGAGCCGCGTGACCTGTCCGAGGGGCTGGTCCAGCCGGCCGCCGAGGACCCGGAGGTCGTGGTCGAGGTCGGGCCCGGCGGGCGCTGGGTCGCCGAGTACTACCCGCACGACAGCGCCGAGGAGCGTGCCGACGGGGGCCTGCGGATCACGCTGCGCAGCCCCGACCCGGCCTCGTTGCGCCGGCTGGCGCTGCGCCTGGGCCGGGACGGGCGGATCGTGTCCCCTCCGGAGCTGGCGGAGAGCGCGCGGAAGGCCGCGGCAGAGGCACTCGCGGGGTACGGGGACCGGGTCTAGCGGGAGCGGGGAAGCGATGTCACCGTCATCGGGATCCTCCTGCGGTCCGCAGCCGGTCACCTTCAAGGCGGCCTGCCCCGAGTGCCGGGCCCGTTTCGAGCTCGCGGCGGAGGCGCTGCGCCTGGTGATCGGCGGCAGCCGGCGGAGCACCTTCTACTCGTTCACCTGCCCGCGGTGCGCCGCGGCGGTCCGCAAGCCGGCGGGCGAGCGGATCGTGGAGCTGCTGACCGGCGGCGGGGTGAGCACCCTGCGCAGCCTGTGAGCCGGGGGCGCTAGGCTCGTCCCATGCTGTGGCCGATGCTCGCAATCGCCCTGGGTTTCCTCGGGCTCGCCGTCCTCGCCGTCCTGGGCCTGCGGGTCTTCCTGGAGGTGCGGCGGCTGTCCGGGCAGGTCGCCCTGGCCAGCCGCCGGATCACGGAGGCTTCGGGGGATCTGGAACGGGCCGCGGCCGACCTGGCGCGGGCGGGGCACGGGGTGCGTCCGTAGGGGCGGCGGGGCCGGTCCGGGCCGGCCGGCGCGCCGTGCTTATGGAAACTGTGGAGCCGGACCCGTACCGTCGGTGCGGTAAGCAAGCGTGGAGACCCCAGGGGATTGCCGGGCGTTCACCCTCGGGGGTTACGATCCTTGTCAGAGCGGTACCGGGATCTTCGTCCGGCATCGCCAGGCCACCCCAACCAGCCGCTCCGGTGAGAAGGAAGACACACATGATCGGCAATCTGAAGCCCCTTGAGATCCTTCTGATCATCGCTGTCATCGTGCTGCTGTTCGGCGCCAAGAAGCTGCCCGAGATGGCCCGCTCCCTGGGCAAGTCGGCCCGGATCCTCAAGAGCGAGGCCAAGGCGATGAAGAAGGACGGTGAGGCGGAGGACGCCGCCACCGCCGCTCCGGTCGCCGACCAGGCCGGCGCCGCCCAGCCCGTCGCCCCGCGCACCATCCAGGCCGCTCCCGGTGACGTCACCAGCGCCCGCCCGGTGAGCGAGCCGAACCGCACCACCCAGGCCTGACCCCCGGCGGTTCGCCCGTCGCGCGAGTCATCTGCAACGAGACAAGGGACGTGGGTTGCTCAAGTCTGCCCGCAAGCAGGGGAAAGAAGACCGGGCCAAGGACGCCGAAGGGCGCATGCCCCTGGTCGAGCACCTGCGTGAGCTGAGAAACCGCCTGCTGAAGTCGGTGCTGGCGATCGTCGTGGTCACCATCGTCGCGGCCTACTTCTACCGGCCGATCATCGACTTCCTGCTGGAGCCGATGCTCTCGTCCGTCGGGTGCACCAACGGGGCCACGCACCAGAGCAACGGTGCCCCGTGCGCCGAGATGACGACGAACGGCCTGACCGCGCCCTTCTCCATCGCGCTCAAGGTCGGACTGTCGGCGGGCATCGTGCTCTCCGCGCCGGTCTGGCTCTACCAGCTGTGGGCCTTCGCCGCCCCCGGCCTGCACCGCAACGAGAAGAAGTACGCGCTGAGCTTCGTCGCGGTCGGCGCCCCGCTCTTCCTCGCCGGCGCCGTGCTCGCGTACAAGATCCTGCCGCAGACGGCGGAGATCCTCCTCGGCTTCACCCCCGACCACGTCAAGAACCTGCTGCCGGTCGACGACTACCTCGACCTGGTGACGCGCATGGTCGTGGTCTTCGGCCTCGCGTTCGAGCTGCCGCTGATGCTGGTGCTGCTGAACTTCACCGGTGTCCTGAGCGCCAAGCGGCTGGGGAGCTGGTGGCGGGCGATGGTCCTCGGCATCACGATCTTCGCGGCGTTCGCGACGCCCACCGGTGACCCGCTCACCATGCTGACGCTGGCGTCCCCGATCGTGGCCCTGTACTTCCTCGCCCTCGGGGTCTGCTATCTCAACGACCGGCGCCGCAGCCGTGCCAACCCCGACGCCGGGCTGGACGACGACGAGGCCTCCGATCTGGACCTCACGCCGGAGCCCGTCGGCGCGGTGCAGGAGCCCCCGGCGCCCTCGGCCCTGCCCGGGCAGGCGGACGGCGGACGCAGGCAGATCAACGGTTACGACGACGCCACCTGACAGGTACGCCCCCAGCTGCCGCCGGGCGGTGCCCCCAGGGCGGGTGAGCTCTGAGATCACCCTCTTCGTCAATCCCGTCGCGGGACGCGGCCGGGGCGCGCACGCCGCGCGGCCGGCCGCTTCCGCGCTCCGGGACGCCGGTTTCTCCGTGCGGACCGTGGTCGGCGCGGATGCCGCCGACGCGCTGGCGCGGCTGCGCACCGCCGTCCGGGAGGGCACCGGCGCGGTGATCGCCGTCGGCGGGGACGGGATGGTCTCCCTCGCCCTCGAAGCCCTCGCCGGGACCCTGGTGCCCCTGGGCGTCGTCGCGGCGGGCACCGGCAACGACTTCGCCCGCTCGATGGGACTGCCCGTACGGGATCCCGCGCGGGCGGGCCGGCTGGCGGCGGCGGCGCTCAAGGAGGGCCGCGTCCGGGAGATCGACCTCGGCCGGGCCGGCGGCACCTGGTACGGGACCGTGCTGTGCTCCGGCTTCGACTCGCGGGTCAACGACCGGGGCAACCGGATGCGGCTGCCGCTGGGCCGCTTCAAGTACGACCTGGCGATGCTGGCGGAGCTGGCCGCCTTCGAGCCCTTCGCGTACCGGATCACGCTGGACGACGGCCCCGTCATCGAGACGCGGGCCACCTTGGTGGCCGTCGGGAACGGGTCCTCGTACGGGGGCGGCATGCGCATCTGCGCGGGGGCCGTCCCCGACGACGGGCTCTTCGACGTGACCGTCGTGGGCGAGTGCGGCCGCGCCACCCTGCTGAAGGTGTTCCCGCAGGTCTACCAGGGGACCCACCTGAGCCACCCGGCCGTCACCGTCCACCGGGCCCGGAAGGTCACCCTGGAGGCCCCCGGGCTCACCGCCTACGCCGACGGGGAGCGGCTGGGCCCGCTGCCGCTGACGGCCGAGTGCGTGCCCGGTGCCCTGCGGCTGCTCGGTTAAATGATCGCGACTGTTGTCAGGGGTGGCGGGTAGGCTCGAAGACAAGATGACCGAAGAACTCTCACCCGCGGAGCGGTACGCCGCTGCCCGGATCCGCGCCGCCGAAGAAGCCACCGCCCTGGCCCCCTTCCGCGAGATGTACGAATTCGATCTTGACCCGTACCAGATCGAGGCATGCAAGGCACTGGAGGCCGGAAAGGGCGTCCTGGTGGCCGCCCCGACCGGCTCGGGCAAGACCATCGTGGGCGAGTTCGCCGTGCACCTCGCCCTCCAGCAGGGGCGCAAGTGCTTCTACACGACGCCCATCAAGGCCCTGTCGAACCAGAAGTACGCCGACCTCGTCAAGCGCTACGGCGCCGACAAGGTGGGTCTGCTCACCGGTGACAACAGCGTCAACTCCGACGCGCCGGTGGTCGTGATGACCACCGAGGTGCTCCGCAACATGCTGTACGCGGGCTCTCAGGCGCTCCGGGGGCTGGGCCACGTCGTGATGGACGAGGTCCACTACCTCTCCGACCGATTCCGCGGCGCCGTCTGGGAGGAAGTGATCATCCACCTCCCCGCTTCGGTGACCCTGGTCTCGCTCTCGGCGACGGTCTCCAACGCGGAGGAGTTCGGCGACTGGCTCGACACCGTGCGCGGCGACACCGAGGTGATCGTCTCCGAGGAGCGGCCCGTCCCGCTGTGGCAGCACGTCATGGCCGGCCGCCGGGTCTACGACCTCTTCGAGGAGGAGTCCGACCACGGCGGCCGCGGCTCCGGGCGCCGCGAGGTCAACCCCGACCTGCTGCGCATGGCCCGCGAGGAGAACAGCCGCACCTACAGCCCCAAGGACCGGCGGCGCGGCAAGATGGTCCGCGAGGCCGACCGCGAACGCGAGCGCCGCTCGCGCAGCCGGATCTGGACCCCCGCCCGCCCCGAGGTCATCGCGCGGCTGGACAGCGACGACCTGCTCCCCGCGATCAACTTCATTTTCAGCCGGGCCGGCTGCGAGGCCGCCGTCCAGCAGTGCCTGTACGCGGGCCTGCGGCTCAACGACGACACCGCGCGCCTGAAGGTCCGTGAGATCGTCGAGGAGCGGACCGCCTCCATCCCCACCGAGGACCTGCACGTCCTCGGCTACTACGAATGGCTCGAAGGCCTGGAGCGGGGCATCGCCGCGCACCACGCGGGCATGCTGCCCACCTTCAAGGAGGTCGTGGAGGAGCTCTTCGTACGCGGCCTGGTCAAGGCGGTCTTCGCCACCGAGACCCTGGCCCTGGGCATCAACATGCCCGCGCGCACGGTCATCCTGGAGAAGCTCGTCAAGTGGAACGGCGAGCAGCACGCCGACATCACCCCCGGTGAGTACACGCAGCTCACCGGCCGGGCCGGCCGGCGCGGCATCGACGTCGAGGGCCACGCGGTGGTGCTCTGGCAGCGAGGCATGGACCCCGTCGCACTCGCCGGGCTCGCGGGCACCCGTACGTACCCGCTGCGTTCCAGCTTCAAGCCCTCGTACAACATGGCCGTCAACCTGGTCCAGCAGTTCGGGCGGCACCGCTCCCGCGAACTGCTGGAGACCTCCTTCGCGCAGTTCCAGGCGGACCGCTCCGTCGTCGGGATCTCCCGGCAGGTGCAGCGCAACGAGGAGGGCCTGGACGGCTACCGCGAGGGCATGACCTGCCACCTCGGCGACTTCGAGGAGTACGCGCGGCTGCGCCGCGACCTCAAGGACCGCGAGACCGACCTGGCCAAGCAGGGCGCGGCGCAGCGCCGGGTGCAGGCCGCCGGTTCGCTGGAGAAGCTCAAGCCGGGCGACATCATCCACGTCCCGACGGGCAAGTTCGCCGGGCTCGCGCTGGTCCTGGACCCGGGCGTGCCGGCCGGGCGGGTCAACGGGCACCGGGGGCACGAGTACGCGGAGGGCCCGCGTCCGCTGGTGCTGACGGTGGAGCGGCAGGTCAAGCGGCTCGCCGCGATCGACTTCCCCGTCCCGGTCGAGGCCATCGACCGGATGCGGATCCCGAAGACCTTCAACCCGCGCTCCCCGCAGTCCCGCAGGGACCTGGCGACCGCGCTGCGCACCAAGGCCGGGCACCACGTGCCCGAGCGGCACCGGCCCGGGCGGGCCGCGGCCGCCGACGACCGGGAGATCGCCCGGCTGCGCGCCGCGCTGCGGGCGCACCCGTGCCACGGCTGCGACGAGCGCGAGGACCACGCCCGCTGGGCGGAGCGCTACCACCGCCTCCAGCGCGACACGCAGCAGCTGGAGCGGCGCATCGAGGGCCGGACGAACACCATCGCCCGCACCTTCGACCGGATCCACGCACTGCTCACCGAGCTGGACTACCTGCGCGAGGACGAGGTCACCGTGCACGGCAGGAGGCTCGCCCGGCTCTACGGCGAGCTCGACCTGCTGGCGTCGGAGTGCCTGCGCGAGGGGGTGTGGGAGGGGCTGAGCCCGGCCGAACTGGCCGCCTGCGTCTCGGCGCTGGTCTTCGAGGCGCGCCAGTCCGACGACGCCACGCCGCCGAAGGTGCCGCACGGTCCGGCCAAGGCGGCCCTCGGCGAGATGGTGCGGATCTGGGGCCGGCTCGACGCGCTGGAGGAGGAGCACCGCATCAACCAGGCGGAGGGCGTGGGCCAGCGGGAGCCGGACCTCGGCTTCGCGTGGGCGGCGTACCAGTGGGCCTCCGACAAGAGCCTGGACGAGGTGCTGCGCGAGGCGGAGATGCCGGCCGGTGACTTCGTGCGCTGGTGCAAGCAGGTCATCGACGTGCTCGGGCAGATCGCGGCGGCCGCTCCGGCCTCCTCGGCGCCGCCCTCTTCGGGCAGTGGCAGCACGGTGGCGCGAAATGCCCGCAAGGCCGTGGACGCCCTGCTTCGGGGTGTAGTGGCTTACAGTTCGGTCGGCTAGGCGCTTTTGGGGCTTCCTCTAAGGGTCGGGCTGGCCGGATCTCATCTCTTGCCATGATCGTTTCGTCGTGCGCTGTGCGACGATCGGCGCATGAGCGGTGGAACGGACGAAGGACCGAGACGGGTCGGTCGGCCGCGCGCCGACCGGCTGAGACCGGACAGCGGGCGGCCGCCGCGCGAGGAGATCCTCTGCGCGGCGGCCGAACTCTTCACGGTCCGGGGATACGCGGCCACCACCACGCGGGCGGTGGCCGAACGGGCCGGACTGCGCCAGGCCACGATGTACCACTACTTCCGCGGCAAGGAGGAACTCCTCGCCGAACTCCTGGAGTCCACGGTCGGGCCCTCCCTGGCCCTGTCCCGCAGGCTGCTGGCCGACACCGGACGGCCCGCCGCCCGCCGGCTGTGGGAGCTGTGCCGCTCGGACGTGCTCCTGCTGTGCGGGGGCCCCTACGACCTGGGCGCCCTGTACCTGCTGCCCGAACTGGGCGGCCCGCGCTTCGCGCCGTTCCGCCGGATGCGCGAGGAACTGCGCGACGCCTACCGGTCGTTGCTGCGCGCCACCCCGGCGGGCGCCGAACTCGCCGGGGACCGGGCCGGGCTGACGCTCCGCAACGACCTGGTCTTCGGCCTGATCGAGGGCGTCATGCTGATCCACCGCTCCGATCCGGGCCGGCCGGTGGCCGCCTTCGCGGAGGCGGCCGCCGATGCCGCGCTGCGGATCGCCGGGATCAGCGGGACCGCGGCTGCGCCGGGCCCCGCTCCCAGCCTTCCGGGTCGTCCCACGCCCGCAGGGTGAGGCCCGTCTCCAGGTCGTGGGCGATGCCGGTGACCGGGTCGGTGAAGGACAGGGAGCGGGCCAGCAACTGGAGCGGACGCCGGTAGTCCGCCGGGTCGGCCGCATCGGCCACCACCGGATACACCGGATCGCCGAGGATGGGCAGGCCCAGCCCGTTCATGTGGACCCGCAGCTGGTGGGTGCGGCCGGTGTGGGGGGTCAGCCGGTAGCGGCCCAGCGCGCCCCGGACCGCGATGAGCTCGACCAGGCTCTCGGCGTTGGGCTCCGCGTCCGGGTCCTCGACCGCCGCCATCACCCCGCGCACCTTGTCGATGTGGCTGCGGACCAGGCGGGGCAGCTCCACCGCCGGGTCGTGCCGCGCGAGCGCCTCGTACACCTTGCGGACCCGGCGCTCCTGGAACAGCAGCTGGTAGGCGCCGCGGTCCTGGGGGCGGATGCTGAACATCACCAGTCCGGCCGTCATCCGGTCCAGCCGGTGCGCCGGGCTGAGCGCGGGCAGGTCCAGCTCCTCGCGCAGCCGGGCCAGGGCGGTCTGCGTGACGTGGCTGCCGCGCGGGGTGGTGGCCAGGAAGTGCGGCTTGTCCACCACCAGCAGGTGCTCGTCCCGGTACACGACGCCGATCGGGAAGGGCACGCGGGGCTCGGGCGGCATGTCCCGGTGGAACCAGAGCCAGCCGCCCGGCTCGTACGCATCCCGCGGGCCCAGCACCCGGCCGCCCGGGCCGAGCACCCGGCCGCCGGCGAGCAGCCGCGCCATGGACTCGGCGCCGCGCGTGCCGGCGTACCGCTCGGTCAGGTAGTCGCCGAGGCACTGCCACCTGCCGTCCGGGTCCGGGGGCAGGCGCATGCGGACCGGGTCGATTCCGGCGATCTGGGGGAGGGGCGCGGGCGGGACGTGCGATCTGCGGGTCACCGGGACCAGGGTAGGGGGACGGGGAGGGCCCGTGGCGGGGCGGCGGGGGCGTGGCGGATGGCGGGGGTGCGGGGTGGCGGGGCGGGCCGGGCTAGCGGCGGGTGAAGGTGCCCATGTGGTTCTCGTCCAGGTACGCGATGCGGACCTTTCCGTCGGCGAAGGTCACCCCGGTGCGCCCGACGGCGTTCTCGCCGGTGGTCACGAAGCTGAACGTGTCGCCGTCGTAGTGGGTGAGGGGGAAGCGCTGATGCGCGGGGCCCAGGGAGAGGACGAGGCCCTTGCCGCCGGGGGCGGCCGCGACGGTGAGGGGGCCGTAGTACGGGTTCGCGTACGTGCCGGTGTACGCGCTGTTCGCGCGGGCGGGCTTCGCACCGGCGGGCGGGTGCGCGTAGTCGGTCCCGGAGCGGCCGGCGTCGTCGGCCTTCGCGTAGAGCGAGGCGGTCAGGGCCAGCCAGTCGGTGGTGGGCGCGCCGTGCTCGGCCGTGTCGAAGAAGTCCAGGGCCACGGCGTCGGCGAGGCCCGCGGGGGCGCCGTTGGTCAGGACGACGATGCCGAGCTGCTCCAGGGGGAGCAGGGTGACGTTGGAGTTGGCGCCGAGCGCGAAGGCCCCGGTGTGGCTCAGGCGGAGCCGGCCGGCGTCGTCGTAGGAGATGTTCCAGCCGAGCCCGTAGAACTGCGGGGTCCCGGAGGGGGTCCGGGTCTGGGCGACGATCTCGGGCACGCGGGTGCGGTCGAGGCCCTCGGCGGGGATGATCCGGCGTCCGTCGAGCATGCCGTCGGCGAGCTGGAGACGCAGCCAGCGGGACATGTCGCGGGCCGTGGAGCTGACGCCGCCGGCCGGGGCCTGGGCATCGGCGTCGCGCACGTAGCGGGCGCTCCAGGTGCCGTCGGGGTTGCGGACGTGGCCGTACGCGCGGTCGGGCGCATGGGCGTAGGCGGCGAACTCGGTGCTGGTGCGGGTCATCCCGGCGGGCCTGAAGAGGGTGTCCGCGCTCAGCTTCTGCCAGCTGACGCCGTGTGCGCGGGCGATGGCCTCGGCGGCGGCGGTGAGGCCGAAGTTGGTGTACGCGTAGCTCGCGCGGAAGGGGGTGAGGGGTTCGAGGCGGAGGTGGTCGAGGATGTACGGCTGCTGGTAGCCGAGGTCTTCGAGGAGGTCCCCGGCGTGATCGGGGAGGCCGCTGCGGTGCGAGAACAGGTCGGCGGCGGTGACGTGGGCCGTGACCCAGGGGTCCTTCAGGGCGAAGCCCGGCAGCCGGCCGGCGAGGGGTTCGTCCCAGGCGCCGGGGGAGGCGAGGGCGCCGGCGATGACGGTGGAGGACACCGGCTTGGAGACGGAGGCCAGCTGGAAGACGGTGTCGGGGCCGACCTTGGCGGCTTCGCCGGTCCGGCGGAGTCCGAAGCCCTTGAGGTACACCACCTTGTCGTGGTGGACCACCGCCACGGAGAGGCCGGGCACGCCGGTGCGGCGCATGCCGTCGGCGATGGTGGCGTCGAGCCGGGCCACGGCGCCGGTGACCGCGGGGTCGGTGAGGCGGGGTTTCGGCGGCGGGGGCGGCGTGACGTCCGCGGGGGCGGGGGCGGGGGGTGCGGCCGTGCCCGTTGCCGTGGCCGCCGTCGGCACCGCTGCCGAGGCGAGCAGGACCATGGTTCCGAGGAGCGCTGCCGCCGTACGCATGCGGTCATTGTCCCGCCACCCGCCCGGCCCCGCCCGGCGAGCCGTGGGGCCGCCCCGGAGCTCCGCACCTCAAGCGCCGGCGGGGCAGGTGGGGGCGGCCCGGGTGGGCGGGGGCCTTGCCCGGGCTCCGCCCCGCGAGCGGGGGGCGTTGCCCGTGGTCCCCGCGCCCCGGGTGCCGGCGGGGCTGGTGGGGGCCGGGCTCGGGTGGGAGGGGGCTTGGCCTGGGCTCCGCCCGCGAGCGCGGGGCTTCGCCTGGGCTCTGCCCCGTAAGCGCGGGGCTTCGCCTGGGCTCTGCCCCGTAAGCGCGGGGCTTCGCCTGGGCTCCGCCCCGTAAGCGCGGGGCTTCGTCCGTGGTTCCCCGCGCAACAGGTGCCGGCGGGGCTGGTGGGGGCCGGGCCCGGGTGGGCGGGGGGCTTCGCCTGGGCTCCGCCCGCAAGCGCGGGGCTTCGCCTGGGCTCCGCCCGTAAGCGCGGGGCTTCGCCTGG
>NZ_JBIASM010000009.1:0-288143 GCF_042890765.1 Streptomyces sp. NPDC002032 | reverse complement strand
TGGGCTCTGCCCCGTAAGCGCGGGGCTTCGCCTGGGCTCTGCCCCGTAAGCGCGGGGCTTCGCCTGGGCTCTGCCCCGTAAGCGCGGGGCTTCGCCTGGGCTCTGCCCCGTAAGCGCGGGGCTTCGCCCGCGGTCTCCGCGCCTCGAGTGCCGGGGTGCTGGTTGTGGCGTGGGCGCGGGGGCCGCCGGGGCTGTGTCCCGGCGGCCCCCTTGAGGCTGCCCGGCGTTGGCGGGTTCAGCCGCGCGGCCCAGGGGGCCGGGTCAGGCGGCGGCGCGGGTGGGGAGGTCTTGTTCCGCTTCGACCGTGGCGTTCCAGTCGCGCTTGATCGCGCGCCAGCCCTCGTCCGTCTCGCCCTGACGCCAGTACCCCGAGATCGAGAGGCGCTCGCGCGCGACGCCGCGGTCCAGGCGCAGGTGGCGGCGGAGGTCCTTCACGAACCCGGCCTCGCCGTGGACGAAGACGTGGACGTCCGTCGAGGGGAACTCCATCGAGGTCACCGCCTCGACGAGCGCCGCGCCCACCGGGCGGTCCCCCCGGTGCAGCCAGACCGGGACGACCCCGTCCGGGGTGGCGATCTTCTGCTCGTCGGCCGGGCCGTCGACCTCCACGAACGCGTGCACCCGCGCACCCGCCGGCATCCGCTCCATCGCGGCCGCGATGGCCGGCAGGGCGCTCTCGTCGCCGGCCAGGAGGTGCCACCCCGCCGTCGGGTCCGGCGCGTACGCGCCGCCCGGGCCGAGGAAGTGCACCGTTTCGCCGGGCTGGACGCGGGCCGCCCACGGGCCGGCCAGGCCCTCGTCGCCGTGGACGACGAAGTCCAGGGTCAGCTCCCGGTGCGAGGGGTCCCACGCGCGGACCGTGTAGGCGCGCTGGCGGGGCCAGGCCTCCCGGGGGTGCGTCGAGCGGATCTGTTCCAGGTCCCAGGGCTCCGCGTAACGCACGCCCTCGGGGGCGAACAGGAGCTTCACGTAGTGGTCGGTGTACACGCCCGTGCCGAAGTCGGCCAGCCCGTCACCGCCCAGCACGATCCGGACCATGTGCGGCGTCAGCCGCTCGGTGCGTACGACGACTGCGGTGCCGACTCTGCGGGCGCGTCCTTCTGCCACGGCGTCTCCCTGGAACTGACAAAGCTTAGGATTACCTAAGTTAGCACCTCATGGGCGCAGCGCGCTGCTCAGGCGTGACATGGCTCCTCCCAGCCCCCACTGATGTGCGAGCGCATCGACCGTCTCAGGGTGCTTCGGGACGCGGGGAAGTGCCGGATCGAAGGCTGGAAGCGGGACGTCCGAGGCCACCTGGACGACCTTGGGAGCCACTGCCAGGTACGGGCGGGACTCGTCGAGCCTCCTGCGCTGGGTGGGGGTCAGCTTCGACTTCGGGTCGTCGACGGCCGCGAGGATCCCGGCGAGGTTCCCGTACGCGTCGAGGAGCTTCGCCGCCGTCTTCTCGCCGATGCCCGGCACGCCCGGCAGGCCGTCGCTCGGATCGCCGCGCAGCAGGGCGAGGTCCGCGTAGCCGGGGCCGTCCACCCCGTACTTCTCGCGCAGCCAGGCCTCGTCCGTGACCTGGAGGGTGCCGACGCCCTTGAGGGGGTACAGGACGCGGCGCCGGCGGGAGTCGTCCACCAGCTGGTACAGGTCCCGGTCGCCGGTGACGATGTCCACCGGGCCGGTCGCGCGGGTGGTGAGGGTGCCGATCACGTCGTCGGCCTCGTACCCGGCGACGCCGACCCGGGCGATCCCGAAGGCGTCCAGTGCCGCCTCGATGACCGGCACCTGGGGGGCGAGCGTGTCCGGGGTCTCCTCCACGTCGGGGCCGGTCTCCGTCTCCTCGGCGACCCGGTGCGCCTTGTAGGACGGGATCAGCTCCACCCGCCAGTGCGGCCGCCAGTCGGCGTCCATGCAGGCCACCAGGTCGTCGGGGCGGTGGTCCTGGACCAGCCGTCCGATGAAGTCGAGCAGCCCGCGCACGGCGTTGACGGGGGTGCCGTCGGGAGCCTTCACGGAGTCCGGCACGCCGAAGTAGGCGCGGTAGTAAAGGGAGGCGGTGTCCAGGAGCATCAGGCGTCGTGTCGTCACGGAGTCGATGATGCCGCACCGGCGGCGGGGCGCCCGGGGGTGATCGCCGCGTCACTCCAACAGTGCGTCCGGCGCGCGCGGTCGCGGGGTTTCGCGGAGGGTGTTGATCACTGGCAGGACGTTCTGCCCGCCCGGTCCCCCCATGCGAGGAGTCTCGGACGCCCATGGTCGTTTCCGCCGCCCCCGGTCCCGCCGACGTTCTCCGCGGGGCGGCGGGGCTCATAGGCCCGGCGCCGGCCGCGGATCCGGCTCCCCCGGGCGGGCGGCCCGTCGAGCCCGTGGGCGAAGTCCCGGTGCGGGGACGGGAGTCGCTCGCCGCGTAGGCCGGTCCGGGTGGGTCCGGGGCGTGGCTCGCCGTCTCCCGCCGGGTTCTGGGGCGGGGGCCGGTGGCTCCGGGCCCGGGCCCGGGCCCCTGCGGCCGTTCCGGTGCTCCTGCTCCAGTACCCGGCCCCGGCCGCGGCCGCGTGCCGGCCGGGGCGGGGCGGCTTGGTCCGGTTTCGGCCCAGGCCGTGCCCGTGGCCCGGGTCCGGCCCTGCTCGGTTTCGCTGGTGCTGGTGCTGGTGCTGGTGCTGGTGCTGGTGCTGGTGCCGGTTCGGTTCCCGTCCCCGCCCCCGTCCGGATTCCCGTTCCCGTCCGATTCCCACCCGATCCGCTCCCGCTCCGGTTCTGGTTCTGGTCCGTCCGGGTCCGGTTCCGTCCAGGGTCCGGTTCCCGTCCGGGTCCGGGTCCGGTTCGGGTCCGGTTCGGGTCCGGTTCGGTTCGGGTCGGGTCCGGGTCCGGTCGGGGTCCGGATCTGTCCCCGCTCGGGTCCCGGCCCGGTTCCCGGTCCCCGTCCCGGTTCCCTCCCAGTTCCCGTCCCCCTCCCGCTCCCCCTCCCGGTCCGGTTCCCGTTCACGTTCCGGTTTCCGTGCGTGCCGCAGTCCCGGCCGTTCGGCCGGTCCGGCTTCGGTTCGCGTCCCGTCACCGGTCCGTGCACCGAGCTCGTCCTCGTCCCGGTCACGGCGCGTGTCCCGCGCCTCGGCCCCGTCCCGGTCCGCTTCCGGCGTGCGTCCTGCGCCCCGCTCCCGCTCCGTGCCGGGTCCCGGCTTGGGCTCGCCCCCGGTCCGCCCGGTGGCGTCGTTCCCCACCGCCCCGTTCCGCCCCCTCACCCAGGAGACACCGATGGATGCCGTCCAGACCCCGAGCCCCGCCCGCCGGGCCGTCCTCGTCGCCGGGGCGGGGGCCGCCGCCCTCGCGGTGTGTCCCCGGGCCGTGGCCGCGGCGGCGGTCCCGGCCGGGGCCGCCGCCGTCCCGCCGGCCGCGCGGGCCGGGGCCGCCGAGCTGCCGTTGCGCGCCGACCGGACCACCCAGGGCGACATCCTGGCGGGCTCCCGCAAGGACCACGCCTGCCTGCTGCTCGTGCACTTCCGCGAGGCGGCCCCGGCCCGCCGCTGGCTCGCCAAGCTGCTGCCCGAGCTCTCCACCACCGAGGAGATGGCCCGCTTCAACGCCCTCTTCAGCGCGGCCCGGCTCAAGGCGGGCGGCGCCGACCCCGCCTCCCTGTCGGCACTGTGGACCGGGCTCTCCCTGACCTACCCCGGCCTGCGCCTGCTCGCGGGGCGCGACCCCTTCCCGGCCGTGGTGCCCGGCAGCACCGCCGAGGCGTTCGCGCAGGGCGCCGCCCGCCGCGCCGAGGCACTCGGGGACACCGGCACCAGCGCCCCCGAGTCCTGGCTGTTCGGCGCCGAGGAGCCCGGGCGCGCCGTGCACGCGGTGCTCAGCCTCTCCGCGGACGACCCCGCCCGGCTCGCGAGCGCCGTCACCCGCCACCGCGAGGGCCTCGCCACCGCCGGGGGAACCGTCGTCTTCCGGCAGGACGGGGGCACGCTGCCCGGAGCCCTGCGCGGCCACGAGCACTTCGGCTTCGCCGACGGGATCAGCCAGCCCGGCGTGCGCGGCTTCCACGCCCCCGACCCCGCGAACGGGGCCACCGTCCAGGGGAAGCCCGGGACCCGGCTGGTGCCGGCCGGGGAGTTCCTCGTAGGGCAGGAGAAGGCCGGGCAGCGGCCCGCCGGACTGCCCGCCTGGGCCACCGGCGGCGCCTTCCAGGTGGTCCGGCGCCTTGCCCAGGACGTCCCCGGCTGGTGGGAGCAGGCCGGGCAGCGGCTCGCCGAACTGAAGAAGTCCGGCGCCGCGCCGCCCGACGCGACCCCGACCTGGGTCGCGGCCCGGCTGGTCGGCCGCTGGCCCGGCGGCACGCCCATCGCGGGCTGCCCCCTCGCCGAGGAGCCGGGCCCGATCGGCGCCGACCCCGACGCCGCGCTGGCCTACGCCGACGACGCGCAGGGTTGGCACACCCCGCTGTTCGCCCACATCCGCAAGGGCAACCCGCGCGACGGCCTCGTCCTCGGCCCCGGCCGGCCCCCGCTGGCCGCCGCCGAGTTGGACGGACGCCGCATCATCCGGCGCGGCATCCCCTTCGGCCCCGCCTACGACCCGGCGCAGGAGGACGGCGAGCACGGCCCGGACACCCCGCGCGGGCTGCTCTTCATCGGCTACCAGGCCGACCTGGTCCAGCAGTTCGAGTTCGTCGCCAAGAAGTGGATCAACGAACCGGACTTCCCGCCCGGGCGCAACCCGCGCGTCGGCGCCGACCCCGTGCTCGGACCGGACTCCCCGGTCACCTTCGAGACCGCGTCCGACGGCGGCGGCAGCCGGGCCACCACCCTCCGCTTCGGCCGCTTCGTGCGCACCGAGGGCGCCCTGTACGCGTTCACGCCCTCGCTGACCACCCTGCGCGCCCTCGCCGACGGCTCCCTCGACGATTCCGTCGAGGTCCACCCCGGTACGGTGCTGCGCCCCGGCGACGTCCTCGACGCCGGCGCCGCCCGGCTGACCCTCGGGGCCGACGGGGACCTCGTGGTGCTCGACGCCGCCGGGGCCCGCCGCTGGAACTCCGGCACCGCGGGCACCGGCCACGACGCCCTGTTCTCGTACGACGGCGAGCTGACCGTGCGCACCGGCGCGGGCGGCCCGGCCTGGAGCAGCGGCACGGCGGGGCACCCCGGCGCGCGGCTGCTGGTCAGACCGTCCGGCGACGTCGTGATCCTGGACGGTGACCGCGTGCTGTGGCGCGCCTCGGGAGGCGGCGTAGGGTGACCGCGGGACCACGGCGAGCCACCGGGCGGGGGCCCGGTGGTCCCATGGGCGCGAATCCGGGGGCGGTTGCTGCGTAAGGTGCTTACAGCACACCGATGTGCGACGAGGACAGGGGAGGGCAGCCCCGAAATGAACGCCAAGGAAGACGGCAGTGACAAGGAGAAGGACTCAAAAGAACCGCTGCGGGTGGGCGTGGCCGTACGCAAGAGACGCCGTGCGCTCCACCTGACCCTCGCCGCGGTGTCGGCGCGCAGCGGTCTGTCCGTCCCCTTCCTGAGCCAGATAGAGAACGAACGGGCCCGCCCCAGCATGCGTTCCCTGGAGCGGGTCGCCGACGCCCTGGAGACCACCGCGGTCGAGCTGCTGGCCGCCTCCGACACGGCGCGCACGGTGGACCTGGTCCGGGCCGGTGACGAGCCCGGGCTCGAACCGGTCATGGGCGTACGTCCCCTCGTACGCGGTCACCACCAGCTGCACGCGCTGGAGTTCAGCGGGGACCAGGACGCCGGCCGCGAGTACCAGCACCGCAACGACGAGCTGATGTACGTGGTCTCCGGTGCCTGCCAGGTGGAGGCCGAGGGGCGGGCGTACCGGCTGGAGAGCGGGGACGCGCTGTTCCTCTCCGGCGGGGTGCGGCACCGGTGGCGCGCCGTCAGCGAGGACACCCGGCTGCTCGTGGTCGCCGTCGGCGACCACATCCACGCCACCTCCGAGCCCCCGTCACCGGGACGCTGAGCCGGTGCGCGTCGTCTCGCTCGTGCCGTCCCTGACCGAGGCGGTGGCGGTGTCCGCGCCCGGACTGCTGGTGGGGGTGACCGACTGGTGCACGCACCCGGCGGAGCTGGGGGAGGCGGCGCGGATCGGGGGTACGAAGAACCCCGACGTACGGGCGGTGCTCGCCCTGCGCCCCGACCTGGTGATCGCCAACGAGGAGGAGAACCGGGCCCCCGACCTCGACGCGCTGCGGGCGGCCGGGGTGGAGGTGCTGGTCACCGAGGTCCGGGACCTGCCGCAGGCGCTGAGCGAGCTGGAGCGGGTACTGGTGGGGGCGCTGGGGCTGGAGCGGCCGGAGTGGCTGTCGCGGGCCGGGGAGGCCTGGGCGGTGGTGGAGCCCGTCGGAGCGTTCACGGTGTTCGTGCCGGTGTGGCGGCGGCCCTGGATGGTGCTGGGCCGGGACACCTTCGCCGGGGACCTGCTGGCCCGGCTCGGGGTGCGCAACGCCTACGCCGGGCACGCGGAGCGGTACCCGAAGGTGCCGGCTGCCGAGCTGGCGGGGAGCGGCTGCGATCTGGTGGTGCTCCCGGACGAGCCGTACCGCTTCACCGCCGGCGACGGTCCCGAGGCCTTCCCGGGCCTGCCCGCGGCCCTGGTCAGCGGCCGCCACCTGACCTGGTACGGGCCTTCGCTGGCGCAGGCCCCGGCGGTACTGGCGGCGGCGCTGCGGGCGGCCCGGTAGCGGCCCGGTAGCGGCTCGTCGGGGGCCTGTCGGCGGCCCGGCGGCGCGGCGACCCGGCGGCCCGGCCCGTCCGGCGGCGTTGCGGGCGGCGTCAGCCGGTCCTGGGCAGCAGGCGGCCGGTGAACAGGCCGCGCAGGGTGTGGGCGGCGGCGAGCAGCCAGCCGGCGAGCAGGCCGAGGAAGAGGGCGGCGGCCAGCCAGGCGAAGGCGTCCAGGCCGGTGTGGCGGGCCAGTCCGGCGGCGCCGGTGACGCAGGTGCCGACGGGGAAGGTCAGGGCCCACCAGGTCATCGCGAAGGGCATCCCGGCGCGGGCGGCCCGCACCAGCATCGCGCCCGCGAGGGCCAGCCAGAGCAGGGCGAAGCCCATCACGGGGACCCCGTAGACGACGGCGAAGCCGGTCAGGGCGTCCGCGTAGGGGGCGGCGATGGCGTGCGGGGCCACGTCGGCGAGCTGGTTGACGGCGGTGGTGGACTGGCCGAGGGGGCCGAGCACCAGGAACAGCGCCGGGGTCATCACCAGCGGCAGGGGGCCCGTCACGATCAGCCGTCCGAAGATCAGGGGGAGCAGCAGCAGGGTGGCGAGCAGGCTCACGCCGAACATGGCGTAGCAGGCCAGCAGCATCGCCTCGCGGGGCTGGCCGGCGGGCAGGTGCGCGACGAGCAGGGGGCCCAGCGCGGCGGAGACCATCGGGGCGACCACGGGCAGCAGCCAGACGGGGCTGGCCTGGGCGGCCTCCACCTTGTGCCGCACCACCATCAGGTAGGGCACCACGACCGCCATGACCAGGCCGATCGCGGTTCCGGCGGTGAACAGCACGGCGTCGGCGACAACGGCCGCGTGCTCCCCGATCAGGTCCTTGCCGACGATCAGGGTGCCGCCGCCGACGGCCAGCAGGGCCATCGAGAGGCAGCCGTAGAAGGGGGCCACGGCGGGGTCGAGGAGATGGGCGCGGGCCTGGTCGCGGTGGTGCAGCCAGTGCCCGGCGCGGGCGGTGAGCAGGACGGCGAGGGCCACGGCGGACAGCGCCCAGACGGCCTGGCAGGCCACGCGCTGGCCGGGTACCTGGTACGGGAGGGTGGCGCCGGCGTTGGCGACGATGGCCGTGCCCATGACGCAGGCGTACCAGTTGGGGCCGAGGTGGCGCAGCGCGGGGGCCTTGTGGGTCCGGGGCGCGGTGGCGGCGGTGCCGGTGGTGCCGGTGGTGTCGGCGGTGGTGCGGGGCGGTGCGACGGTGGTGACCATGGACCCAGCCTCGCGGCGGGGGCGCGCGGACGGCAGAGGTCATCACCCTATGAGGCCATAAACTGATGTTATGGGTAATGAGGAGTGGGTTCCGCTTGCGCACCGCGTGCCGGACCTGGGCGCGCTGGAGCTGCTGCTCGCCGTGGCGCGGGTCGGCAGCCTGAGCGGTGCGGCGCGGCACCTCGGCATCACGCAGCCGGCCGCGAGCAGCCGGATCCGCGCGATGGAGACCCGGCTCGGGGTCGCCCTGGTCGACCGCTCGCCGCGCGGCTCGACGCTGACGGCCGAGGGCGCGCTCGTCACGGACTGGGCCCGGCGGGTGGTGGAGGCGGCCGAGGCCTTCGACGCCGGGGCGCAGGCGCTGCGGGGCCGCCGGGACTCACGGCTGCGGGTGGCGGCCAGCATGACCATCGCGGAGTACCTGCTGCCGGGATGGCTGATCGCCCTGCGCGGGGAGCGGCCGGACACGGCGGTCTCGCTGCACGCCGGGAACTCGGCGGACGTGGCCCAGCGGGTCCTGGGGCACGAGGCGGACCTGGGCTTCGTGGAGGGGCTGTCGGTGCCGGACGGCCTGGACTCGGCGGTCATCGGGCAGGACCGGCTGGTCGTGGCGGTGGCCCCGACGCACCCGTGGGCCCGCCGGTCGAAGGGGGTCCAGGCCTCCGAGCTGGCGTCGACCCCGCTGATCCTGCGGGAACGCGGCTCGGGCACCCGGCAGGTCCTGGACGCCGCCCTCGCGACGGCCGGCGGGCTGGCGGCCCCGCTGCTGGAGCTGGCCTCGACCACGGCCGTGAAGGCGGCCGCGCTCGGCGGCGCCGGGCCGTGCGTCCTGTCGGAGCTGGCGGTGGGCGACGAGCTGGCGGCGCGGCGGCTCGTGGAGGTCCCGGTGCCCGGCGCGGCGCTCGGCCGGGCCCTGCGCGCCGTCTGGCCGGCGGGCGCCCGGCCGGCGGGCCCGGCGCGCGACCTGCTGTCGCTGACCCGGCGCCGCCCGTAAAGCGTCCGCGGCCGGGCGGAAACCGGGGTCCGGGAGTCGAGCGTCGGGGATCCGCGACAGCCGCGACAGCCGCGCCCCGCCGAGGGCGACCTCACCGGTCCGTGGCGCGCAGATGCGCGCCGGCAGCCGCCCCGGCAGGGAAACCCGCGTCGGGGCAACCGGCGCCCGGGCCCCTTCGGGCTCACTCCCCGGAGCGCAGCGCCTTCGTCAGGAGGACACCCGCGACGATCAGCGCCACGCCCAGCCACCACACGTTGTCGAAGACCAGCACCGCGATGCCGACCGGCACCAGCAGGCCCGCCAGCGGCAGCAGCAGCCCCGCCGCCCGGGGCGGCGCGGCCGCGCCGCTCGCCCGGGCGCGCACGACCTCCGGGTACCAGACGGTGAACCGCAGCGCGGCGACGATGGCCAGGATCTGGATGATCCAGCCGGTCCAGAGGTTGTCCGGGTTGTGCAGCACCAGATCCCCGTACCCGCCCGCCAGGGCCGCCACCAGGAAGGCGAGCCCCCACACGCCGGTGATCACGTAGTTGGTCCGCAGGAAGGCGGGCGTGTGCCACAGGGACGGGTCCACCTGCTCCCGGGCGTACTGGAGGGTGAACGGCATCCGCAGCGCCATCGAGCCGAAGGCGATCGCGGTGAGGGCGAGGTTCGAGACCTCTCCCGCGTACGTCTCCAGCCAGCGCAGCGTGCCCGGGCTCGCCAGCACCCCGACGACGGCCATGGCAGCGAAGAAGACCACGTCGGCCAGCTCCAGCAGTTTCCAGGAGCTGCCGGGGTGGACCAGGCGGCCGAGGACGACCAGGGCGACGATCGAGGCCAGCGCCAGGCCGACCGCGAGCTCGAACCGCCCCGGTCCCACCAGCAGCGAGAAGATGATCCACGGCGCCATCCCGACCATCGGGTTCTCCAGGATCCCGGAAACCCGGCCGGTGGTCGTGCCGTTCGCCTCCGTCCGCATCCTTCCAGGGTGCGCGCCGCCGGGACGGGCGGCCAGTCGCGGGGCCAGTCGCGGGGCCCGGCCCCGCGACTGGCCGCTCTCAGGCCACCAGGACCGCGCGGCGGGCGGTGGCCGCCTCGATCAGGGCCGCCATCACCCGGGTGTCCTTGTCCCGCTCCGGGTGCCACTGGACGCCCATGACCCAGCGCGAGCGGTCCGGGTCCTCGATCGCCTCCACCGTGCCGTCCTCGGCGTACGCCGAGACGACCAGGTTCCGGCCCAGCCGGTCCACGGCCTGGTGGTGGTAGGTCGGGACCTCCGCGACCTCCGGGACCAGCGCCGCGTAGCGGGTTCCGGCGACCGGGCGGACCGGGTGCCAGGAGGTGACGCCGGGGGCGTGGACGTGGCCGTCGATGTGCTGGATGAGCGTGCCGCCGAGGGCCACGTTGAGCGCCTGCATGCCCCGGCAGATCCCCAGGAACGGCGTACCGGACTCCAGGGCCGCCCCGGTCAGGGCCAGTTCCCACTCGTCGCGCACTGTCGCGGGCGCTCCCGTACGGGGGTCGCGCGCTGCCCCGTAGCGCACGGGGTCGACGTCCGGGCCGCCCGCGACGATCAGGCCGTCCACCCGGCCCAGCACCTCCGCGGCCCGCGCCGTCTCGTCCGGTGGCAGCAGCACGGCCGCGCCGCCGGCCGCCTGGACGAGTTCGTAGTACCCGGTCGGGACGAGGGAGGTGGGCAGGTCCCACACGCCGTAGCGGGTGGATTCCTCGACGTAGGTGGTGATGCCGATGAGCGGCCTGGGCACGGTGATACCTCCAGGGTGGTGCCGGACAACGGAAGCGGGGTCAGGATTTCAGTCGCGGGTCAACTCCGCCTCGGCTGCCGCAAGCGCGGCGAACTCCTCCTCGGGCGCGGAGGCGACCAGGTGGTGGCGACTGTAGAACGCGAAGTAGGCGAGGGCGACGGCGTAGACGGCGAGCGCGATGAACGCCGCGTCCTTGTCCACCAGGAAGGTGGCCACCAGCGCCGACAGGGCGAGCACGAAGGCGACGGAGGAGGTCAGGACGCCGCCGGGGGTGCGGTAGGGGCGTTCCAGGCCGGGCTCGCGGCGGCGCAGCACGATGTGCGAGAGGGCCATCAGGGCGTAGGAGATGGTCGCTCCGAACACCGCGATGTTCAGCATCCGCGCGCCGTTGCCGGTGGCCGCCGCGAGGGCGAAGCCGATGGCGCCGGGAATCACCAGTCCGAGGTACGGGGCCTTGCGCCGGGAGGTGAGCGAGAGGAAGCGCGGCAGGTATCCGGCGCGGGAGAGGGCGAACAGCTGGCGGGAGCCCGCGTAGATGAGGGAGAAGAAGGAGGCGACGAGGCCGGCGAGGCCCGCGTAGTTGACGAAGCGGCTCAGCGCGGTCGGGCCGCCGTCGCCCTCCAGCGCCACGACGAGCGGGTTGCCCGCGGACCGCACGGCGTCCGCGCCGTGGGCGCCGGTGGCGGCGAAGAAGGTGATCAGGGCGAGCAGGGCGAGGATGCCCATGGCGATGGCGAGAGCCCTCGGCATGGAGCGGACCGGGTCCTTGGCCTCCTCGGCGGCGAGCGGTACGCCCTCGACGCCGAGGAAGAACCACATGCCGAAGGGGAACGCGGCCCAGATGCCGAGGACGCCGAAGGGCAGCCAGGAGCTGGAGCCGAACGCGCTCGGGTCCACCGCGATGTTGTCGAGGGAGCCGGCGTCGAAATCGGTGAGTGCCCCGACCGCGAAGATCAGCAGCGCGGCGACGGCTATGGCGGTGACGACCAGGCTGAAGCGCAGGGCCTCGCCCACGCCCCACAGGTGGACGCCGATGAAGACGACGAAGCAGCCCAGGTAGACGGGCCAGCTGGAGGTGAGCCCGAACAGGCCGAGGGATTCGACGTAGTCGCCGATGAAGATGACGATGGCGGCCGGGGCGAGGATGTACTCGATGAGGATGGCCGTACCGGTGAGGAAACCGCCCCAGGGGCCGAGGGCGCGGCGGGCGAAGCCGTAGCCGCCGCCCGCCGTGGGCAGGATCGTGGACAGCTCGGCGAGGGAGAAGACCAGGCAGGCGTACATGGCGCCCATCAGGACGGTGGCGATGGCCAGGCCGCCGAAACCGCCCTTGTCCAGGCCGACGTTCCAGCCGGAGAAGTCGCCCGAGACGACGTAGGCCACGCCGAGTCCGGTCAGCAGCAGCCAGCCGGCGCTGCCGCGGCGCAGGGTGCGGCGCTTGAGGTACTCGGCTTCCGCGTCCCCGGGGGAGGGCGGGGCGGATGCGGATGCGGGTGCGGGTGCGGTGTCGTCGGCCATGTGCGCTCCTGCCTAGGGCAATGCGATGCAATGGTTGTGAGGCGTACCTTTGCGTCCGGGGTGTGGCAGGCGCAAGACCCTTGCGTTAAAGAGCGGTTACGAAACCGCGCCCGGCCCTCCGCCCGCACCCCCCGCCCGACCCGTCGCCCCCCCCGCCCCCTCAGGCCAGGAACCCGCGCAGCAGGGCCGCCGTGCCGCAGCAGTGCTCGCGCATCACGGCCCGCGCCCCCTCGGCGTCCCGCTCCAGTACCGCCTCCACCAGGGCGGTGTGCTGCTGCTGCGAGTGCTCCAGGTTGCGCACCAGCAGCGGGATGCAGTCCAGCAGGTCGTTCACGGTGGCCCGGACGGCCGCGTACTGGGCCGTCAGGGAGGCGGACCCGGCGAGCTCGCACAGGGTGAGGTGGAAGAGGGTGTCCTGGCGGCGGTAGTCGGCGAGCGGGGCGTCGTGGGTGGCGGTGAGCGCGCGCAGCAGCCGCTCGGTGCCCTCCTCCGTCAGCCCGTGGACGGCGCACAGTCCGGCCGCGCCCACCTCCAGCACCTCGCGGAAGCGCAGCGCGTCCTCGATGTCCACCCCCGCCACCCGTCGGCGCAGCTCCTCCTCGGCGGCGCCGGCCGGGGTGTCCGGGCGGGCCAGCACAAACGTTCCGCCGTACCGCCCGCGCCGGGCCTCGACCAGGCCCTGGTCCTGGAGCACCTTCAGCACCTCGCGCAGGGTGACCCGGCTGATCCCCATCCGCTCCGCCAACTCGCGCTCCGGCGGCAGCCGTTCCCCGCCGGGCACCAGGCCCAGCCGGACCACCTGGAGGATCTGTTCGAGGGCCTCCTCGAAACCGTTGCCCGCCCGCACCTGCCGCAGTACGGGATTCAGCCGTGCGATCGCGCCACCCTCGCCCGCCGTGTCGGTCATCTCGGCCCCTCCCCTTCCCAAGCAATGGTCTCATTCAATACCTTAGGCCCACTCGGCTCACCGAAGGAGAGATTCCAGTGGTAGACCGCAAGCCCCCGCTCGCGCCCGAGGAGCTTCGCGCCCTCGTTGCGAGCGGTGAGATCGACACCGTCGTCCTGGCCTTCCCCGACATGCAGGGACGCCTCCAGGGCAAGCGGTTCGCCGCCCAGTTCTTCCTCGACGAGGTCCTCGACCACGGCACCGAGGGCTGCAACTACCTCCTCGCCGTCGACACGGACATGAACACCGTCGACGGTTACGAGATGTCCTCCTGGGACCGCGGCTACGGCGACTTCGCCATGCACCCCGACCTCGCCACCCTGCGCCGCATCCCCTGGAACCCCGGCAGCGCCTTCGTCCTCGCCGACCTCGCCTGGAACGACGGCTCGCCCGTGGTCGCCGCCCCCCGCCAGATCCTGCGCCGCCAGCTGGAACGCCTCGCCGGGCACGGCTACACCGCGGCCGTCGGCACCGAGCTGGAGTTCATGGTCTTCCGGGACAGCTACGAGGAGGCCTGGAACGCCGACTACCGCGGTCTGACCCCGGCCAACCAGTACAACATCGACTACTCGGTCCTCGGCACCGGCCGCGTCGAGCCCCTGCTGCGGCGCATCCGCAACGAGATGCAGGCCGCCGGCCTGGTCGTGGAGTCCGCCAAGGGCGAATGCAACCTCGGCCAGCACGAGATCGTCTTCCGCTACGACGAGGCGCTCACCACCTGCGACCAGCACTCCGTCTACAAGACGGGAGCCAAGGAGATCGCCGCCCAGGAGGGCGTCTCGCTCACCTTCATGGCCAAGTACGACGAGCGCGAGGGCAACTCCTGTCACATCCACCTCTCGCTGGTCGACGCCGACGGCAACAACGCCATGGCGGGTGACGGGGCCGGCGGTATGTCACCCGTGATGCGGCACTTCCTGGCCGGGCAGCTCGCGGCCCTGCGCGACTTCTCCCTTCTCTACGCCCCCAACATCAATTCGTACAAGCGTTTCCGCCCGGGATCCTTCGCCCCGACCGCGGTCGCCTGGGGCCTCGACAACCGCACCTGCGCCCTGCGCGTGGTCGGCCACGGCCGCTCCACCCGCTTCGAGAACCGCCTCCCCGGCGGCGACGTCAACCCCTACCTCGCCGTCTCCGGCCTGATCGCGGCGGGCCTCTACGGCATCGAGAACCGACTCGAACTCCCCGAGGCCTGCACCGGCAACGCCTACACCGGCGACTACGCGCACGTCCCGGCCACCCTGCGCGAGGCCGCGGAGCTCTGGGAGAACAGCGAGATCGCCAAGGCGGCCTTCGGCCCCGAAGTCGTCGCGCACTACCGCAACATGGCCCGCGTCGAACTCGACGCCTACGACTCCGCCGTCACCGACTGGGAACTGCGCCGCTCCTTCGAACGCCTGTGACCCCGGGCCGCGGCCCCGGCCCGCGGCCCCGGCCCGCGGCCCCGCCCGTCGTCCCGCCCGCAGTCACGCCCGTAGTCACGCCCGTAGTCACGCTCACCGAACCTCTGAGAGGCACCACGTGTCCGACGCGCTGGAAGTCCTGAATCCGGCCACCGAGGAAATCGTCGCCACCGTCCCGGCCGCCACACGGGACGACGTCGACGCCGCCGTCGTACGGGCCGCCGCGGCCCAGCGCGGATGGGCGGCCGCCGCCCCCGCCGACCGGGCCAGACTCCTGCGGCGCTTCGCCGCGGTCGTCGACGGACACCTGGAGGAACTGGCCCGGCTGGAGGTCCGGGAGGCCGGCCACACCATCGGCAACGCCCGCTGGGAAGCGGGCAACGTCCGCGACCTGCTGGACTTCGCCGCCGGGGGAGTGGAACGCCTCTCGGGCCGTCAGATCCCGGTCGCCGGCGGCATCGACGTCACCTTCCTCGAACCCCTCGGCGTCATCGGCGTGATCGCGCCCTGGAACTTCCCCATGCCGATCGCCGCCTGGGGCCTGGCCCCCGCCCTCGCCGCGGGCAACGCCGTCATCCTCAAGCCCGCCGAGACCACCCCGCTCACCGCCCTGCGCCTCGCCGAACTCGCCCTCGAAGCCGGGATCCCCGAGCACCTCTTCCAGGTGCTCCCCGGCCACGGAGCGGTCGCCGGGGACGCCCTGGTCGAGCACCCCGGAGTCGCGAAGATCGTCTTCACCGGCTCCACCCGCGTCGGCAAGCAGATCATGTCCAAGTGCGCCGAACGGGTGAAGCGGGTCACCCTCGAACTCGGCGGCAAGAGCCCCAACATCGTCTTCGCCGACGCCGACCTGGAAGCCGCCGCGGCCGCCGCCCCGATGTCCTTCCTCGACAACACCGGCCAGGACTGCTGCGCCCGTACCCGGATCCTCGTCCAGCGCTCCGTCCACGACCGCTTCCTGGAGCTCGTCGCCCCGGGCATCGAGGGGGTGGTCGTCGGTGACCCGGCCGACGAGAAGACGCAGATGGGGCCGCTGATCTCGCGGCTCCAGCTGGACCGCGTACGGTCCTACGTCACCGACGACCTCAGCGCGGTGCGCGGCACCGCCCCGGAGGGACCCGGATTCTGGTACCCGCCGACCCTCGTCACCGGCGCCGACCCCACCGCGCCGGTCGCCGCCGAGGAGGTCTTCGGTCCGGTCGCCGTCGTCCTGCCCTTCGAGGACGAGGAGGACGCCGTACGCCTGGCCAACGCGACCGAGTACGGGCTCTCAGGCTCCCTGTGGACCCGCGACCTCGGCCGCGCCCTGCGCGTCTCACGCGCGGTCCAGGCCGGCAACCTCTCCGTCAACTCCCACTCCAGCGTCCGCTACTGGACCCCCTTCGGCGGCTACAAGCAGTCCGGGCTCGGCCGCGAGCTCGGACCGGACGCCCTCACCGCTTTCACCGAAACCAAGAACGTCTTCATCAGCACGGAGGCCTGACCAGCATGTCGAACGAAGAGATCATCTGCCGCCGCCTCGTCGGCCGCACCGCCGTCATCACCGGAGCCGGCAGCGGCATCGGCCTCGCCACCGCCCGCCGCCTGGCCTCCGAAGGTGCCAACGTCGTCTGCGCCGACATCGACGAGCGGGCCGGCAAGGCCGCCGCCGAAGAGGTCGGCGGCACCTTCGTCCAGGTCGACGTCACCGACCAGGAGCAGGTCGAGGCCCTGTTCAAGACCGCCTTCGACACCTACGGCTCGGTCGACATCGCCTTCAACAACGCCGGCATCTCGCCCCCCGACGACGACTCCATCCTCACCACCGGCCTCGACGCCTGGCGCCGCGTCCAGGACGTCAACCTCACCTCCGTCTACCTGTGCTGCAAGGCCGCCCTGCCCTACATGCAGCGCCAGGGCCGCGGCTCCATCATCAACACCGCCTCCTTCGTCGCCATCATGGGCGCCGCCACCTCCCAGATCTCCTACACCGCCTCCAAGGGCGGCGTCCTCGCCATGTCCCGCGAACTCGGCGTCCAGTTCGCCCGCGAGGGCATCCGCGTCAACGCCCTGTGCCCGGGGCCCGTCAACACCCCGCTGCTCCAGGAACTGTTCGCCAAGGACCCCGAGCGGGCCGCCCGCCGCCTCGTGCACATCCCGCTCGGCCGGTTCGCCGAGCCGACCGAGATCGCCGCAGCCGTGGCCTTCCTCGCCAGCGACGACTCCTCCTTCATCAACGCCACCGACTTCCTCGTCGACGGCGGCATTTCCGGCGCGTACGTCACTCCTCTCTAAACGTTCACCCCCGTACCACCCTCCCGACAGCCGGGCGTCGCACGACGCCCGGCTGTCGTGCTCCAGCGTCCGCGACGATCTTCATCAGAACCAGGAGTGACCACCTCAGTGACCCGACCCAGCTCCACGCGCCGGTTCCAGGCCGTCGCCGCCGCCGCGCTAGCCGCAGGCACCCTCGTCGCCACCGCGCCCGCCGCCCAGGCGACGGCCCGCCCCGGCGCGCACTGCACCACCCCGAAGCTCGCGGCCGGCTGGTACGGGGACAACCGGGCCCGCCTCCAGCAGCTGATCGACCAGTACGGCGGCTGCGACCCGTACCGGCCCACCCGGGCCAAGCCCGTCGCCGTCTTCGACTGGGACAACACCGTCGTCAAGAACGACGTCGGCGACGCCACCATGTTCTGGCTGCTGCGCAACGGCAAGATCCGCCAGCCCGCGGGCGGCGACTGGACCACCACCAGCCGCTACCTCACCCCGGCCGCCGCGCAGGCCCTGGCCGCCGCCTGCGGCCCGCTCGCCCACCCCGGCACCCCGCTGCCCACCGGCACCCCGCAGGGCGCGGCCTGCGCCGACGAACTGAACGCCGTCTACGGCACCGCCGCCACCCGTACCGGCGCCGCGGCCTTCGCCGGCTGGGACCGGCGGACGATCGAACCCGCCTACGCCTGGCTGCCGCAGCTGACGCAGGGCTGGACCGCCGCCGAGGTGCGCCGCTTCGCCGCCGCCGCCCGCGCCGAGAACCTCGCCGCCCCCGTCGGAGCCACGCAGCGGGTCGGCACGAGCACCACCGCCACCGGCTGGGTCCGCTACTACGACCAGCAGCGGGACCTGATCAAGGGCCTCCAGAAGGCCGGCTTCGACGTGTGGATCAGCTCCGCCTCCCCGCAGCCCGTCGTCGAGGTCTGGGCCCAGGGCGTCGGCGTCCGGGCCGACCACGTCATCGGCATCCGCAACACCACCGGCCCCAACGGCGCGTTCACCGCCCACCTCCAGGGCTGCGGATCCGTCGAGGACGGCGCCGACACGATGATCACGTACGTCGACGGCAAGCGCTGCTGGATCAACAAGGAGGTCTTCGGGGTCCACGGAGCGGCCGCCGAGAAGATCCAGCCCGCCACCCGCCGGCAGGTCTTCGCCGCCGGCGACTCCGACACCGACATCTCGTTCCTGCGCGACGCCACCGCCCTGCGGCTCGTCGTCAACCGGAACAAGAACGAGCTGATGTGCCGCGCGTACGACAACAGCGACGGCAAGTGGATCGTCAACCCCATGTTCATCGAGCCCAAGAAGCAGAAGACCAGCCCCTACCCCTGCTCCACCACGGGCTACGTCGACCACGACGGCACGCCCGGCCCCGTCCGCCGGGGCGACACCAGCATCGTCCCCGACCAGACGGACCGCGTCTTCTAGCGAAGGCGAAGGCGAAGGCCGGACACAACTGGCCGGAGACCCCTAGAGGAAGGTGCGGCCCTCGCCCCGGTACGTCGGGGCGGTGGCCGTCACCCGGTCGCCCTCGACGAGGTGCAACGTATCGAAGCGCTCGCACAGTTCACCGGCCTTCGCGTGCCGGAACCAGACCCGGTCGCCGATCAGCAGATCGTCCGCCGGGCTCCCCAGCAGCGGCGTCTGCACCTCGCCCGCGCCCTCCTGCGGGTCGTAGCGCAGCCCCGCCGGCAGGTACGGCACGGGCAGCCGGTCGGCGCCCGCGGCGCCCGACGCCGGATAGCCCCCGCCCAGCACGGTCACCACCCCCACCCCCGGCCGGCGCACCACGGGCTGCGCGAACAGCGCCGCCGGACGGCCCCGGAACGAGGTGTAGTTGTCGAACAGCCGCGGCACGTACAGCCCCGATCCGGCGGCGATCTCCGTCACCGCGTCCTCGGCGGCCGTCCCGGCCACGCTCCCGGTCCCGCCGCCGTTGACGAACTCCAGGTCCGGCACCACCGCGCGCACCGCCCGCACCGCCTCGGCCCGCCGCGCGGCCAGCTCCCGGCGGGCCGCGCCCTGCATCAGCCGGATCATCCGTGAGCGCACCGGCCGGCCGGCCAGCGCGTCCCCGACCCCGGCGATGTGGCCCTCGTACCCCATCAGGCCCACCACCCGGAACCCGGGCCGCTCGTTCACCACCCGTGCCAGCGCGGCCAGTTGCCCGGGCTCCCGCAGGGGCGAGCGCCGCGCACCGACCCGGACCCGGCCGCCCAGCAGGTGCAGGGCCGTGTCCAGCTCCAGGCAGACCCGGACCTCCTGCGCGCCCCCGTCCCGGGACCGGTCGATCAGCTCCAGCTGCGCCGGATCGTCCACCATCACCGTGACGGCGGCGGCCAGCTTCGGGTCGTGCGCCAGCTCCCCGAACGCGGACCGGTCCGCCGAGGGGTAGGCGAGCAGCACGTCCTCGAACCCGGACCGGGCGAGCCACAGCGACTCCGCGAGTGTGTACGACATGATCCCGGCGAACCCCGGCCGCGCCAGGACCCGTTCCAGCAGGGCTCGGCACCGCACCGACTTGCTCGCGACCCGGACCGGCTTCCCGGCCGCCCGGCGCACGAGGTCGTCGGCGTTGGCGTCGAAGGCGTCGAGGTCCACGAGGGCCAGCGGCGCGTCGAGATGAGCGGTCGCCCGGTCGTACCGAGCCCGGTCGGAAGTCATGGGCGGCAGCTTGCCAGACCCTTCTACCGGTGGGTAGGCCCCGGCCCGGGCGGGGGCGGCGCCCGGGGACCGTAGAGTACGGGCAGGCAGCCGTACGGAACGGGGGGCGGAGCCGCCGCATGACCACGTCGACACCACGGACCGAGGTCCTCGGCGAGCCCGGACCGCCCGCGTCCCCGGCCCCGCGCCGCCGCCCCGGCCGGATCGTGGCCGCCGCCCTGTGCGGACTCCTCGGCACCGGCCTCCTCGCGGGCGCCGCCGCCGGCGCCTGGCGGCAACACCGGGCCGACCAGCGCCCCGTGACCCCCGAAGCCGCCTACCGCACGGCCGCCGGCCTCTGGCACACCGCCCCCGCCGACAGCCTCCTGCCGCCCGTGCTCGACGCGCCCGACAGCGGCCCCGGCGGCGCCGACCGCAGCTGGACCCGGCTCGCGCTCGCCCCCGACGCCGACTGCGCGGCCGCCCTCCCCGCCGACTGGCGGGCCGCCCTCGCCGCCACCGGCTGCACCCGCGTGCTCCGCGCCACCTACACCGACGCCACCCGCAGCTCCCTGGTCACCGTCGGGCTGGTCTTCACCCCCGCCGACGCCACCGCCATGGACGGGCTCCGCGGCCGGCTCCCGGCCCCGCCCGCCTACGAGTACGCCGACTCCCGCCGGGCCGCCTGGACGGCGGGCGTCGCCGCAGCGGCCCCGGCCGTCGTCTACGCCGTCTCCGCCTTCGCCGACGGCCGCGCCATGGACGCGCCGGTCCCCGCCGAAGCGGCCATCCGCCAGGGCGCCACCGGGGTGGTCGCCGAAGCGGGCCTGGGCCATGGCGCCCGGGCCGTCGCCGACCGGGTCGAACGCGCCCTCGGCGCCCTCGCGGCCCCGCCCGCCCCGCCCACGGCCACTGCGGAGCACCACGGATGACCCCCGCCCGCCGCGCGGCCGCCCGTGCCCGCGCCACCGCCACCGGCGCGCTGGCCCTGGCCGCCCTGCTGACCGCGCTCGCCGCGCCCCCGGCCGCCGCCGACACCATCCGCGACCGGCAGTGGGGGCTGCTGGCCCTGCGCGCCGAGGAGGCCTGGGGCACCACCCAGGGCGACGGGATCACCGTCGCCGTCCTCGACACCGGCGTCGACGCCACCCACCCCGACCTCAACGGCCAGGTGCTCGACGGCACCGACCTCGTCGGCATGGGCGCCGGACGCGGCGATCGCGCCTGGGCCCGGCACGGCACCGCGATGGCGAGCATCATCGCGGGCCACGGCCACGGCCCCGACCGCTCCCAGGGCGTCCTCGGCATCGCCCCCCGCGCCCGGATCCTCCCCGTCCGCGTCATCCTGGAGGAGGGCGACCCCGGCCGCGCGCGGGCCCGCGACAGCAAGTCCGGCGCCCTCGCCGAGGGCATCCGCTGGGCCGCCGACCACGGCGCCGACGTGATCAACCTCTCGCTCGGCGACGACAGCGACACCGCCCACCACGAATCCGCCGAGGACGAGGCCGTCCAGTACGCCCTCGGCAAGGGCGTGGCCGTCGTCGCCTCCTGTGGCAACGGCGGCGAACGCGGCGACCGCACCTCCTACCCGGCCGCCTACCCCGGGGTCATCGCCGTCGCCGCCGTCGACCGACAGGGCCGCAAGGCCCCCTTCTCCACCCGCCACTGGTACGCCGACGTCAGCGCCCCCGGGGTCGACGTGGTCATCGCCGACCCCGACCGGGCCTACTACGAGGGCTGGGGCACCAGCGCGGCCGCCGCCTTCGTCTCCGGCGTCGTCGCCCTCGTCAAGGCCGCCCACCCCGGCCTCTCCCCGGCGCAGATCGAGCGGCTGCTGGAGGACACCGCCACCGACGGCCCGGCCGGCGGCCGCGACGACGCCCGCGGCCACGGCACCGTCGACCCCGTCGCGGCCCTCCAGGCCGCCGCCCGGCTGCGCCCCGAGGCCGCCGCCCCGGCCCCCGTCCCCGCCGCCCGCCGCTACTTCGGCCCGGGCCCCGACCCCGTCCGCCCGCCCGAGCGGCGGCCGCGGCTCGGCGTGGGCGCGGCGGCCGCAGGCGGAGCGGGCCTGCTGGTGCTGGCCGCCGTACTGGCCCGGCGGCCACGCCCCGCCCGGCGGGATAGGGTTGGGTAACTGTGGCCACCAAGAACATTCCAGACCCCGGTTTCTCCGACGACGACGGCACCGCCGATCCCCGGCTGAGCGCGGCGCTCGCCGCCTGGGCCGCCGACCGCGCGGCCGAACCGGAACTGCTGGAGGCCCTCAAGGGGGCCCGCCTGCTGGTCCCCGTCGTGGCGGTGCTCGGCGAGGTCGAGACCGACCCGGAGACCGGCCTGCGGCGCGAGAAGACCAGCGACATGGCCGTCCCCACCCTGACGGCGGGCAACCGGCGCGCGCTGCCCGCCTTCACCTCGATCGCCTCGCTGGCGCTGTGGGACCCGGCCGCCCGGCCGGTCGCCGTCCCGCTGCACCAGGCCCTGGCCGCCGCCGCCCACGAGAAGGCCGACACGATCGTCCTCGACCTGGCCGGCCCCGTCCCCTACCAGCTGACGGGCTCCGCCCTGCTCGCCCTCGCCGAGGGCCGGACGGACGCCGGTCCGCTGGCCGATCCCGCCGTACGGGAAGCCGTACGGGCGGCCGTCGCCGCCGAGCCCGCCGTCCTGCGCGCCCACCTCGGCCCGGGCGGCGAGGGGGCCGACGGCACCCTCGCCGTCGTGCTCTCCGACACGGCCCCGCCCGCCCCCGCCGCCCGCCGGGTGGCCGAGGCCCTCGCGGCGGACGAGACCCTGCGCGGCCGGCTCGTGCGCGGACTGGACCTGGCGCTGCTCCCGGCCGACGCCCCGGTCCCGCCGGGGGAGCCGCTCTTCACGCGCTGAGGCGCGTACGCGCACACGCGAAAGGGGCGCCCGCCGGCAGTCGGCGGGCGCCCCTTTCGCGTTTCGCGCGCGGGTGCGGGCGGGATCAGGCGTAGACCGGGCCCGTGAACTTCTCGCCCGGCCCCTGGCCCGGCTCGTCCGGGACGATCGAGGCCTCGCGGAAGGCCAGCTGGAGCGACTTCAGGCCGTCGCGCAGCGGGGCCGCGTGGAAGGAGCTGATCTCGGTGGCGCTGGCGGTGACCAGCCCGGCCAGGGCGGTGATCAGCTTGCGGGCCTCGTCGAGGTCCTTGTGCTCGGAGTCGGGCTTGTCGAGGCCCAGATTGACCGCGGCGGCGCTCAGCAGGTGGACGGCCACCGTGGTGATGACCTCGACGGCGGGCACGTCCGCGATGTCGCGGGTCATGTCGTCGTAGTCGGGAGCGTCCGGGGCGGAGACGGGGGAATCGGAGGGCGTCGCGTCAGTCATGGCCCCCACGATATGCCGTGCGGCGGGCTTGCAACGCGGGTGCTAGTATGTACATCGACCGGCCGGACACCTGTGTGCCCGGCCCACAAGTGGAGGCTCCGATCTCCCACCTGACCACCCTCCGGGGAGGCAGGTCATCCGGTCAGGCGGTATCCATCGTTCCGTACGGACGATGGAAAGCTGCCCGAGTCTGCGCCCCGCGGTTCGCACGCGGCGGTGCTCCGGTTGTTTTGGAGCCCCTGCCTGTGCCCGGCGGGGCTTTTTTCATTCTCCGCCGCGGTAGGTCTGACGACAAATAGACGTCAGCGGCTGTCTGCCAGACAGTCGTGTGGTGCTACCGAGGAGGATCCATCAGCACCGAGCCCCGCATCAACGACCGGATTCGCGTTCCCGAGGTACGACTCGTCGGTCCCAGCGGCGAGCAGGTCGGCATCGTGCCGCTTGCGAAGGCCCTTGAGCTGGCGCAGGAGTACGACCTCGACCTGGTCGAGGTCGCGGCGTCCGCACGCCCGCCGGTCTGCAAGCTCATGGACTACGGCAAGTTCAAGTACGAGTCGGCCATGAAGGCCCGTGAGGCGCGCAAGAACCAGGCGCACACGGTCATCAAGGAAATGAAGCTCCGGCCGAAGATCGACCCGCACGACTATGACACCAAGAAGGGTCACGTCGTTCGGTTCCTCAAGCAGGGCGACAAGGTCAAGATCACGATCATGTTCCGTGGTCGCGAGCAGTCGCGACCGGAGCTCGGCTACCGCCTGCTCCAGCGCCTCGCTTCGGACGTCGAGGACCTCGGGTTCATCGAGTCGAACCCGAAGCAGGACGGCCGAAACATGATCATGGTTCTCGGTCCACACAAGAAGAAGACCGAGGCGATGGCCGAAGCCCGCGAGGCGCAGGCCGCCCGCAAGGCCGAGCGCCAGGGTGTCGCCGCCGACGGCGAGGACGCTCCTTCCGAGGAGACCGACCTGGTCGAGGCGGAAGGCGCCGAGGACGCTGAGGCCGCTGAGGTCACCGAGGCCGCTGAGGCTACTGAGGCCACCAAGGCAGCCGCCGACGAGGCGAACGCCGAGGCCTGATTCCGGGGCAGCCCGTCCCGGATCACCGACACAACATGACGCTCCCGCCAGCCGGCCCGCACGGGCCGGTGGGAGCGCCACCGACGAGGAGATAACGGCGCTATGCCGAAGAACAAGACGCACAGCGGTTCCAAGAAGCGCTTCAAGATCACCGGCTCCGGCAAGGTGCTCCGTGAGCGTGCCGGCAAGCGCCACCTGCTCGAGCACAAGTCGTCCCGTGTCACCCGCCGCCTGACCGGCACCGCGGAGATGGCCCCCGGCGACGCCGCGAAGATCAAGAAGCTTCTCGGCAAGTGACGTCCTCCGCTCCCCTCGCCGGGAGCGGGACGTCAAGACCGGGACCCCATCGAATTCGGGCCGTGTGAAGACAACCACGGCCCCGCTACAAGGAGTTAAAAAGTGGCACGCGTCAAGCGGGCAGTAAACGCCCACAAGAAGCGCCGGGCGATCCTCGAGGCGGCCTCCGGCTACCGCGGTCAGCGTTCGCGCCTGTACCGCAAGGCCAAGGAGCAGGTCACCCACTCGCTGGTCTACAACTTCAACGACCGCAAGAAGCGCAAGGGCGACTTCCGTCAGCTGTGGATCCAGCGCATCAACGCCGCTGCCCGCCAGAACGGCATGACGTACAACCGCCTCATCCAGGGTCTGAAGGCCGCCAACATCGAGGTGGACCGCAAGATCCTCGCCGAGCTGGCCGTCAACGACGCCAACGCGTTCGCCGCGCTGGTCGAGGTCGCCCAGAAGGCGCTTCCGGCCGACGTCAACGCCCCCAAGGCCGCTGCCTAAGGCTTAGCCGGCCCCGTTCCGCGCGGCCGGCCCCCACGGACCCGCAGGCGATTCGCCTGCGGGTCCGTGTGCTTTCGCCCCGCCCCGCGCCGCGTCCGGCGCCCGGCCCGGCCCCGCGCCCGGCCCGGCCCCGCGCCCGGCCGCGCACCGCGCTCCCGCACCTCCGTGCGCCCCGCCCGCCCCCGCCGCCCCGGACCCCCGAGCCCGAGAGAGAACCGCACACACCATGGGTTACCCCGACGAGCTGATCTCCCCCCGATCCCCGCGGGTGGCCGCCGCCAGGCGCCTGGCGCGGCGCAACTTCCGCACCAAGGAGCGCAGGTTCCTCGCCGAGGGCCCGCAGGCGGTGCGCGAGGCCGTCGAGCACCGCGGGCCCCAGGGCCCGACCCTGATCGAGCTGTTCGCCACCGTCGAGGCCGCCGAGCGCTACCCCGACATCGTCGAGGCCGCGCTGCTGGGCGGGGCGCGGGTGCACTACGCCTCCGACGAGGTGCTGGCCGAGGTCTCGCAGACCGTCACCCCGCAGGGCCTCGTCGGCGTGTGCCACTTCCTGGACTCCCCCTTCGAGGAGATCCTCGGGGCCCGGCCCCGGCTCGTCGCCGTCCTCGCGCACGTCCGCGACCCGGGGAACGCCGGTACGGTGCTGCGCTGCGCGGACGCCGCGGGCGCCGACGCGGTGGTGCTGACCGACGCCTCCGTGGACCTGTACAACCCGAAGTCCGTACGGGCCTCCGTGGGCTCCCTCTTCCACCTGCCGGTGGCCGTCGGCGTGCCGGTGGAGCAGGCCGTGGAGGGGCTGCGGGCGGCGGGCGTACGGATCCTCGCGGCGGACGGCGCCGGTCAGGACGACCTCGACGCCGAGCTGGACGCGGGCACCATGGGCGGCCCGTCCGCCTGGGTCTTCGGCAACGAGGCCTGGGGCCTGCCGGAGGAGACCAGGGCCCTCGCGGACGCCGTCGTACGGGTCCCGATCCACGGCAAGGCGGAGAGCCTGAACCTCGCCACGGCCGCCGCGGTGTGCCTGTACGCGTCCGCGCGTGCACAGCGGGCGCCCGGAGGGTGCCGCTCCGTGACCCCCAGCTAGTAATGTGGCAGCCCGGGGTGCCCACTGTGCTACTCCGAGATGTGGGGTACGGGGACATGACCGTCGGTACGAACAGCTCGCCCGGGGCCGCGGGGGCGGCCGAGGAGCGGCTGCGGGACGCCCCCGGACCCGCGGGCCCCGCGCCCGCCGCCGACGGCCTGCGCGGCGTTCCGCCCCAGGCGGCCGTGGCCGGCCGCGGCCAGCGCCAGGGCCCCGCCGGAGCCCCCGGCGCGCACCCGAGCCCCCGGACCCCGCACGCTGGCTCCGCCGCACCCGCGGGCTCCGCCGCGTCCGCCGCGGTACCGGCCGCGGAGCGCGGCGCCCCGGCCGGGGCCGTCGTGGACGACGGCTTCGGCATCGATCCCGACGAACTGCCCGACGGCCTCGTCGTCGCCGACCACGCCGGACGGGTCATCTGCTTCAACCGGGCCGCCGCCCGGATGACCGCCACCGACCCCGGTCAGGCCATCGGCGTCCGCATCGACCGCGCGCTGCCGCTCGAAGACCTCGAAGGCCGCCGCTGGTGGGCCCTGACCGACCCCTACGGCGGCCTCGCCACCCGCCGCGGCCAGCCCGAGCGCAACCTGCTGCTGCCGGGCGGGCGCGAGGTGCTCGTCTCCGCCCGCTACGTCCGGACCCACCCCACCGGCCCGCTGCGCCGTCTCGTGGTCACCCTGCGCGGCACCGAGGCCCGCCGCCGCACCGAACGCAGCCACGCCGAGCTGATCGCGACCGTCGCGCACGAGCTGCGCTCCCCGCTGACCTCCGTCAAGGGCTTCACGGCCACCCTGCTCGCCAAGTGGGAGCGGTTCACCGACGACCAGAAGCGGCTGATGCTGGAGACCGTCGATGCCGACGCCAACCGCGTCACCCGGCTCATCGCCGAGCTGCTCGACATCTCCCGCATCGACTCCGGCCGTCTGGAGGTGCGCCGCCAGCCGGTCGACATCGCCGCCGCCGTGGGCCGCCACGTCCAGGCGCTCACCGCGAACGGCCAGGCGCCCGAGCGGTTCCTCGTCCGGGTGAGCCGCCCCCTCCCCGACCTGTGGGCCGATCCGGACAAGATCGACCAGATCCTCGGCAACCTCCTCGAAAATGCGGTGCGCCACGGTGACGGAACGGTCACCATCGACGTAGCGCCGCACGAGAAGGGAACCGCCGTCACCGTGACCGACGAAGGCCCCGGGATCCCGGAGGAGTCGATGGGCCGCGTCTTCACCCGCTTCTGGCGGGGGAGCAAGCGCGGCGGCACCGGCCTGGGCCTGTACATCGTCAAGGGCATCGTGGAGGCCCACGGCGGCACCATCACGGTGGGCCGCGGCCCCGGCGGCGGAGCCGAATTCCGATTTATCCTGCCCGTGAGCGCACCGGCCTACCTCACGCAGTAACCCTGCGGAGCGTCTCGCCAGGCGGCCCACGGGCCCCTCCACCCCCGGCGGCCTTTAGACTCGTCCTTTGGCACCCTTGTGTCTCTGTGTCGATCGGTCTGATCGTCGATCGGTCTGATCGCGCCGTACGGGGACCCACCAGCCAGCCATCGGAAGTACGGGAAGAGATGTCGGCACCGAACAAGTCGTACGACCCTGTCGAGGTCGAGGCACTGAAACCGGAAGAGATCGAGCGCATGCGGGACGAGGCGCTCGCCGCCTTCGCCTCCGCCGGTGACCTCGACGAACTCCGCGAGGCGAAGACCGCGCACATGGGCGACCGCTCGCCCCTGGCGCTCGCCAACCGGGAGATCGGCGCGCTGCCGCCCCAGGCCAAGGCCGAGGCGGGCAAGCGGGTCGGACAGGCCCGCGGCGCCGTGAACAAGGCCTTCGGGGCCCGCACCGTCGAGCTCGAGGCCGAGCGTGACGAGCGGGTGCTGGTCGAGGAGGCGGTGGACGTCACGCTGCCCCACGACCGCGTGCCCGCCGGCGCCCGCCACCCCCTGACCACGCTGATGGACCGCATCGCGGACATCTTCGTCGCCATGGGCTACGAGGTCGCGGAAGGCCCCGAGGTCGAGGCGGAGTGGTTCAACTTCGACGCCCTCAACTTCACGCCGGACCACCCGGCGCGCCAGATGCAGGACACCTTCTTCGTCCGGGGCCCCGAGGGCACCGAGGGCGACGAGTCCGGTGTCGTGCTGCGCACCCACACCTCTCCGGTGCAGGCGCGTTCGCTGCTGGAGCGCAAGCCCCCCGTCTACATCGTCTGCCCGGGCCGGGTGTACCGCACCGACGAGCTCGACGCGACGCACACGCCCGTCTTCCACCAGGTCGAGCTGCTCGCCGTGGACGAGGGCCTGACGATGGCGGACCTCAAGGGCACCATGGACCACATGGTCCAGGAGCTGTTCGGCGAGGGCACCACCACGCGCCTGCGCCCGCACTTCTTCCCCTTCACCGAGCCGTCCGCCGAGATGGACATGCAGTGCTACGTGTGCCGCGGCGCCTCGGTGGGCAACCCCGACCGCCCCTGCCGCACCTGCTCCAGCGAGGGCTGGATCGAGCTCGGCGGCTGCGGCATGGTCAACCCCAAGGTGCTCGTCGCCTGCGGGGTGGACCCGGAGAAGTACAGCGGCTTCGCCTTCGGCTTCGGCATCGAGCGGATGCTGATGTTCCGTCACAACGTGGAAGACATGCGAGACATGGTCGAGGGTGACGTCCGTTTCACCCGGCCTTTCGGGAGTGAGATCTGATGCGCGTCCCGCTTTCCTGGCTGCGGGAGTACGTCGACCTCCCCGCAGGTGAGACCGGCCGCGACGTGGCCGCCAAGCTCGTCGACGCCGGCCTTGAGGTCGAGACCGTCGAGCAGCTCGGCGGCGGCCTCAAGGGCCCCCTCGTCGTCGGTCAGGTGCTGACCATCGAGGAGCTGGAGGGCTTCCGCAAGCCGATCCGCTTCTGCACCGTCGACGTCGGCGCCGCCAACGGCACCGGCGAGCCGCAGGAGATCGTCTGCGGCGCCCGGAACTTCGCCGTCGGCGACAAGGTCGTCGTGGTCCTGCCCGGCGCCGTGCTGCCCGGGGACTTCGCGATCGCCTCGCGCAAGACCTACGGCCGCACCTCGCACGGCATGATCTGCTCCGGCGACGAGCTGGGCATGGGCGACGACGGCACGCACGGCATCATCGTGCTGCCGCCCGAGCACGAGGTCGGAACCGACGCGATCGAGCTGCTCCAGCTCGTCGACGAGGTCCTCGACATCGACATCACCCCGGACCGCGGCTACTGCATGTCGCTGCGCGGTGTGGCCCGCGAGGCCGCCACCGCCTACGGCCTGCCGCTGCGCGACCCGGCGCTGCTCGACGTGCCCGCGCCGAACTCGTACGGCTACGCGGTGAAGATCTCCGACCCGCAGGGCTGCGACCGCTTCACCGCCCGCACGGTGACCGGCCTCGACCCCGAGGCGCGCTCCCCGATCTGGCTCACCCGCCGCCTCCAGAAGGCCGGCATGCGCCCGATCTCGCTCGCCGTCGACGTCACCAACTACGTGATGCTCGAACTCGGCCAGCCGCTGCACGCCTACGACCGCTCCCGCCTCGACGGCGCGATCGGTGTCCGGCGTGCCGAGCAGGGCGAGAAGTTCACCACCCTCGACGGGGTCAAGCGCACGCTCGACGCCGAGGACCTGGTGATCACCGACAACAGCGGTCCCATCGGGCTCGCCGGTGTCATGGGCGGTGCCAACACCGAGATCGCCGACTCCGTCACCGACCCCGAGACGGGCGCCGTCACCGGCACCACCGACGTGGT
Source organism: Streptomyces sp. NPDC002032 (assembly GCF_042890765.1). NCBI lineage: Bacteria > Bacillati > Actinomycetota > Actinomycetes > Kitasatosporales > Streptomycetaceae > Streptomyces > Streptomyces sp. NPDC002032. Next base: position 258,693 of record NZ_JBIASM010000009.1, on the reverse strand, counting down.
CATCGAGGCCGCGCACTTCGACTCCGTGTCGATCTCGCGCACCGCCCGCCGTCTGAAGCTCTCCTCCGAGGCCTCCAAGCGCTTCGAGCGGGGCGTCGACCCGCAGGCCGCCGCCGCGGCCGCGCAGCGGACCGTCGACCTGCTCGTCCTGCTGGCCGGCGGCACCGCCGAGGCCGGGGTCACCGAGCTCACCGCCCCGGGCGCCCCGCGCACCATCGCGATGAGCGCGGACCACCCCGACCGGGTCGCGGGCATGGACTACGGCCGCGAGACCGTCGTACGCCGCCTCCAGGAGGTCGGCTGCGACGTCTACGGCCAGGACGAGCTCGTCGTCACCGTCCCCTCGTGGCGGCCCGACCTCGCCGCGCCCAACGACCTCGCCGAAGAGGTCATCCGGCTGGAGGGCTACGGGAACCTCCCGTCCACCCTCCCGCAGGTGCCCTCCGGCCGCGGCCTGACCGCCCGGCAGCAGCTGCACCGCCGGGTCGGCCGCGCGCTGGCCGGCGCCGGCTACGTCGAGGCGCTGAGCTACCCCTTCATCGGCGAGGCCGTCCTCGACCAGCTCCAGCTGCCCGCGCACGACGCGGCCCGCCGGGTCGTCAAGCTGGTCAACCCGATCTCCGACGAAGAGCCCGCGCTGCGCACCACGCTGCTGCCGGGTCTGCTCGGCGCGCTGCGCCGCAACGACAGCCGGGGCAGCCACGACCTCGCGCTCTTCGAGACCGGCTCGGTCTTCCTCGCCGGTGACCGGCCGGGGGTCGCCGTGCGGCTGCCCGTCGACCGGCGTCCCACGGACGAGGAGATCGCCACCCTGAACGCGGCCCTGCCCGCCCAGCCGCGCCACGCCGCGGTCGTGCTGGCCGGTGCCCGCGAGCAGGCCGGCTGGTGGGGCAAGGGCCGCCCGGCCGACTGGGCCGACGCGGTCCAGGCCGCCCGCGCCCTGGCCGTCGAGGCCGGTGCCGAACTGGTGGTCCGCCAGGGCCAGTACGGCCCCTGGCACCCGGGCCGCTGCGCCGAGCTGCTCGTCGTCCTGGACGGCGTGGAGACGGTCATCGGCCACGCCGGCGAGCTGCACCCCCGCGTCGTGAAGGCGATGGGGCTGCCCGCCCGTACCAGCGCCATGGAACTCGACCTCGACCGCCTCGCGGCGGCCGGCGGCGAGGCCCTGCGGGCGCCCAGGATCTCCTCCTTCCCGGTGGCGACCCAGGACGTCGCGCTGATCGTCGACGCGTCGGTGCCGGCCTCCGCGGTGGAGTCCGCGCTGCGCAGCGGCGCCGGCGAACTGCTGGAGTCCCTGCGGCTGTTCGACGTGTTCACCGGTGAGCAGGTGGGCGAGGGCAAGAAGTCCCTGGCGTACGCGCTGCGCTTCCGCGCGGCCGACCGCACGCTGACCGCCGAGGAGTCCACGGCCGCGCGCGACGCCGCCGTGGCCCTGGCCGGCGAGCGCACCGGGGCGGTGCTGCGCGGGGCCTGATCCCGTGTCGTAGAGCCAGGTGAGGGGCCCCTCCGGTGATCCGGAGGGGCCCCTCACTCGTTCGGGTGGAGAAGGACGGTCACCCGTGTCCGGTACGTCAGGAGGTCGACACAATCGTTCCCGCCGACGAGCCGGAGGGGAGCGTCCTACGGATGATCACGCGCGGGGAGATGCCCCTGGTGCGCCGGGCGTGCGTCCTCGTCTGGGCCGGCGCCGCGGTGTCCTGGGAGCTGTCCTCCCCGGGCCGGCTCGGCCCGAGCCTCGCGACCTGCGCGGCCTTCCTGCTCCTGGCCACCGGCTCCGCGCTGCACATCCGGCGCGGCATGTCGGCCGAACTGCGCCGCTCGCGGGAGATCGCCGGAGCCACCCAGCGGGTCCTGCTGCGCCCCCTGCCGGGGCGGATCGACGGACTGGCGGTGTCCGCGGCCCAGTTGTCGGCGAGCCGGGATGCGGCCGTCGGCGGGGACCTGTACGAGGCCGTCGCGACGGCGTACGGGGTGCGACTGGTGATCGGGGACGTACGGGGCCACGGGCTCCCGGCCCTGGGCGCGGCCGCCGCCGTGCTGGGCTCCTTCCGCGAGGCGGCGTACGACGAACCCGCGCTGGCCGGGGTGCTGCGGCGGATGGAACGCTCCCTCCAGCGGCACCTGCGCGAGCGGTCCCGCGCCGAGCACCCGTCGGCCCGCGCGGGCGAACCGGAGTCCCCGGTGGCGGAGGAGTTCGTCACGGTGCTGCTGCTCCAGATCGCCCCGGACGCCGCCGTGACGGCCCTGAACTGCGGGCACCCCTGGCCCTACCGCCTCCACCCGACGGCCGGGCCGCCGGGCCCGGTGCGGCCGCCGGACGGCGGCGGGATCCTGCCGCCGCTCGGGGTGCTGCCGCTGCCGGCGGACCTGCGGCCGCAGCCGTGCGGGGCGCTCGGGCCCGGGGAGCTCCTCGTCCTGCACACCGACGGTGCCGAGGACGCCCGGGACCGCCAGGGCCGGTTCTTCCCGCTGCGCCGCGTCCTGGACCTGCTCGCCCGGGAGACGGCCCTCGCGGGGGAGCCGGCGCTCACGCCCGCCCGGCTGGTGGCGGGCGTGCACGCCGCGCTGCTGCGCCACACCAGGGGGCGGCTCGCCGATGACGTGGCCCTGCTGGTGCTGCGCAACGACCGCGCCCGGTGAGCCGGCCCTGCCGCGTCCCGCCGCAGCGGCCGGGGCCGGGCCGGCCTCGCACCGGTCAGGCGGTCTCCGCGCGGCCCGTGCGGCTGGTGCGGCCCGTGCGGCTGGTGCGGCCCGTGGGGCCACCCCGCACCGGGCCGGTGGACGGGCCCGGTGCGGCTGCGGCCCGGCTCCGTGCGGGGCCCGGCGACCAACCGGGCCCCGGCGGAGCCGTGGTGCGCCGCCCGCCTGCCATGGAGTGTCGGGCAGACAGCAGGGCGGGCGGCGCGGTGCCGGGTCGTCGCACTGTACGAGGGGGAGCCGACGACCCGAGCGGCCTCCTTGGCGAGGCTCTTCAGTGAAACCCCGCCGGGCCCCTCCGCGGCAGGGTGCGGATCGCATTTATGCGCGTACTTGCTTCACACGGGGTGTGAATGCGATGCACTGGACCCCGAGTGGAGCGCGCAGCCACTAGCCTGGTTCCGACGAGCCCTTGGAGGGGCCCATGCAGCCCAACGCCCTGCTCGACGCCCTCCTCGCCGAGGCGGGCATGTCCCACGCCGGACTCGCCGCCCATGTCAACCAGGCTGGCCGTTCCCGCGGACTCGCCCTGCGCTACGAGCACACCGCCGTCTCCCGCTGGCTCAAGGGGCAGCGCCCCAGGGGCCAGGTGCCGGACCTGATCTGCGAGGTGCTCGGCGGCCGGCTGCACCGCCCCCTCCGCCTCGACGACATCGGCCTCGGCATCCCCGGGCAGCCCGACCGGCACGGCCCGGACGGCTCGCACGGCGACCGGATCGGCGGCTTCGTCGACCGGGCCACCGCCCTGTGGCGCTCCGACGAGCTGGGCCGGCCCGCGCAGCTCGGCGCCGAGGCCGTCACCGGCACCCCGGCCGTCATCCCGGTGTGGGAGTGGGAGAACCCGCCCGAGGACGCCGACGTCTCCCGGTCGGGTCCCCGGCGGATCGGGCCGGAGCACATCGAGATCCTGCGGGCGGCCCGGGCGCACTACGAGCTGATGTACCGCCGGGCGGGCGGGATGGCCACCCGGGCACGGATCGTCCGTTTCCTCGGCAGCGAGACGGCCCCGATGCTGCGCGGCGGTTATCCCGACGAGGTGGGCCGGCTCCTGTACCGGGCCACCGGCTCCCTGGTGGCGGTGGCCGGGATCTGCGCGTACGACTCCGACGCCCACGGGCTCGCCCAGCGCTACTTCCACCAGGCGTTGCGGCTCGCGAAGGCCAGCGGGGACCGGGGGCTCGGCGCGTACGTCATCGCCCTGCTGGTCAACCAGTCGCTGCACCTGCGCGAGTACCGGCAGGCGGTGGCCTTCGCCGAGGCCGCGCTGCGCGCCGCCGGACGGCACACCACCCCGGCCCTGGCCGCCGACCTGTACGCGATGCAGGCCAAGGCCTACGCGCAACTCGGCGATCCCGGCGCCGCGCTGGCCTGCATCCACAGCGCGGAGGCGGCCGCCGAGCGGATCCGGCCCGGCGCGGAACCCGCGGAGACCGGCTACGTCCAGCCCGGGCTGGTCAACGTACAGGTGGCGGAGGCGCTGTTGAGCCTGGGGGACCTGGACGCGGCGCACGCGCAGGCGGCCGAGGCGGTGGGGACGCCGGCGCACGACCGGGGGCGGGTCCACCGGCTCGCGATGCTGTGCGAGATCCAGCTGCGGCAGGGGGAGGCGGACCGGGCGGTGGCGTCGGCGGCCGAAATGGCCGAGCGGGCCCAGGGGATGGAGTCGCTGCGGCTGCGCGACCGGCTGCGGGCGGTCCGGGAAGCGCTGCTGACCAGCGGGTGCGCGGGCGCGCAGGAGACCGCGCAGCTCATCGACGGGGCACTGCGCGTTCCCCTGTGAGGGCGTCGACTGCTGCGATGTGGTCACCTACGAAACGGAAGGTGGCACAACCGTGCAGTGGACGAACCTGAGCGAGCAGACCGTGTACAAGAACCGCTGGTTCGATGTGAACCTCGCGGACGTGGAACTCCCCGACGGCCGGCACCTGGACCACTTCGTGATCCGGCTGCGGCCGGTCGCGGTCGCGACGGCGGTCAACGCGGCCAACGAGGTGCTGCTGTTGTGGCGGCACCGGTTCATCACCGACAGCTGGGGCTGGGAGCTCCCGGCAGGCGTCGTCGAGGACGGCGAGGCCGTGGAGACGGCGGCGGCGAGGGAGATGGAGGAGGAGTCGGGCTGGCGGCCCGGACCGCTCCGCCACCTGATGACCGTGGAGCCCTCCAACGGCCTCACCGACGCCCGCCACCACCTCTACTGGGCGGACGGGGCCACCTACGTCGGCCACCCCGAGGACGACTTCGAGTCCTCGCGGCGCGCGTGGGTCCCGCTGGAACTGGTGCCGGACATGATCGCCCGGGGAGAGGTCCCGGCCGCCAACATGGCGGCCGGGCTGCTCCTGCTGCACCACCTGCGGCTCGACAGGGGCTGAGGCGGCTCAGCCGTACGGGTAGAAACCCGAGCCGGTCTTGCGGCCGAGACGGCCCGCGTCGACCATCCGCTGGAGCAGCGGGGGAGCGGCGTAGAGCGGCTCCTTGAACTCGGAGTACATGGAGTCGGCCACCGAGGCGACCGTGTCCAGGCCGATCAGGTCCGCCAGCTTCAGCGGGCCCATCGGGTGGGCGCAGCCCAGCTCCATGCCGTTGTCGATGTCCTCGCGGCTCGCGATGCCGGACTCGAACATCCGGATCGCGGACAGCAGGTACGGGATGAGGAGCGCGTTGACCACGAACCCGCTGCGGTCCTGGGCGCGGATCGCGTGCTTGCCCAGCACGTCCCGCACCAGGGCCTCGGCCCGCTTGATGGTCTCCTCGCCCGTGGTCAGGGCCGGGATCAGCTCGACGAGCTGCTGCACCGGGGCCGGGTTGAAGAAGTGGATGCCGATGACCTGGTCCGGCCGCGAGGTCGCGACGGCCAGCTTGACCAGCGGGATCGAGGAGGTGTTGGAGGCGAGGATCGCGTCCGGGCGGGTGATCACCTGGTCCAGGACCTGGAAGATCTCCGTCTTGACCTGCTCGTTCTCGACGACGGCCTCGATGACGAGGTCGCGGTCGGCGAACTCGCCGAGGTCGGTGGTGAAGGTGAGGCGGGCCAGGGTGGCGTCCCGCTCCTCCTCGCTGATCTTGCCGCGTTCGGCGGCCTTGGTCAGCGAGTTGTGCAGCCTGGTGCGCCCGATCTCCAGGGCTTCGCCGGTGGTCTCGGCGACCATCACCTCAAGACCGCTGCGGGCACACACTTCGGCGATGCCCGCGCCCATCTGGCCGCAGCCCACCACGCCGACCCGTGCGATGTCGGTCGGGAGGGTAGAGAGGTCCGTCACATCGTGCCTTTCGCTGCTCATCCATCGCGGGTCCCCCGTACTCCGGCAGTGTCTCTGCCTTCCGGCGCCCGCCACGCCCCCCGACGTTACCCCCGAGTTCGTCCCGGCGGCGGGGTGGGGCGGGCATGCTGGGCGCACGCAGAGCGATGTCACGGAACGGAACGGAGTCGTCACATGACGTACATCGGACGGCGGGGACTGCTGGCAGGGGCCGCGGGGGTGCTGGCCGGCGCGGCGGCGACGGTCCCGGCGGTGGCGGACCCGGCCACGGGCCCGGCGGCGGGCCCGGCGCCCGGACCGGCGGCCGGTGCGGCGGCTCCGGTCCGCCGGGCGCGGGAGGCCGGGGCCGCGGGACGGCCCGGCGGGGGCCGGGCGGCGGCCGCGGAGCTCCGGGGGATGTGGATCGCCTCGGTGGAGAACGTCGACTGGCCCTCCGCGTCCGGGCTCTCCGCGCGGGAGCAGCGCGCGGAGCTGACGGGGCTGCTGGATGCGGCCGTCGGGCGGCGGCTGAACGCGGTGTTCCTCCAGGTCCGGCCGGCGGCCGACGCCCTGTGGCCCTCGACCAAGGAGCCCTGGTCGCAGTGGCTGACGGGGGTTCAGGGCCGCGATCCCGGCTGGGACCCGCTGGACACGGCGGTCGCGGAGGCGCACGCGCGCGGTCTGGAGCTGCATGCCTGGTTCAACCCGTACCGGGTGGCCAACCACACCGATCCGGCCCGGCTCGTCGCCTCGCACCCGGCCCGCCGCAACCCCGGCTGGACGGTGCCCTACGGCGGGAAGCTCTACTACAACCCCGGGCTGCCGCAGGTGCGGGCCTTCGTACAGGAGGCGATGCTCGACGCGGTCTCCCGCTATCCGGTCGACGGGGTGCACTGGGACGACTACTTCTACCCGTACCCGGTGGCGGGCCAGGACTTCGACGACGACGCGGCCTTCGCGGAGCACGGAGGGGGGTTCGCCTCCCGCGCCGACTGGCGCCGGCACAACACCGACACCCTGGTGCGGGAGATGTCGGGCCGGCTCAAGGCGCTCCGGCCGCGGGCCCGGTTCGGCATCAGCCCGTTCGCGGTGTGGCGCAACGCCGACCGGGACCCGCTGGGCTCGCAGACGCGGGCGGGGGTGCAGACGTACGACGACCTGTACGCGGACACCCGCAAGTGGGTCAAGGAGGGCTGGATCGACTCGATCGTGCCGCAGGCGTACTGGCACATCGGCAACTCCGCCGCCGACTACGCGAAGGTCGTCGAATGGTGGGCCCGGACGGTCGAGGGGACCGGGGTGGAGCTGCACGTGGGCGAGGCGCTGTACCGCTGTGACGCGGACAGCCCCACCGCCGCCTGGCGCGATCCGGCGGAGCTGTCGCGGCACCTGACCCTCGCCGCGCGGTACGCCGGGGTCCGCGGCCACGTCTACTTCTCGGCGAAGCAGGTGGCCGCGGACCCCAACGGGGCGATGGCCAGGGTGGTCGCCGACCACTACCCGTCGGCGGTGCCCCCGCGGTGAGTCACGGCGCGGGCTCCGCGGGGTGCTCCGCGGGGTGCTTCACCACGCAGTCGGGGCCCGGTGACATGACCGCCTCGTGGCCGTCCGTGAAACGGACCCGGTAGGGAGGGGTGCCGTTCTCGCCCAGTACCTGAGTGATCTCGCCCAGCTTGTCGTGCTGCCCTACGACTCTCCCGTGCTGCACAAGCTGGTCGCCCTCGGTCGCGCGCATGTGCTGACCTCCTCGGAGCCGGTCTCGGAGCCGGACGGATTCCGGTGACAGCAGTTTACGGCGATTTGCCGGAATTGAGCCCGCTCGGGAGACCGCTCCCGGCGGCTCATTTCCGCTGGGTCACGGCGATGCAGACCAGCACCGCGCCCGCGGCGACCGGGGCGGCGGGGGAGAGGCGCTCGCCCAGCAGTGCCACCGACCAGACCAGGGTCAGCAGCGGCTGGGCGAGCTGGAGCTGGCTGGCGCGCGGGGCGCCGATCTCGGCCATGCCGCGGTACCAGACGTAGAGGCCGAGGAAGGTGGAGCCGGCCGCCACCCACACCAGGCCGGCCACCCCGTGGACGCTCAGGTGCACCGGCTCGTACGCCAGCCCGACCGCGGCGCCGGCCACGGTCAGCGGCAGGCACAGCACCAGCGCCCAGCCGATCACCTGCCAGCCCGGCAGGACGCGGGCCAGGCGCCCGCCCTCGGTGTACCCGGCCGCGCACACCAGCAGCGCCCCGAACAGGTAGCCGTCGCCGGGGGAGAGGGACCCGCCGCCGCCGGCCAGGGTGAAGACCAGCACGACGGCGGCTCCGGCGAGGGCCGCCGCCCAGAAGCGGCGCGAGGGCCGGGCGCCGGTGCGCAGGGCGGAGAGCGTGGCGGTGGTCAGCGGCAGCAGGCCCACCACGACGGCGGCGTGCGAGGTGCTGGAGGTCCGCAGCGCGAGCGTGGTCAGCAGCGGGAAGCCGACCACCACCCCGCCCGCCACGACGGCGAGCCCCGCCCAGTGCTCCCGGGCGGGCAGCGGCACCCGCCCGGCCAGCAGGAAGACCCCGGCGATGGCGGCGGCCAGCACGCTGCGCAGGGCGACGAGCGACCAGGGGCCGAAGCTCTCCAGGCCCCAGGCGGTACCGGGGAAGGTCAGCGAGAAGGCCACGACGCCGAGCAGGGCGAGGACGGTCCCCCGGCGGGTGCCGTCGGCGGGGCCGGTACGGACCGCTATCGCCGGGGTGTGAGTAGCGCTATTCTGTGCTGTCATGTACGAGCGTAGCAGTGTGGTGGAACTGGCAGAATCCCTGCGGTCCGAGCTCGACCGCTATCCGCTGGGTGGAAAGCTGCCGTCCAGCAGGGCTCTGGTCGAGCGGTACCGCGTCAGCCCGGTCACCGTCTCCCGCGCCCTCGCGCAGCTCGCCGCAGAGGGGCTCGTCGTCACCCGCCCCGGCGCCGGGGCCTACCGTGCCCAGCCGCGTACGCAGACGGACCCGCCCGGGGACACCTCCTGGCAGGAGGTCTCGCTGAGCGCGGAGGGGGTCGGCGACGTCGTGCCCCGCTCCGTGGACGCCTCCGGGGTGCTGGTCTGCCTCAACACCCCGCCGTCCGGGGTGATCGGGCTCAACAGCGGTTACCTGCACCCCGCCATCCAGCCGGAACGGGCCATGGCCGCCGCGCTGGCCCGGGCCGGGCGCCGGCCCGGGGCGTGGGGGCGGCCGCCCACCGAGGGGCTGCCCGAGCTGCGCGACTGGTTCGCCCGCGAGATCGGCGGAGCCGTCGGGGCCAGCGACGTCCTGGTCACCGCGGGCGGGCAGAGCGCCCTGACCACCGCACTGCGGGCGCTGGCCCCGCCGGGAGCTCCGGTCCTGGTCGAGTCGCCCACCTACCCCGGACTGCTGGCCATCGCCCGCGCCTCCGGCTGCCGGCCCGTACCCGTACCCGTGGACGCCGAGGGGGTCCGCCCGGAGCTGCTGGCCGCCGCCTTCGAAGCCACGGGCGCACGGGTCTTCGTATGCCAGCCGCTGTTCCAGAACCCGACGGGCGCCGTGCTGTCCGCGGCGCGCCGGCCCGAGGTGCTGCGGATCGCGCGGGCCGCCGGGGCCTTCGTGATCGAGGACGACTACGCCCGGGCCCTGGCCCACGAGGACGCCGGTCCGCCGCCCGCCACCCTGGCCGCCGAGGACGCCGACGGGGTGGTGGTGCACGTCCGCTCGCTGACCAAGGCCACCTCGCCCAGCCTGCGGGTGGGCGCGCTCGCCGCCCGGGGTCCGGTGCTGGACCGGCTGCGCGCGATCCAGGTCGTGGACACCTTCTTCGTGCCCCGGCCGCTCCAGGAGGCCGCCCTCGAACTGGTCGGCGCGCCCGCCTGGCCGCGCCACCTGCGCTCCGTCGCCGCCGAGTTGCGCCACCGCAGGGACGTCCTCGCGGGCGCGCTGCGCCGGGAGCTGCCGGGGCTGGAGCTCGCGCACCTGCCGGCCGGCGGGTACCAGCTGTGGGTCCGGATCGACGAGGGCGGCGACGACGCGGCCTTCGCCGCCGACGCGCTGCGCGCCGGGGTCGCCGTCGCGCCCGGGCGGCCGTTCTTCTGCGCGGAGCCGCCCGCCGCGTACGTCCGGATGAGCTTCGCCGGGGTGTCGGGCCCGGGGGAGCTGGTGGAGGCCGTCCAGCGGCTGCGGGCCGTCCGGTGAGCCGCTCGGGCCGGGGGTGAGCCCCGCCCGGGACGGATCCGGCCGATGGGCAGCGCCGGAGGGCGGAGCGGGCCTACGCTGGAACGGTGAAGCGCCCTGCGGGCCCACGTCCGGGCCGTCGGCTCCCCGTGGCCACCTCCGTCGTCCCCCTCGCCGCCGCGTCTCTGCTGCCCGGGTCGGCGGCGGCGGCCGGAACCGCGGCCGCGCCACCGGACGCCGCGCCGGACGGCGGGCCGGTCGCCGCGCCTGACGCCGCGTGCCGGACCGCCCCGGCGGACAGCTTCTGGCACGCCCCCGTGGACCGGCTCCTCGTCCACCCGGCTTCGGCCCGCTACGTCGCCTCGATCGGTGCCGGCCAGCCCCTGCACCCGGACTTCGGTTCCGGGCTCGTCGGGGGCGAGCCCTTCGGCATCCCCGTCACCGTCACGGACGCGAAGCTGCCCGAAGCCGAGGTCACCCTCGACTACGCAAACGAGAGCGACGCCTCCGGCTACCGGATCCCACCGGACGCCCGGATCGAGAACGGGCCGAAGAGCGAGGGCGACCGGCACGTCGTCGTCTGGGACCGCGCCCTGTGCAAGTCCTACGAGCTCTGGAACGCCCGGCGGCAGGCGGGCGACGCGTGGCACGCCGGCGCCGGAGCGGTCTTCGACCTGCGCTCCAACGCCCTGCGCCCCGACGGCTGGACCTCCGCCGATGCCGCCGGACTCGCCATCCTCCCCGGCCTGGTGCGCCGGGACGAGGCGGCGGCGGGCCGGATCGACCACGCGATCCGCGTCACCGTGCCCCGCTCCGACCGCAGCCATCTGTGGCCCGCACGCCACCAGGCGGGCTCCGCGGCGGACCCGGCGCTGCCGCCGATGGGCCTGCGGATGCGGCTGAAGGGCTCCGTGGCCACCTCGGGGCTGGGTCCGCAGGCCAAGGCCGTGGCCGACGCGCTCAAGAAGTACGGTGTGATCGTCGCGGACAACGGCTCGCCCTGGTTCATCTCCGGTGAGGAGAATGCCGGTTGGGACAACGCCCAGCTCGACGGCCTCAAGCGGTTCAAGGGGTCGGACTTCGAGGCGGTCGACGCGTCCGGGCTGCGGCAGTCGCCGGACTCGGGCGCCGTCGCCCCGCGGTGACCGGCCCGCGGTGACCGGCCCGTGGTGATCGTCCCGCGCCTCCCGAGCATTGCATAAAAGTGCAGCACTACGTATAGTCATGCCATCGAGGAGGAGGTCCGATGGTGGTACGTGTAGCGGTGGCCGGAGCGAGCGGGTACGCGGGTGGTGAGCTGCTGCGCCTGCTGCTCTCGCACCCCGAGGTCGAGATCGGCGCGCTGACCGGGCACTCCAACGCCGGACAGCTCCTCGGCAGCCTCCAGCCGCACCTCGTGCCGCTCGCCGGGCGGACCCTGGAGGCGACCACGCCCGAGGTCCTCGCCGGTCAGGGCCGTCGGCACGACGTGGTCTTCCTCGCGCTGCCGCACGGGCAGTCCGCCGCCGTCGCCGCCCAGCTCGGCGAGGACGTGCTCGTCATCGACATGGGCGCCGACCACCGGCTGAAGGACTCCGCGGCCTGGGACCGCTTCTACGGCGCCCCGCACGCCGGGACCTGGCCGTACGGCCTGCCCGAGCTGGCCGGCGCCCGCGCCGCCCTCGCCGGGACCAAGCGGATCGCCGTCCCCGGCTGCTTCCCCACCGCCGTCACCCTGGCGCTCCAGCCCGCCTACGCGGCCCGCCTCGCCGGGCCCGAGGCCGTGATCGTCGCCGCCACCGGCACCTCCGGCGCGGGCAAGGCCCTCAAGGCGCACCTGCTCGGCTCCGAGGTGATGGGCACCGTGACCCCGTACGGGGTCGGCGGGGTCCACCGGCACACGCCGGAGATGGTGCAGAACCTCTCCCCGCTCGCCGGGGAACCCGTCTCGGTCTCCTTCACCGCCAACCTCGTCCCGATGCCCCGCGGCATCCTCGCCACCTGCTCGGCGAAGGCCCTCCCGGGCACCACCGCCGAGTCGCTGCGCGCCGCCTACGAGAAGGCGTACGCGGACGAGCCGTTCGTCCACCTGCTCCCCGAAGGCGTCTGGCCGACCACCAAGTCCGTGTACGGCTCCAACGCCGTCCACCTCCAGGTCGCCTTCGACGCGTACGCCGGGCGGATCATCGCCATCAGCGCGATCGACAACCTGACGAAGGGCACCGCCGGCGGCGCGGTGCAGAGCATGAACATCGCGCTCGGGCTCCCCGAGGCGCTGGGTCTTTCCACGATTGGAGTCGCGCCGTGAGCGTTACGGCTGCACAGGGGTTCACGGCGGCGGGCATCGCCGCCGGGATCAAGGCGAACGGCAACCCGGACCTGGCCCTCGTGGTCAACAACGGGCCCCGACTGGCGGCAGCCGGCGTCTTCACCTCCAACCGCGTCAAGGCCGCGCCCGTGCGCTGGTCCGAGCAGGTCCTGCGCGGCGGCGCCGTCAGCGCCGTCGTCCTCAACTCCGGTGGCGCCAACGCCTGCACCGGCCCCAAGGGCTTCCAGGACACCCACGCCACCGCCGAGAAGGTGGCGGCCGTCCTCGGCGGCGAGCACAACGCCGGGGAGATCGCCGTCGCCTCCACCGGGCTGATCGGCCTCCTGCTCCCCATGGACAAGCTGCTGCCCGGCATCGAGATGGCGGCCGCCGCCCTCACCGCCGACGGCGGCGAGGCCGCCGCCATCGCCATCAAGACCACCGACACCGTGCACAAGACGGCCACCGCCTCCCGGGACGGCTGGACCGTCGGCGGCATGGCCAAGGGCGCCGGCATGCTCGCGCCGGGCCTGGCCACCATGCTCGTCGTCCTCACCACCGACGCCGACGTGGACGCCGCCACCCTCGACAAGGCCCTGCGCGACGCCACCCGCACCACCTTCGACCGGGTCGACTCCGACGGCTGCATGTCCACCAACGACACGGTGCTGCTGCTCGCCTCGGGCGCCTCCGGCCAGGTGCCGGAGTACGCGGACTTCGCGGAGGCCGTACGGACCGTCTGCGACGACCTCGCCCTCCAGCTGATCGGCGACGCCGAGGGCGCCAGCAAGAACATCCGGATCGAGGTGACCGGCGCGGTCAGCGAGGACGACGCCGTCGAGGTCGGCCGCTCCATCGCCCGCAACAACCTGCTCAAGTGCGCCATCCACGGCGAGGACCCCAACTGGGGCCGGGTGCTCGCCGCGATCGGCACCACCGGCGCGGGCTTCGACCCGGACCGGCTGAACGTCGCCATCAACGGCGTCTGGGTCTGCCGCAACGGCTCGGTCGGCGAGGACCGCGAGCTGGTCTCGATGAAGGACCGCGAGGTCCGCATCACCGCCGACCTGGCCAACGGCTCCGAGTCCGCGGTCATCTGGACCAACGACCTGACCGCCGAGTACGTCCACGAGAACAGCGCGTACTCCTCATGAGCACCGCGCGCAAGCACACGGCGCTGCCCAAGGCGGAGATCCTCATCGAGGCCCTGCCCTGGCTCACCCGGCACAACGGCAAGGTCGTCGTCATCAAGTTCGGCGGCAACGCCATGATCGACGAGGACCTGAAGGCAGCCTTCGCCCAGGACGTGGTCTTCCTGCGCCAGGCGGGCCTGAAGCCCGTCGTCGTCCACGGCGGCGGCCCCCAGATCAACGCCCAGCTGGACAAGCAGGGCCTGGTCAGCGAGTTCAAGGCGGGCCTGCGCGTCACCACGCCGGAGGCGATGGACGTCGTACGGATGGTGCTGGCGGGCCAGGTCCAGCGTGAACTGGTCGGACTGCTCAACGAGCACGGCCCGCTCGCCGTCGGCATGACGGGCGAGGACGCCCACACCATCACCGCCACCAAGCACACCCCCTCGATCGAGGGCGAGCTGGTCGACATCGGGCGGGTCGGTGAGATCACCGCGATCGACACCGGCGCCATCGAGGCGCTGCTGGCCGACGGCAGGATCCCGGTGATCTCCTCCATCGCGCGCAGCGCCGACGACCACCACGTGTACAACGTCAACGCCGACACGGCCGCGGCGGCCCTCGCCGCCGCGCTGGGCGCCGAGACGCTGATGGTCCTCACCGACGTAGAGGGCCTCTACGCGGACTGGCCCCACAGCGACGAGGTCATCAGCCGGCTCACGGTGAGCGAGCTGGAGAAGCTGCTGCCCGATCTGTCCAGCGGGATGGTCCCCAAGATGGAGGGCTGCCTGCACGCCGTCCGGGGCGGGGTCGGCACCGCGCGCGTGATCGACGGCCGGGTCCAGCACTCGATCCTGCTGGAGATCTTCACCGACGAGGGAATCGGCACGATGGTCGTGCCCGACGCACAGGGAGGGGAACCCGTATGACCGGCAACCAGGACTTCGCCGCCCGCTGGCAGGGCGCGCTGACCAACAACTACGGCACCCCCGCGCTGGCCCTCGTACGCGGCGCGGGCGCCAGTGTCTGGGACGCGGACGGCACCCGGTACACCGACTTCGTCGGCGGGATCGCCGTCAACGCCCTCGGCCACGCCCACCCGGCGGTCGTCGAGGCCGTCACCGCGCAGATCTCCACCCTCGGCCACGTCTCCAACCTCTACGCCTCGGAGCCCGTCCTCGCCCTCGGCGAACGGCTGCTCCAGCTCTTCGGCCGCCAGGGCCGGGTGTTCTTCTGCAACTCCGGTGCGGAAGCGGTCGAGGCCGCCTTCAAGATCGGCCGGCTGACCGGGCGGACCCACATGGTCGCCACCGACGGCGGCTTCCACGGCCGGACCATGGGCGCCCTCGCGCTCACCGGCCAGCCGAAGAAGCAGGAGCCCTTCCTGCCCCTGCCCGGCGAGGTCACGCACGTCCCGTACGGAGACGTCGAGGCCCTGCGGGCCGCCGTCACCGAGCAGACGGCACTCGTCGTGATCGAGCCGGTCCAGGGCGAGAACGGCGTCGTGGTCCCGCCCCCCGGCTACCTCACGGCCGCCCGCGAGATCACCCGGGCCACCGGCACCCTGCTCGTCCTCGACGAGGTCCAGACCGGCATCGGCCGCTGCGGCCAGTGGTTCGAGCACCAGGCCCACGAGGGCGTCGAGCCCGACCTCGTCACGCTCGCGAAGGGGCTGGGCGGCGGCCTGCCCATCGGCGCCGTGGTCGCCTTCGGCCCCGCCGCCGACCTGCTCCAGCCCGGCCAGCACGGCACCACCTTCGGCGGCAACCCGGTCGCCTGCGCCGCCGGCCTCGCCGTGATCGACACCATCGCCGCCGAGGGACTGCTCGACCGGGTCAAGGCGCGGAGCGAGCGGCTGCGCTCCGGAATCGAGGCCGCGGGCCACGGCCTGGTCTCCCACGTCCGCGGCTCGGGCCTCCTGCTGGGTATCGTGCTGACGGAGCCGCTCGCACCCAAGGTGCAGCAGGCGGCTCAGGAGGCCGGATTCCTGGTCAACGCGCCCGCCCCCGACGTCGTACGGCTGATGCCCCCGTTCGTCATCACCGAGGCCGAGGTCGACGCGTTCGTCCGGGCGCTGCCCGGCATCCTCGACGAAGCGGGACGATCCGGAGAATGAGACGACGATGAGTCAGGCGCAGGAACACGAGCAGCAGGGCCCGTCCGTCCCGCAGACCCGCACCGCCCGCCACCGCCGGATCGTGGACATCCTCAACCGGCAGCCGGTCCGCTCCCAGAGCCAGCTGGCCAAACTGCTCGCCGACGACGGGCTGAGCGTCACCCAGGCGACGCTCTCCCGCGACCTCGACGAGCTGGGCGCGGTGAAGATCCGCAACACCGGCGGCGAGCTGATCTACGCGGTCCCCAGCGAGGGGGGCTTCCGCACCCCGCAGGCCCCCCTCGGCGAATCGGCCAAGGAGGAGCGCATGCGGCGCCTCTCCGGCGAACTGCTGATCTCGGCGGAGGCCTCGGCGAACCTCGTGGTCCTGCGCACCCCGCCCGGCGCGGCCCAGTTCCTCGCCTCCGCGATCGACCAGGCGGAACTCCGGGCCATCCTCGGCACCATCGCGGGTGACGACACCCTGATGCTGATCAGCCGCGACCCGGCGGGCGGCCAGGCCCTGGCGGACCACCTGCTGCGGCTGGCCCAAAAGGAAAGCTGACCCCGCGCCCCCTCGCGCGGGACCTGCGCCGGCCATGGGAGCGGCCGGCGGAACCGAACAGACTCACCGCCGCCCGCGTCCTTGCCACCGGCGAGTCCTGCACCTGACCCGCGCACCACAAGGCCGGCACGAAGCCCCGACGCACTGGCGGGTCGGCAAGCTCAGACGGACAGCAGGAATCCACCGATCCGGTTGAGGCCAGTGACGTGTGCGGCTTGCTCGTCGCTGTCCCAGCCGACGAGGTCCCACCCAAGGGTTTCGGTGTTGATGTCGATCACGCACCTACGGTAGGCGCGAACCGCCCATGAGGTTGTACGGAAAGCTCAGTACCGGGTCACCGACAGGGGGCCGGTTTCCGTGCCGATCGCGATGTGGGGGTGGCGGCGGGGGTCGGCCCAGCGGAGGAGGGCGCGCAGGGTCCGGCGGGGGACCGAGACGCAGCCGGCCGTCGCGCCCTTGCCGTCGACGTGCAGGAAGATGCCCGCGCCCCGGCCGCGTACGGGCCGCTCGTAGTTGAAGCCGATCACCAGGGCGTGCGCGTACTGCTGCCCGTACGACGCCAGGTGTTCGGCCTCGCCGGGGGCGCAGTCCGCGTCCAGGGGTTCCGTCCAGCGGTTGTAGTGCGCGGCGGCGTTGTCCTGGCACCACCACGAACGGTCCGTCACCCGCCGGTAGGCGTACGCCGTCCCGGCCGGCGGACGCGCGATGCCGAAGGCGTACGGGAGCCCGAACAGGCCCGTCGGCGTGGTGTTCGTGCCCTGGGTCCGCGTCGCGCCCTCGGTGAGGCCGTTCGCGCCGAACCGGGCGGGCGCGCTCCCGGCCCGGTACCAGCGGCCGGCCCGCCGGTCCCACCAGGTGAGCCGGCCGGTCGTGGAGCCGGGCGCCGGCGCCACGGCGGTGATCAGCTGGCTGCCGCCGCCGGTGTCGGCGAGGCGGGCGGGCAGCGGGTCCGCGGGGCCGCCCGCCGGGGGCAGGGCGGCGAGGATCAGCGAGCCGGTGAGCAGAGCGGTACGCAGCACCCGTCAGACGGTACGGGCCGGGAGGGCCCGGGGGAGCGCAGGCAGGCCGTCCCCGGCGCGGATCCGGCATTCCGAGGGTGAGCGCACCCGCTGGGCGGCGTGCGCGCCGCACCGCACCGCGCGACGTTTCCGCAGGTCGGAGCCGGGCTCCCGGGGTTGATTGACGAAACATACGGAGTAGTGCATAGTTATGCCTGTCGTTGAATGCACCGTAAGGAGAAACCCGTGACCGAGCGCGTCGTACTCGCCTACTCGGGCGGCCTGGACACCTCCGTCGCCATCGGCTGGATCGCCGAGGAGACGGGCGCCGAGGTCATCGCCGTCGCCGTGGACGTCGGCCAGGGCGGCGAGGACCTGGACGTAATCCGCAAGCGCGCGCTCGACTGCGGTGCGGTCGAGGCCGAGGTCGCCGACGCCTCGGACGAGTTCGCCAACGAGTACTGCCTCCCGGCGATCAAGGCGAACGCCCTCTACATGGACCGCTACCCGCTGGTCTCGGCGCTCTCCCGACCGGCCATCGTCAAGCACCTGGTCGCCGCCGCCAAGAAGCACGGCGCCACGACCGTCGCCCACGGCTGCACCGGCAAGGGCAACGACCAGGTCCGCTTCGAGGCGGGCATCGTCGCCCTCGCCCCGGACCTCAAGTGCATCGCCCCGGTCCGTGACTACGCGATGACCCGGGACAAGGCGATCGCCTTCTGCGAGGAGAAGCAGCTCCCGATCGCCACCACCAAGAAGTCCCCGTACTCCATCGACCAGAACGTCTTCGGGCGCGCGGTCGAGACGGGCTTCCTGGAGGACATCTGGAACGCCCCGATCGAGGACATCTACGAGTACACCTCGAACCCGGCGCTGCCCCGCGAGCCCGACGAGGTCGTCATCTCCTTCAAGGAGGGCGTCCCGGTCGCCATCGACGGCAAGCCCGTCACCGTGCTCCAGGCCATCCAGCAGCTGAACGACCGCGCCGGCGCCCAGGGCATCGGCCGGATCGACATCGTCGAGGACCGTCTCGTCGGCATCAAGTCCCGCGAGGTGTACGAGGCCCCGGGCGCGATCGCGCTGATCACCGCCCACCAGGAGCTGGAGAACGTCACCGTCGAGCGCGAGCTGGCCCGCTACAAGCGGCAGGTCGAGCAGCGCTGGGGCGAGATGGTCTACGACGGCCTGTGGTTCTCCCCGCTCAAGCGGGCGCTGGACGGCTTCATCAACGAGGCCAACCAGCACGTCACCGGTGACATCCGGATGACCCTGCACGGCGGCCGCGCCGTCGTCACCGGCCGGAAGTCGGACGAGTCGCTGTACGACTTCAACCTGGCGACCTACGACTCGGGCGACACCTTCGACCAGTCCAAGGCCCAGGGCTTCATCGAGATCTTCGGTCTCTCCTCGAAGATCGCCGCCCGTCGCGACCTCGCCTGAGTCGTCCACGCGGTACGAAGACGGCCTCCCCGACACCTCCGCGGCGGGGAGGCCGTCGCACATCCACCCTCATGAGGAGCAGCAGCTGTGAGCAGCAACAACGGTGACGTCCGGCTCTGGGGCGGCCGGTTCGCCGACGGGCCTTCGGAGGCCCTCGCGAAGCTGTCCGCGTCGGTCCACTTCGACTGGCGCCTCGCGCCCTACGACATCGCCGGCTCGCGCGCCCACGCCCGCGCGCTCGCCAAGGCGGGCCTGCTCACGGCCGAGGAACTCGACCGCATGACCGACGGCCTGGACCGGCTGGAGGCCGACGTGGCCGACGGCTCGTTCACCGGCACCCTCGCCGACGAGGACGTGCACACCGCCCTGGAACGCGGTCTGCTGGAGCGGCTCGGCGCCGACCTCGGCGGCAAGCTGCGGGCCGGCCGGTCCCGCAACGACCAGGTGGCGACCCTCTTCCGGATGTACCTGCGTGACCACGCCCGGATCATCGGCGGCCTGATCGCCGACCTCCAGGACGCGCTGGTCGGCCTCGCCGAGGCGCACGCGGACGTGGCGATGCCCGGCCGGACCCACCTCCAGCACGCGCAGCCGGTGCTCTTCGCCCACCACGTCCTGGCGCACGTGCAGTCCCTGTCCCGGGACGCCGAGCGGCTGCGGCAGTGGGACACCCGCACCGCCGTCTCCCCGTACGGTTCGGGCGCGCTGGCCGGCTCCTCGCTGGGCCTGGACCCCGAGCAGGTCGCGGCCGACCTGGGCTTCGAGCGGGGCTCGGTCGGCAACTCGATCGACGGCACGGCCTCCCGCGACTTCGTCGCCGAGTTCGCCTTCGTCACCGCGATGATCGGGATCAACCTGTCCCGGATCGCGGAGGAGATCATCCTCTGGAACACGAAGGAGTTCTCCTTCGTCACCCTCCACGACGCCTTCTCCACCGGCTCGTCGATCATGCCGCAGAAGAAGAACCCGGACATCGCGGAGCTGGCGCGCGGCAAGTCGGGCCGGCTCATCGGCAATCTGACCGGCCTGCTCGCGACCCTCAAGGCGCTGCCGCTGGCCTACAACCGGGACCTCCAGGAGGACAAGGAGCCGGTCTTCGACTCCTGCGACACCCTGGAAGTCCTGCTGCCCGCCTTCACCGGCATGATGGCCACCCTCACCGTCCACCGGGAGCGGATGGAGGAGCTGGCTCCGGCGGGCTTCTCCCTGGCCACCGACATCGCGGAGTGGCTGGTCAAGCAGGGCGTCCCGTTCCGGGTGGCGCACGAGGTGGCTGGTGAGTGCGTCAAGGTCTGCGAGGCCGAGGGCATCGAGCTCGACCGGCTCACCGACGAGCAGTTCGCGAAGATCTCGGAGCACCTGACCCCCGAGGTCCGTACGGTGCTCAACGTCAAGGGCGCCCTGGCCTCCCGCAACGGCCGCGGCGGCACCGCCCCGTCGGCGGTGGCCGTCCAGCTCACCGAGCTGAAGGCCGACCTGGTCATCCAGCACGCCTGGGCGGCCCACAAGCGGTAGCCGCACACCCGTCGCGCCCCCGGGGGCGGTACGAGCCGGCCGGCCCGTACCGCCCCCGAGGCGTGTGCGGGCGGAGCGCGCCGGTCGCCGGACCGCCGGTCGCCGGACTGCCGGAGCGCCGGTCGCCGGACCGCCGCGCGCGCGGCCGCGCACCGCCCCGGGATCACCCCGCCCGCGCGTCCGCCCCTTCCGCGGCCCAGCCGGCCAGGGCGTCGAAGTCGGTCCGCCTCAGGCCGATCCGCTCGTCGACGCGCAGGAGCAGCGCGTGCGCGGGGTGGAGCCGGTCGACGTACTCGCGGTCCGCGGGGGTGATGTCGTCGTCGATCCAGGCGAACTCCCGCCCGGCCGCGTACTCCAGGACGTACTGGGTCTTCCAGAAGGTGCCGCGCGGCGCCCGGCCGTGCATCTGCGGCCAGTCGATGAACGGCAGCCGCGGCAGTCCGAGGACCGGGCCTATCCAGTCGTTGGCCTCGTCCTTCCAGGTGGTGGCCCAGACGAGCTCGTACGCGTCCGCGAGCGCGAGCAGCTCGGCGCCGTGGCCGGGATGCAGCCAGACCCGCAGCGGCTTGCCGTGGCCTGCGGCCGTCCAGGCGCGGGGGGTCATCCGGTGGGTGGTGTAGCCCTCCGGGCGGCGCTCGGGCTGGGCGGCGTAGGGGTTGAGCGGCCCGTCGACATCGATCAGCAGCAGTGGCTTCATGCGCGCAGGATTCCTTTCCGGCTGTCCGTTCGCAGCCGATTTATCGATCGGATGAGACAGTGGCGTCTCATTCGGGTTATGCTTGTCTCATGGCCATGGATCGTGACCAGGTGCTCCGCGACGCGGCCGCCCTGCTCTCCCGCAAATCGACCGCCACGATGGACGAGGTCGCCCGCGCCGCCGGAATCGGCCGCGCGACCCTCCACCGGCACTTCGCCGGGCGCGACGCCCTCGTACGGGCCCTGGAGGATCTGGGGATCCGCGAATTCGAGGTGGCCTTCGACAACGCCCGCCTGGAGGAGGGCACGGCCGTGGAGGCGCTCAGGCGGCTCGTCGCCGAGGCGGAGCCCAACGCCCAGCTGCTGGCCTTCCTCGTCACCGAGAACCAGCTCTTCGAGGGCGACGAGGTCAACGAGGGCTGGGCCCGCCTCGACGCCCGCGTCGGCGCGCTCTTCCGGCGCGGCCAGCAGGAGGGCGACATCCGCATCGACCTGAGCCCCGCCTGGCTCACCGAGGCCCTCTACGGCCTCGTCGGCACCTGCGCCTGGGCCGTGATGGACGGCCGGGTCGCCGCCAAGGACTTCCAGTACATGATCACCGAGCTGTTGCTCGGTGGCGCACGACGGAGTGTGGAGCAATGAGCCGTATCGAACAGCTGAACCGGCGGAGCGAGGTGGAGGGGAGGAGCCGAGGGCGGTGGCTCGCCCTCTCCGTGCTCGTCCTGGCCGTGCTGCTGGTCGCGGTGGACGCCACCGTGCTCGGTCTCGCCACCCCCGCCCTCAGCGAGGACCTCAAGCCGTCCGGCACCCAGCTGCTGTGGATCGGCGACATCTACTCCTTCGTCATCGCGGGCCTGCTCGTCTCCATGGGCTCGCTCGGCGACCGGATAGGCCGCAAGAAGCTGCTGCTGACCGGTGCCACCGCCTTCGGCGCGGTGTCCGTCCTGAACGCCTACGCCTCCAGCCCCGAGATGATGATCCTGGCCCGGGCGCTGCTCGGCGTGGCCGGCGCGACCTTGATGCCCTCCACCCTCGCGCTGATCCGGAACATCTTCCACGACCCCCGCGAGCGCAGCCTCGCCATCGGCATCTGGGGCGCCACCGCCTCCGCCGGCGCGGCCGTCGGGCCGGTCGTCGGCGGGGTCCTGCTCCAGCACTTCTGGTGGGGCTCGGTCTTCCTGATCAACCTGCCGGTGATGGCCGCCCTGGTCCTCGTCGGCATCAAGCTGCTGCCCGAGTCCAAGAACCCGGTCGCCGGCCCCTGGGACCTGGTCAGCGTCGCCCTGTCCCTCATCGGCGTCATCGGTGTGGTCTACGCCGTCAAGGAAGTCGCCACGCACGGCCTGACCTGGGGCGTCTGGGCCGCCGCCGTCATCGGCGGAGGCTGCCTGTACGCCTTCGTCCGGCGCCAGTTCAGCCTGCCGTCCCCGCTGCTGGACATGCGGCTCTTCAAGCACCGCGGCTTCTCCGGCGCGGTCCTCGCCGATCTGCTGACCGTGTTCGGCCTCTCCGGGCTGGTCTTCTTCCTCTCCCAGTTCCTCCAGCTGGTCCAGGGCCGCGACCCCCTGGAGGCCGGCCTGGCCGAACTGCCCGCCGCCATCGGCGCGGTGGTCACCGGCCTCGTCGCGGGCCGCTGCGCCCGGGCGCACTCGGTCCGGGTCATCGTGACCGGCGGTCTCGTGGCCATCGGGGTGGCCCTCGCCGCCCTCACGGTGATCCACAAGGAGACCGGCTACCCGCTGCTCGGCGCGGCCCTGCTCGTCGTCGGACTCGGCGCCGGATTCTCCTTCACCGTCACCGCCGACGTGATCCTCTCCAGCGTCCCCAAGGAGCAGGCCGGCTCGGCCTCGGCCGTCTCCGAGACCGCGTACGAACTCGGCGCGGCCCTCGGCATCGCCCTGCTCGGCTCCGTGGTGACCGGCGTCTACCAGTCCTTCACCGCCCCCGCCTCGGTGTCCGCCGAGGCGGCCGACGCGGCGCACGAATCGCTCGGCGGAGCCGTCGAGGCCGCCAAGGCACTGGACCCGCAGACCGGCGCCCAGATGGTGGGCGCCGCCCAGGACGCCTTCGTGGACGGACTGCGGCTCGCCTCGGGCGTCGGCGCGGCCGTCCTGCTGGCCACCGCCGCGGCCGCCTGGTTCCTGCTCAAGGGCCAGGAGCTCCAGGACGGCATCGAGCACTGACGCACCGCCAGGGAGGTTCGTCCCGCCCGTGGTTGACACCGTGTCGGCGGGCGGGACACCATCCCGGCGATGGAGATCACCGATCTGACCCCGGCCGAACGCCGCGTATGGGACGCCTTCCCGCGCGGTGACAGCGTCGACTTCCGCGCACGGCCCGACGACAGCTCCGTGGACGGGGCCGGCTGGGGCCCCGAGCGCACCGTCCGGGCCGAGGTGCTGCGCGCCCTGCTGCTGGGCGCGGGCCCCGCGGAAGAGGGCCGGGTCGCGGGCCTGAAGGTCAAGGGCGCGAAGATCGTCGGGAGCCTCGACCTGCGCTACGCGGCCGTCGACCACCCCATCCGGCTGCGCGACTGCTGGTTCGAAGGGGCGCCCCGGATGTACGGAGCGCGACTCAGGGCCCTGGTCCTCGGCTACTCCACCCTGCCCGGCCTCACCGCCGCCACCGTCCGCGTCGACGTGGTCCTGCGGCTCTCCTGCTGCCACATCACCGGCCCCGTACGGCTCCAGGGCGCGAAGATCGACGGCGGCCTGTTCCTCCAGGGTGCGGTGATCGGCCCGGCGCGGGGCGAGGCGGCGGACGAGCCCCCGCTCCAGCTCAACCACGTCGAGGTCGGCACCGACATCATCGCGAACGACCTGACCGTGCACGGCCAGCTGCGCCTCAACGGCGCCACCGTCGGCGGCCAGGTCAGCCTCGACCGGGCCCGCCTGCTCAACCCCGGCGGGATCGCGCTGCACGCCGAACAGCTGACCGTCGGGACGGACCTGCGCGCCTACCGGGCGCAGGCCCGGGGGACGGTCAACCTCACCGGCTCCCGGATACCCGGGCAGCTCAACTTCTCGTACGCCTCCTTCGCGACCCCCGGCGGCGTCGCCCTGCGCGCCTCCAGCTGCGCCGTCGGCGAGATGTGGCTGCGCGGCTGCGACCAGGTCCAGGGGCTGGTCAACCTGCGCCGCTCGCAGTTCGAGCTGCTGCACGTCCCCAGCGCCACCTGGCCCGAGAAGATCCGCATCGACGGGCTCACCTACCGCACCCTCGCCCCGCACCTGCCCGCCGCGCTGCGGCTGCCCGCGCTGGAGCGCGAGGAGTCGGGCTACCTCCCGTACGCCTACGAACAGCTCGCCGCGGCCTACCGCACGGCCGGCGACGAGGCGGCCGCCCGCACCGTCCAACTGGCCAAGCTGCGCCGCCACCGCCGCACCCTGCCCCGGGCCGCCCGGCTGTGGGGGATCCTCCAGGACGTCACCGTCGGCTACGGCTTCCGGCCGCTGCGCGCGGCGGCCTGGCTGGCCGCGCTGCTGCTCATCGGCTCCCTCGCGTACACGGCGCACGCGCCCCGGCCGCTGAAGGAGGGGGAGGCGCCGGACTTCAACGCCGTCTTCTACACGATCGACCTGATGCTGCCGATCGTCGGCTTCGGCCAGGAATCCGCCTACGCGCCGAGCGGCTGGTACCAGTGGCTGTCGTACCTGCTGATCGTGACCGGCTGGATCCTGGCCACCACCACGGCGGCGGGCGTCAGCCGCTCGCTCCAGCGGCAGTAGCGCCGGTCAGGCTCAGGCCGCCTTCGCCTTGGTGGCGTACATGTCCACGTACTCCTGCCCGGACAGCCGCATCACCTCGGCCATCACCGAGTCGGTGACGGCGCGCAGCACGTAGCGGTCGCGGTCCATGCCCTCGTAGCGGGAGAACTCCATCGGCTCGCCGAAGCGGACCGTGACCCGGCCCGGGCGCGGCATGCCCGCGCCGCCGGGCTGGAGCTTGTCGGTGCCGATCATCGCGAAGGGCACCACGGGGGCGCCGGTCATCAGGGTGAGCCGGGCGATGCCGGTACGGCCGCGGTACAGGCGGCCGTCGGGGGAGCGGGTGCCCTCGGGGTAGATCCCGAAGATCTTGCCCTCCTCCAGGATCCTGCGCCCCGTCATCAGCGCCGCGACGCCGCCGTTCGCGCCGTCGCGGTCCACCGGGATCATGCCGGCGCCGGTGAAGAACCACGCCATCAGGCGGCCCTTGAGGCCCTTGCCCGTCACGTACTCGTCCTTGCCGATGAAGTGGACCGTGCGGTCGCAGACCAGCGGCAGGATCATCGAGTCGATGAAGGTGAGGTGATTGCCCGCCAGGATCACCGGACCGGTGCCCGGAATGTTCTCGATGCCCTCCACCCTGGTGCGGATGATCAGGCGCATGACCGGTCCGACAGTGGCTTTGATGAGCGCGGTACGGAACAACGTGAGCCCTCCGGCATCGAAAAGCGGTTTCGCACCACGCGACGGTAGTGCAGGTGAGGACGATACTCGCGGGTCACCGCTGATCGCACATCGGGTTCACGTGTCGGATACGCAGTGTTGACGCACGTTTCCGCCATGTTCCCGCCACGCCCACCCTCTCGCCACCCCTCCTTGCCTATCATCGGCACGCCGATGGCGGGCCGCGCGACCCGGAGATCCCGGGCCCCGGGCCCGCTGTGGAACGAGGAGAGGCACTCATGACGCAGGGTGGGTCAGCGCGGCGCACGGTCCTGGGAGCGGCGGTCCTGGCGGCCGGAACGGGGATCACCGGACTGGCGGCGGGCACCGCCTCCGCCGCGGCCGCCGGGGGCGGGCACGGCGAGGGGGGCTACCGCGACCTCCCCGTTCCGACGGTCATCGGCCACCGGGGCTCCAGCGGGTACCGGCCCGAACACACGCTCGGCTCCTACCAGCTCGCCCTCGATCTCGGCGCCGACGTCATCGAACAGGACCTCGTCCCCACCAAGGACGGCCATCTGGTGTGCCGTCACGAGAACGAGATCGGCGGCACCACCGACGTCGCCGACCACCCCGCCTTCGCCCCCCGGCGCACCACCAAGACCGTCGACGGGGTCCCCGTCACGGGCTGGTTCACCGAGGACTTCACGCTCGCCGAGCTGAAGACCCTGCGGGCCAAGGAGCGCATCCCCGCCGTCCGCCAGCGCAACACCCTCTACGACGGCCGCTGGGACGTCCCCACCTTCGAAGAGGTGCTGCGCTGGGCCGACCGGGAGGGCCGCCGGCGGGGCAAGCGGGTCTGGCTGCACGTGGAGACCAAGCACCCCAGCTACTTCCGGGGCCTGGGCCTCGGCCTGGAGGAGCCCCTCGCCCGGCTGCTGCGCCGCTACGGGCGCGACGGCCGCGACGCCGCGCTCTTCCTCCAGTCCTTCGAGCCCTCCAGCATCCAGCGGCTCTCCCGCCTGGTCTCGGCCCCGCGCGTGGTGCTCCTCGGCGCGGCCGGCACCCGGCCCTGGGACTTCGAGGCGGCCAAGGACCCCCGTACGGTCGCCGATCTGGTCAAGCCCGAGGGCCTGGGCTGGATCGCCGGCTTCGCCCAGGGCATCGGCCCGACCCTGGACCTGATCGTGCCCCGCACGGCCGACGGCCGGCTCGGCCCGCCGACCACCCTGGTCAAGGACGCGCACGCGCGCGGCCTGGTGCTGCACCCCTACACCGCGCGCAACGAGAACGCCTTCCTGCCGGCCGAGTACCGCAAGGGCACCGACCCCAACGCGTACGGGGACGCCTTCGGCGCCTTCCGGCGGTACTTCGAACTGGGCGTCGACGGCATCTTCACTGACAACCCGGACACCGGACGCCTCGCGGCGGAGGCCTTCCGCCCGGGCCGGGGCGTCAACGGATAGCCCGCCGTTCCCGTACGGGTGTGCCCGGCCCGGCGGGGAAACCGCCGGGCCGCGTCCGTACGTCCCGCCCGGCATGGACCTGCTGAAGGAACCCGACCTGCTCCAGGAGCTGGGCCCGCTGCTCTCCGCCGAGGCGGCCGCGGAAGCCCCCGCCGCCGGGGTGGACGCCGCCGACCTGGAACAAGCCGTCTGGGTGCGGCTGCTGGAGCGCGGGCCGTGCGCCCCCGACCCGACCGGCCGCGCCCGCTGGCTGCGCCGGGCGGTGCGCGCCGAGGCCCGGCTCGCCCGCCGCCGCACCCGCCGCGAGGTCCCGTACGCGGCGGCGCCCACGCGCGCCGCGGCGGCCGGAGAGCCGGAGGACGCCCTCCTGCACGGCGAGGCGAACCGGGCCCTGCGGTCGGCGGTCGCCCGGTTGCCCGGGCGATGCCCGCAGCTGATGGGCGCACTTCTCTCGCCCCGGGACCTCACCTACCGTGAAATCGCAGGAGAGTTGGGTATCTCACAAGGAAGTTTGGGACCCGTGCGTTCCCGATGCCTGGGATGTCTGCGCAGAATGCTGGCTGCAGAGGTTGAGGCTCCTGGCCCGCGGGGAAGGGAGCGTTAGACCGGAGAGCCACCAGGTGAGCGGGAGGCATGCGCACATGGGCATGAGCGTGACCATTTCGGCGGCGGCCGCCGAAGACGCCGAGCAGATTTTCAAGCTGCAGTACCTGGCGTTCCAGCGGGAGGCCGAGCTGTACGGCAACTACCTCATCCAGCCGCTCACCCAGTCCCTGGACTCCCTCAAGGCGGAGCTGGCCGCGGACACCGTGCTGGTGGCCCGGCTCGGCGACGAGGTGGTCGGCACGGTGCGCGGCAGCGCCGGCGAGGACGGCACGGCGGACATCGCCAAACTGTGCGTGCACCCGCGCCTCCAGGGCCACGGACTCGGAGCCCGGCTGCTGCGCGCGGTGGAGGCGGAACTCGCGGGCCACGGCAGCACGACCCGGTTCCGCCTGCACACGGGCGTCAAGAGCGAGTCGAACCTGCGCCTCTACCGCAAGGCCGGCTACGCGCAGGTCGGCAACCGCACCGCCTCCGACGGCGTGCACCTCGTGATCCTGGAGAAGCAGGCCGCGGAGCCGGCCGACTTCGCCGTCAGCGCCTGAGGCCCCGGCCGCGCCCCCACCGCGCGCAGCACCGGGGACGCGGCCGGCCGTCCGGCCCTACACCTGGCGCTTGCGGCGGAGCCAGAGCATGCCCGTCACCGGGAGGATCACCGGGATGAACAGGTAGCCCATCCCGAAGCCCGACCACACGGTCGCGTCGGGGAAGGAGTCGGGCCGCACCAGCGTCCAGGTCCCGACGGCCAGCACCCCCGCCAGTTCGGCCGCGCAGCACACCAGCGCCGCCCGGCGGGCCCGCTCCCCGCCGCGCACCAGCGAGTACGTGATGAAGGCGTAGACCAGGGCCGCCGCACCGGACAGCGCGTACGCCAGCGGGGCCCGGTCGAACTCGGTGGAGATCTGGTAGGCCGAACGCGATACGGCGCCGACCACCATCACCCCGTAGAGCCACACCAGCAGCAGCCCCGGTCCGGAGACCAGCCGCCCCCGCCCGGCGGCGCCGGTCCCCGTCTCGGTCTCGGTCGTCGTGTCAGGCACCGGTGGATCCCCAGATGTCGTAGAGCCGTACTTCGAGGACGGCGAGGACGACCGCGCCCGCGGCCACCGTCACCGAACCCCACTTGGTCCGTTCGCTGAGCGAGAGCATTCCGGCGGCCGGGACCGCCGCGAGGGCGCCCATCAGATAGGCCACGAAGAGCACCGAGCCCTGCTCCGGCTTCTCGCCCCGGGCCAGCTGCACCACTCCGACCACCAGCTGGACCAGGGCCAGTACGGTCACCACGGCCATGCCGATGAAGTGCCAGTCCTTGGTCGGCTGGTCCCGCCAGGCGGCGTGGCCGCACCAGACGGCGAGGGCGAGGGCGGCGGCGCCGATGGCGACCGTCAGGGCGTCGAGCATGCAGCGAGGGTATTACGGGCCGAAAGACCCGATGCGCTCACCCCTCGCCCCGGGCTTTCCTGGAAGGCATGAAGCTGCACGCCGAGGCCCTGCTGTTCGACAACGACGGAACGCTCGTCTCCTCCATGGAATCGGTGCACCGCTGCTGGACCCGCTGGGCCCGGGAGGAAGGGATCTCCGACGAGGACTTCGCCCGGGCCGAGCTGCACGGCCGCCCCGCCGCCGAAATCATCGCCGAGCTGCTCCCCGCCGGGCGGCGCCGGGAGGCGCTGGCCCGCATCCAGGCGCTGGAGGTCGAGGACGTGTCCGGCGGCGTCGTCCTGCTCCCCGGCACCAAGGAACTGCTGAACGCGCTCCCGGCCGGCCGCTGGGCCGTCGTCACCTCGGCCACCCGCCCGCTGGCCGAGGCCCGGCTGCGGGAGGTGGGCATCGACTGCCCCGAGCTGGTGAGCGCCGACGACGTCACCCGCGGCAAGCCCGACCCGGAGCCCTTCCTGCTCGCCGCCCGGCGCCTGGGCGTCGATCCGGCCCGCTGCGTGGTCTTCGAGGACGCCCCCGCGGGCCTGGCGGCGGGCCGGGCGGCCGGGATGGTGACCGTGGCCTTGACCACAACGCACCCGGCCGCCGGACTCGACGCGGACGTGGTCGTCAGGGACCTCTCGGCCGTGTCCGCACTGGTCGGGGAGGATGGAGTGACGCTTGAGACGCACGGCTGACGCTGACCGCTGTTGTCCGTATTGCGGTCGGAATCCGTCCGCTATGCGGACAACATTGATCGGTGAGTCATCAGGTCTGCTTTACTTGGGCCCATGACCACGACGAGCAGCCGCACCCTTGCGACCGAGGCGACGATGACGCCCGGTGCTCGTTGTATGTGTCGAATGCGCGCCTTCTGAGGGCCCCCACCTGCAGTCTCGCGCCCCGAAGCGAGACCGGCCGAGCCGCTCCGCAGCAGCCGTCACCCGCTGACCGCCCCTACGGACCGCTCCTGCCCCGCGCACGCGTCGACACCATCCGTTTCCCACGGTTCGGCCCGTATCGCGTCCCAGATGTTTGCCCCGTGCACGGCACCCGCACGCCGTGCACTCGACAGCGACGGAATTCCTGTGATCACCACATCGGGCCTCACGAAGGTCTACCAGTCCCGTGGCCGCGAGGTCACCGCCCTGGACGGCGTCGACCTGCACGTCCGCGAGGGCGAGGTCTACGGAGTCATCGGCCAGAGCGGCGCCGGCAAGTCTTCCCTCATCCGCTGCGTGAACCTGCTGGAGCGCCCCACCACCGGCACGGTCACCGTCGACGGCGTCGACCTCACCGCGCTGGCCGGCCGCGGCCGCCGCGCCGGCAAGGACCTGCGCGAGGCCCGCAGCCGCATCGGCATGGTGTTCCAGCACTTCAACCTGCTGTCCTCGCGCACCGTCCAGGCCAACATCGAGCTGCCCCTGGAGATCCTCGGCGTCTCCGGCCGCGAGCGCTCCCGCAAGGCCCTGGAACTCCTCGACCTCGTCGGCCTCGCCGACAAGGCCAAGGCCTACCCCAGCCAGCTCTCCGGCGGCCAGAAGCAGCGCGTCGGCATCGCCCGCGCCCTGGCCGGCGACCCCAAGGTGCTCCTCTCCGACGAGGCCACCAGCGCCCTGGACCCCGAGACCACCCGCTCGATCCTCCAGCTGCTGCGCGACCTCAACCAGCAGCTCGGCCTGACCGTCCTGCTCATCACGCACGAGATGGACGTGGTCAAGGCCGTCTGCGACTCCGCCGCGCTGATGAAGCGGGGCAAGGTCATCGAGTCCGGCACCGTCGCCGAACTGCTCGCCACCCCGGGCTCCGAGCTCGCCGCCGAACTCTTCCCGGTCAGCGGCGCCGCCACCGGCCCCGACCGCACCGTCGTCGACGTCACCTTCCACGGCGAGGCCGCCACCCAGCCGGTCATCTCGCAGCTGTCGCGCACCTACAACATCGACATCTCGATCCTGGGCGCCGCGATGGACACCGTCGCCGGCCGCCAGATCGGAAGGATGCGCATCGAACTGCCCGGCCGCTACGAGGACAACGTCGTGCCCGTCGGCTTCCTGCGCGAGCAGGGCCTCCAGGTGAACGTCGTCGAGGACGAGGACGCCGCCGGCGCGATCGAGAACGAACTGGCCGCACTGGTCGAGGATGGTGCCAAGTGACCTGGTCCGAGATGCAGCCCCTGCTCACCCAGGGCACGTACGACACCCTCTACATGGTGCTCTGGTCCACCCTGGTCACCGTCCTCGGCGGCCTGCCCATCGGCATCCTCCTCGTCCTCACCGACAAGGGCGGCCTGCTCCAGAACCAGCCGGTCAACAAGGTCCTCGGCGTGATCGTGAACATCGGCCGCTCGCTGCCGTTCATCATCCTGCTGATCTTCCTGATCCCGGTCACCACCGCCGTCGTCGGCACCTTCATCGGCCCCACCGCCATGATCGTCCCGCTCGCGATCGGCGCCGTCCCCTTCTTCGCCCGGCTCGTCGAGACGGCCGTGCGCGAGGTCGACCACGGCCTGATCGAAGCCGTCGAGTCCATGGGCGGCGGCATCCCGACCCTCGTCGGCAAGGTCCTGCTCCCGCAGGCCCTGCCCTCCCTGGTCGCCGCCGTCACCACCACCGTGATCACCCTGGTCGGCTACTCCGCCATGGCCGGCGCGGTCGGCGGCGAAGGACTCGGATCCAAGGCCATCACCTACGGCTTCCAGCGGTTCGAGACCGGCTTCATGGTCGCCACCGTCCTCGTGCTGATCGCCCTCGTCACGGTGATCCAGCTCATCGGTGACGGCGTGGTCCGCGTCCTCGCCCGCCGCGGCCGGACAGCCTGAACCTCCCCACAGAAAAGCCCGCACTTGTCGTGCCTGGGCCACCACCAGCGGGTCCCCCCGGGACCCGTACCGCTAGAAAGGCACTCTTCGTGCGCAAGAACATCAAGCTCACCGCCTTCGCCGCCGCCTCCGCCGCGCTCGCCCTCGGCCTCACGGCCTGCGGCAGCTCCTCGGACCCGTCGACGGCCAAGGCCGACGGCGGCAAGGTCGACGAGAGCAAGCCGCTGGTCATCGCGGCCTCCCCGACCCCGCACGCCGACATCCTGAAGTTCGTCAAGGACAACCTCGCCGCCAAGGCCGGCCTCAAGCTGGAGGTGAAGGAGTTCACGGACTACGTCCTGCCCAACACCGCCACCCAGCAGGGCCAGGTCGACGGCAACTACTTCCAGCACAAGCCCTACCTCGACGACTTCAACAAGAAGAACCACACCACGATCGTCCCCGTGGTGAACGTGCACCTGGAGCCCCTCGGCCTCTACTCCAAGAAGGTCAAGGCCCTCACGGACCTCAAGGCCGGCCAGACCGTCGCCGTCCCCAACGACACCACCAACGAGGGCCGCGCGCTCCAGCTGCTCGCCGCGAACAACCTGATCACCCTCAAGGACGGCGTCGGCACCAACGCCAAGCTCTCCGACATCACCGACAAGAAGGGCCTGGAGTTCAAGGAGCTGGAGGCCGCCACGGTCCCGCGCGCCCTGAACGACGTGGACGCCGCCGTCATCAACGGCAACTACGCCATCGAGGCCCACCTCGCCCCGGCCAAGGACGCCCTGATCCTGGAGAAGGCCGAGGGCAACCCGTACGCCAACTTCCTCGCGGTCAAGGACGGCAACCAGAACGACCCGCGCATCCAGAAGCTCGCCAAGCTCCTGAACTCCGACGAGGTCAAGAAGTTCATCCAGGACAAGTACCAGGGCTCGGTCGTCCCCGCCTTCGGCGCCCCGGCCGCCTCCTGACCCCCGGCGCCTGACCCCCGGCGCCTGACCCCCGGCGCCTGACCCCCGCCCCGGCGACACCCGCCGACGCCCCCGCCCGGCGGCCCCCTCCCTGACGGGAACCGCCTGGTGGACGCCGCGGTCCCGGCCCCGCACAGCCCCCGGGCCGTGCGGGGCCGCAGCCGCGCGGCGGCCTGCCCGCCTCCGGGCAAGCCCGGCCCTGCACATCCCCCGGCCGATGCTGCATGCTGTGGCCTACGACCCGCACGAAACGGTCCCGCACCACGGTCGCCCCACGGTCTCAGGCATGGAGCTGCGCATGACTACCACCTTCCCGGACGTCACCATCAGCACGGACCGGCTGGTGCTGCGCGCCTTCGAGGAAGAGGACGTCACCGCCCTCGCCGAGATGATGAACGACGAACAGGTCACCGCCTGGACCTCGGCCCCCCACCCCTACACCCACACCGACGCCCACGCCTGGGCCACCCGCCAGTCCCACGCCGAACGCACCAGCGGCCGCGGCATCGTCTTCGCCGTCACCGAGTTCCTCACCCAGCGCCTCGTCGGCATCGTCCACCTCCAGAACACCGACTGGCGCACCCGCACCACCGAGGTCGGCTACGTCACCGCCCCCTGGGCCCGCGGCGAGGGCTACGCCAGCGAATCCGTCCTCGCCGTCGCCCAATGGCTCTTCCGCGACCGGGGCTTCGAACGCTTCGAACTGCGCACCGCCGCCGACAACACCGCCTCCCAGCAGGTCGCGCAGAAGATCGGCTGCGTCAGCGAAGGCGTCCTGCGCAACGCCGGGATAGTACGGACCCAGGCGGCGGACGGCAGCTGGACCGACACCCGCACCGACGTCATCGTCTGGGGCCTGGTCCCCGAGGACCTCGACGACGCCGACGACGACTACGGGTACGAGGGTCACAGCGGTTACGACAGCGGATACGAGAGCGGCCACGACACCGGTCGCGGACTCCCGGACCGGCACGCCGGATACGCCTCCGCGCGGCAGGGCGACGTGACCGGCCACGCCATCGGCGCCCACTGGAACTGACCCGATGACCAGGTAGTCTCACCGTGCCGGACCCCGACGAAGCTGCGCCCGCCCCCACCCCAGGAGACTGACGACGATGGCCGACCGGGTCACGGTGATCGGCTGGGACGGCTCACCCCTGACCGCGGCCGCACGGTCCGCGCTCGGCGCCGCCACCCTCGTGGCCGGCGCCGCCCACCACCTCGCGCTCCCCGAAGTCCCGCCCGGCGCCGAACGCATCCGCCTCGGCAGCCTCGGCCTCGCCGCCCGCCGCATCGCCGGACACCGCGGCACCGCCGTCGTCCTCGCGGACGGGGACCCCGGCTTCTTCGGCGTCGTACGCACCCTGCGCGCTCCGGAGCACGGCCTGGAGGTCGAGGTCGTCCCCGCCGTCTCCGCCGTCGCCGCCGCCTTCGCCCGCGCCGGAATGCCCTGGGACGACGCCCAGGTGGTCGTCGCCCACCCGCGCACCCTGCGCCGGGCCGTGAACGTCTGCCGCGCCCACAGCAAGGTCGCCGTCCTCACCTCGCCCGGCGCCGGACCCGCCGAACTCGCCCTGCTGCTCGACGGAGTCCACCGCACCTTCGTCATCTGCGAGGAACTGGGCACCGACCGCGAGCGCGTCACCGTCCTCACCTCCGACAAGGCCGCCGACCACAGCTGGCGCGACCCCAACGTGGTCATCGTCATCGGCGGCGCCGGCCAGGTCTCCGCCACCGCCGAACCGGGCTGGCTGCTCGGCCAGGGCCCGCAGCCCCCCGCCCCCCGCGGCTGGGCGCGGCCGGGCTCCGGCGCGGGAGAACCGGTGGGGGAGGGGGAGTCGGCGCCGCTGCGCGCCGCCCAGCTCGCCCGCCTCGGGCCCCGTACCGGCGACCTCGTCTGGGACATCGGCACCGGCTCCGGAGCCCTCGCCGTGGACGCCGCGGCCTTCGGCGCCGCCGTCATCGCGGTGGACGCCGATCCCCGCGCCTGCGAAGGCGTCGCGGCCGCCGCCCGGGAGCGCGGGCTCCAGCTCCAGGTCGTCCACGGACGCGCCCCGCACGTACTGGAGAACCTCCCCGAGCCCGACGTCGTACGCGTCGGCGGAGGAGGCGCCGAGGTCGTCGCCGCCGTCGCCGACCGGCGTCCCGAACGGATCGTCAGCCACGCCTCCACGCGCGACGAGGCCGAGGCCATCGGACGGACCCTCACCGAACACGGGTACGCCGTCGAATGCGCCCTCCTCCAGTCCGTGGGCCTCGACACCCGGACCTGGACCGAACAGGAGCGTTCCGTGGTGTTCCTGCTGGCAGCCGAGCGCCCCGCGAACCGCTAGCGCGGAGCCCGGGGTAGGCTGGCCGATCGTCGTACTGCCCGCAGGACGCGCGACGTGGCGCAGTCCACAGCGGACCGTGCCGATTTCTGGCCGACACGACGGCCGACGAGCGCGACAATGCTCAGGAGTTGTTGTGCGGGCGCGCGCCAGGCGTCGCGACCGCACGGCAGCCCCGCACGGCGAACTCCGCACGGCGGGCCTGCGGGCGACCGGGCGATCGAAGAGGCAACACCGATGGGCGAGGGGTACGCATGACTGACACCGGCCAGGTTCCGGGCGAGGGCCACCCGGACAACGCGGGCATGGTGGATCAGCAGCAGGGCATCCCCGCTCCGGTCCCGCCCCTGCCGCCGCTGCCCCCCCAGCCCCCGGCGGGCTACGCCTTCCAGGACCTCGTGGACGACCCCGCCGAGGCGGAGGACGAGGAACTGCTGCTGATGCCGAGCGGTCAGGGCTCCTGGAGCGACCCCCAGGTGGTCCCGCCGGTGCCGGCCTTCCCGTCCGACTTCCCCGGTGGCCCCGGCTCCGAAACCGGTTTCGCGCCCTACCCGCAGGCCGCCGTGGCCGGGTACCCCGAGCCCGGGCACCCCGGCTTCCCGGAACAGGGCTACGCCGAGGGCGGCTACCCCGCGCCCCAGCAGCCCGGCGCGCCCGCGCAGCCCGGCTTCCCCGACGGCTCGTACGCCGATCCCTCGTACGCCGGCGCCGGGCACCCCGACGCCTACGCCGAGGCCGCCGCGTACAGCGCCGGCGCGCACGAGGCCGGCGGCCGCGACAGCGGCGCCCTCGACCTCGGCGGCCTCGTGGTCCCGCCGGCCGCCGAGCAGGTACCGGCCGCGGCTCCCGCGACCCCGTCCCGGCGGCCGCTGCACATGGGCCCGCCCGTGCCCGAGGCCACCGGCGTCGTACGCTCCCTCGCGGACCGGGGCCCCGCCGCGTCGCCGGCCGCTCCCGTGATCCCCGCCCCGGCCGCGGCGCCCGCTCCCGTTGCCGCTCCCGCTCCCGTTGCTGCTCCCGTTGCCGTGGCGCCCGAGCCGGTGCCGGTGGCGACCGCCGAGCCGGTGGCCCAGCCGGAGCCGCTGCCCGTGCCCGCCGCCGAGCCGGTGGCCGAGCCCGCCGCCGCCCCCGTGGCGCAGGCGCCGGTACCGGTCGGGCACGCGGGCCCGCCGACCGTCGGTCCCGAGTACCTGGACGTCCCGCAGCCCGAGGCCCCCGCCGCGCAGTCCGCCGAGATCCCGCCGCAGCCGGGTACGCCGTGGGCCGCCGAGTCCGCGGCGGACGCTGCCGTGGCCGCCCCGGAGCCGGTGTCCCCGGAGCCCGTCCCGGCCTCCGAGCCCGCCGCCGAAGCCGCTCCCGAGGCGGCCGAGCCCGCCCCGGCCGAGCAGCCGCAGGCCCCCGAGGCCCCGGCCGCCCCGCAGGCCCCCGAGGCCGAAGCCCCCGCCGAGCCGGAGCCGGCCGAGGCCGTGGAGCCCGCCGTCGCCGAGCCCGCCGTCGCCGAGCCCGCCGTCGCGGAACCGGCCGCCGTCGAGGCCCCGGTCGCAGCCGCGGAAACGGTGGTGCAGCCCGCCGCCGAGCCGGCCCCGGCCGAGCCCGTCGACGTACCGGCCGAGCCCGGACCGCAGGCCGCCGCCGAGCCGCTCGCGGCCGCCCCGGCGGAGCCCGCCGAGCCCGCCGACGCCGCCGAGCCCGTCGGCCCGGCCGCCCCCGCCCAGACCCCCGAAGCCCCGGCGGCCCAGGAGCTCCCGGAGGCCCAGCAGCCCCACGAGCTCCAGGAGGCCCCCGAGGCCACCGACGCCCCGCAGGCCCCCGAAGACGCCGCCCCCGCAGCGGAGCCCGTCCCGGCTCCCCAGCCCGTCCAGGCGGGCGAGCCCGCCCCCGCGTACGACGACGCCGAGCGCGAGGCCGTGCTCCGCGTCATGCGCGAGCGCCGCGACATCCGCAAGGGCTTCCGCACCGACCCCATCCCGCACGAGGTGCTGCTCCGCGTCCTGGAGGCCGCCCACACGGCG
Organism: Streptomyces sp. NPDC002032; assembly: GCF_042890765.1. Classification (NCBI taxonomy): domain Bacteria; kingdom Bacillati; phylum Actinomycetota; class Actinomycetes; order Kitasatosporales; family Streptomycetaceae; genus Streptomyces; species Streptomyces sp. NPDC002032. Next base: position 221,905 of record NZ_JBIASM010000009.1, on the reverse strand, counting down.
CCCAGCGTCGGCCACTCGCAGCCCTGGGACTTCGTCGTCATCCGCTCCGCCGAGACCCGCCGGACGATGCACGAGCTCGCCCAGCACCAGCGCGAGGCCTACGCCAAGTCGCTGCCCAAGGGCCGGGCGAAGCAGTTCAAGGAACTCAAGATCGAGGCCATCCTCGACACCCCGGTGAACATCGTCGTCACCGCCGACCCCACGCGCGGCGGCCGCCACACCCTCGGCCGGCACACCCAGCCGCAGATGGCCCCGTACTCCTCCGCCCTCGCCGTCGAGAACCTCTGGCTCGCCGCCCGCGCCGAAGGCCTCGGCGTCGGCTGGGTCAGCTTCTTCGACGAGCGCGAGATGGTCCGCGCCCTCGGCCTCCCCGAGCACCTGGAGGTCGTCGCGTACCTGTGCGTTGGCTACGTCGACGAGTTCCCCGAGGAGCCCGAGCTCGCGCAGGCCGGCTGGTCCCAGCGCCGCCCCCTGTCCTGGGTCGTGCACGAGGAGACGTACGGGCGCCGCGCGCTGCCCGGCGAGGAGCCGCACGACCTGCTCTCCGAGACGGTCGCCAGCATCCGCCCGCTCGATGCCAAGGCGCTCGGCGAGGCCTGGGAGCGGCAGAAGCGCATGACCAAGCCCGCCGGGGCCCTGGGCATGCTCGAAATCCTCTCGGCCCAGCTCAGCGGCCTCTCCCGGGTCTGCCCCCCGCCGATCCCGGAGCCGGCCGCCGTCGCGATCTTCGCCGGTGACCACGGGGTCCACGCCCAGGGCGTCACGCCGTGGCCGCAGGAGGTCACCCTCCAGATGGTGGCCAACTTCCTCGGCGGCGGCGCGGTCTGCAACGCCTTCGCCAACCAGGTCGGCGCCGAGGTCTGCGTCATCGACGTCGGCGTCGCGGGCGACCTGCCCGCCACCCCGGGCCTGCTGCCCCGCAAGGTGCGTCCCGGCACCGCCGACCTCTCCACCGGCCCGGCCATGACCCGCGAGGAAGCCGTCGCGGCCATCGAGGTCGGCATCGAGACCGCCCGCGACCTGGTCGCGGCGGGCAACAAGGCCCTGCTCACCGGCGAGATGGGCATCGCGAACACCACGGTGTCCGCCGCCCTCATCTCGGTGTTCACCGGTGTCGACCCGGCCGAGGTCACCGGCCGCGGCACCGGCATCAACGACGAGACCCACGCCCGCAAGGTCGAGGTCGTCCGGCGGGCCCTGGAGCTCCACCAGCCCGACCCGGCGGACCCGGTCGGTGTCCTGGCGGCCATCGGCGGTCTGGAGCACGCGGCGATCGTCGGCCTGCTGCTGGGCGCCGCCTCGCTGCGTACGCCGGTCATCCTGGACGGCGTCAGCGCCGGCGCGGCCGCCCTGGTGGCCCGCGCCATCGCCCCCGAGGCCCTGTCGGCCTGCATCGCCGGGCACCGCAGCGCGGAGCCGGGCCACGTCGCCGCCCTGAACAAGCTCGGCCTGCGCCCGCTGATCGACCTGGACCTGCGCCTCGGCGAGGGCACGGGTGCCCTGCTGGCCCTGCCCCTGGTCCAGAGCGCGGCCCGCGCCATGCACGAGGTCGCCACCTTCGACTCGGCGGGCGTGACGGAGAAGTAACCCCGGCCGTCGGCGGGGCCGGTTCCACCGCCCCCGCCGGGCGGTGCCCCGGGCCCCGCCGAGCGGTGTCCGGACCCCGGGCCCCGCCGGGAACGCAGCCGCGGCGGGTCGTATCGTGGACCCGGACACCGGAAAACCGCACGTCACCCCAGCCGCTCCGACGTAGCAGCGGCCTCGTCGATCCCCGCCGCATCAGGAGCCGCATCCGCCATGGCAAACCCGGCACACCCCGCCTACCCCGTAGGACTCCGCCTGGCCGGGCGCCGCGTCGTCGTCATCGGCGGCGGCCAGGTCGCCCAGCGCCGCCTTCCCGCCCTCATCGCGGCCGGCGCCGACGTCCTGCTGATCTCCCCCTCCGCCACCCCCTCCGTGGACGCCATGGCCGAGACCGGCGAGATCCGCTGGGAGCGCCGCCGCTACCAGGACGGTGACCTCGCCGGAGCCTGGTACGCCCTGATCGCCACGCAGAACCGCGAGGACAACGAGCGGATCTCCGCCGAGGCCGAGCGCGAGCGCGTCTGGTGCGTGCGCGCCGACGACGCCTCCGCCGCCACCGCCTGGACCCCGGCCACCGGCCGCGTCGAGGGCGTCACCGTCGCCGTGCTGACCGGCAACGACCCCCGCCGCTCGGCCGCCGTCCGCGACGCCGTCGTCGAGGGCCTGCGCGACGGCACGCTGACCGCCCCCGCCCACCGCCACAAGGGCGAGCCGGGCGTCGCCCTCGTCGGCGGCGGCCCCGGCGACCCCGACCTGATCACGGTCCGCGGCCGGCGCCTGCTCGCCGAGGCCGACGTGGTCATCGCCGACCGGCTCGGCCCCCGCGACCTCCTCGACGAGCTCCCGCCGCACGTCGAGGTCATCGACGCCGCGAAGATCCCGTACGGCCGGTTCATGGCCCAGGAGGCCATCAACAACGCGCTGATCGAGCACGCCAAGGCCGGCAAGGCCGTGGTCCGGCTCAAGGGCGGCGACCCGTACGTCTTCGGACGCGGCATGGAGGAGCTCCAGGCCCTCGCCGAGGCCGGCATCCCGTGCACGGTGGTGCCCGGCATCTCCAGCTCCATCTCCGTGCCCGGCGCCGCGGGCATCCCCGTCACCCACCGCGGCGTGGCGCACGAGTTCACCGTCGTCAGCGGCCACGTCGGCCCCGACGACCCGCGCTCCCTCGTGGACTGGGCCTCCCTCGCCAAGCTCACCGGCACCCTGGTGGTCCTCATGGGCGTCGACAAGATCGGCCTGATCGCCGAGGCCCTGGTGCGGCACGGCCGCGGCGCCGACACCCCGGTGGCGGTCGTCCAGGAGGGCACCACCGCCGCCCAGCGCCGGGTGGACGCCACCCTGGCCACGGTCGGCGAGACCGTGCGCGCCGAAGGGGTCCGCCCGCCGGCGGTCATCGTCATCGGCGAGGTCGTCCGCGTGAACCCCCCGGGCACCGCGGGCACCCCGCCCACCACCAGCGCCTGACAGGCCGTTGGCACCGCACCCAGGACAAGGCAGTATCACCCTGTGGCTGATCTCATCACCATCGAAGACCCCGACGACCCGCGCCTCGGCGACTACACGGGCCTGACCGACGTCGAACTCCGGCGCCGTCGCGAGCCCGCCGAAGGCCTCTTCATCGCCGAGGGCGAGAAGGTCATCAGACGCGCCAAGGACGCCGGGTACGAGATGCGCTCGATGCTGCTCTCCGCCAAGTGGGTCGACGTCATGCGCGACGTCATCGACGAGCTCCCGGCCCCGGTCTACGCCGTCAGCCCGGACCTCGCCGAACGCGTCACCGGCTACCACGTGCACCGCGGCGCCCTCGCCTCGATGCAGCGCAAGCCGCTGCCCACGGCCGGCGAACTGCTGGCCTCGGCCCGCCGGGTGGCCGTCATGGAGGCGGTCAACGACCACACCAACATCGGGGCCATCTTTCGCAGCGCCGCCGCCCTCGGGATGGACGCCGTCCTGCTGTCGCCCGACTGCGCGGACCCGCTCTACCGCCGCTCGGTGAAGGTGTCGATGGGCGCGGTGTTCTCCGTCCCCTACGCCCGTCTCGACGCCTGGCCCAAGGGCCTGGACTCAGTACGGGAGGCGGGCTTCCGGCTGCTCGCCCTCACCCCGCACGAGAAGGCCACGCCCATCGAACGGGCCGTCCCCGAGGCCCAGGACCGGGTCGCGCTGATGCTCGGCGCCGAGGGCGAGGGCCTGACCACCCAGGCGCTGGTCGCCGCCGACGAATGGGTGCGCATCCCCATGGCGCACGGAGTGGACTCGCTCAACGTGGGCGCGGCCGCGGCCGTCGCCTTCTACGCGGTGGCGGGCAGCCGCTCCTGACAGCGCTCCGGGCCCCGTCCGGGGCCCGGAGCCCGGCGCGCTCCCGTAGCTCCTAGAGCTTCTGCGCCAGGGCGATGCCCAGCGCCACCAGGAGCGTCACCACGACGAACACGATCAGCCGCTGGCGCAGCAGCTTCGGGTCCGGCCGGGGCGGCCGGCGCCCCGTCCCGGTCGTACGCGGTCCCGGGCGGCCGCCGCCACCCGTACGGCCCGCCGTGGACCCGGGATTGCGCGGGGACGAGGGCCGCGAGGACGGACCCCCTTGCGGAGCCCGCTCCCGGGGCGCGGGAGTGGCGCCGCCCCCGGTACGGCGTTCCGCGTTGTATTCGGTGTACAGGGCGGTCTGGTCGGCGGACCGCCCCACGGGCCGGTCGGCACGGACCCGCTGCGCGGGCGGCCGCCCGTCGCCCAGCCCGTGCGCCTCGCGGGCGGCGATCTCCTTCAGCCGCATCGACAGCTGGAGCGTGGTGGGCCGCTCCTCGGGGTCCTTGGCCAGACAGGCCCGCACCAGCGGGGCCAGCGCGTCGGGCACCCCCACCAGATGGGGCTCCTCGTGCACCACGCGGTACAGCATGACCTCGGAACTGCCGTGCCCGAAGGGCGAATCGGCGGTCGCCGCGTAGGCCAGGGTGGCGCCGAGCGCGAAGACGTCCGTCGCCGGGGTGACGGTGGCGCCGCGCACCTGTTCGGGCGCGAGGAAGCCGGGGGAGCCGACGGCGGTGCCCACGTGGGTCAGGGTGCTCGCCCCGGTCGCCCAGGCGATGCCGAAGTCGATGATCCGCGGACCCTTGGGGGAGAGCAGGATGTTCGAGGGCTTCAGGTCCCGGTGGACCACCCCGGCCTCGTGCACCGCGACGAGCCCCTCGGAGAGCGCGGCCCCGATCGCGGCGATCTGCGCGGCCGTCAGGGGGCCTTCTTCGGCCACCTTGTCGTGCAGGGAGGGGCCGGGCACGTACTGCGTGGCGAACCAGGGGCGCTCGGCCTCCAGGTCGGCGGCCACCAGCCGCGCGGTGCACCCGCCGCGGATCCGCCGCGCGGCGGACACCTCGCGGGCGAAGCGGGAGCGGAACTCCTGATCCTCGGCCAGATCCGGCCGGATCACCTTCAGCGCGACGCGCTGACCGCGCCGGTCCGAGCCCAGGTAGACCACGCCCATACCGCCGGCGCCGAGCCGCCGGTGCAGTCTGAACGAGCCGACGACACGCGGGTCCTCGCGCCGGAGCCGCATCATCGCCATGTCCACCCCGCTGACCGGTCGTCCTGTTGACCTGGCACAGCTTACGGACCATCCGGCACGAGCGCTCAGAGGCCGCGCCCTCGCCGGGGGATTCGATTGTCAGTGCGGGGCAGGCCACTTGAGGGTGTCCCGGCCGGATCGGCCCGCCGCGGGCCGCCGCCCGTCCCGGCGCCCAAACGGCTCTCGGGTCAAGGGGATTGGGGCCGGAGCGGGCCCCTGGCGGGGCCGTCTCGGCAGTGGAGCGCCGGTCGCGGGCACGGAAGGCCGCCCCCAGCCCTTACGAGGACACGTGTGTGCAGGGAGTGACGGAAGTGAGCGAAGTCACTACCCTCCGGTCATCCCCTCGGGGAAGACCCCCAGGACGGCAGGGCGGTCTCCACCCAGGGGAGTACTCCGCGGGCCTCCTCCTCATCCTCCCGTAGGCCCGTCAAGGGGTACGAGGGCATGAGGCCAGGGACCTTCCGGCGGCCTAGTGTTGAAGACAAGCGGCGGGTGGCGCACTCGTCCCCCGAGGTCACGAGCCCGCCGCTGCCAAACGACAGGGAGAGGACCATGGCGGACATCGCTCGGCAGGGACGCAAGGCATTCGCGTTCCACAGCCATGAGTCCGGTACGCGCCACCCGCTGGTGGCCGCGGCCATGGTCCTTCCCCTGGCCGCCCTCCTGCTCTTCCTCTTCGGAGGCTTCGACCAGGTGGTGGCACAGGCGTCGTCCGTGGGTGTGATGCTGGGGCGCTGAGCGGCGCCCCGGGCCCGGGAGAGCGGCCCGGGCCGGGACATCGGCCTGTCGGACCCCGTGGGGACGGGGGCTCGACGACGGACGGCAGGTGAAGGGTGCTGCCCGTACGACTGGGGAGTCGGACGGGCAGCACCCTTTTCTTTCGCCGGCCCGCCGGGCGTCGTAGCCTCGTCCCGGACGACGGGAGACCCCATGGCACACGAGCACCCCCCTACCCCGGCCCCGCCCCGGCCGGCGCAGAGCCCCACCGCCCCCACACCGGCGCATGCCCAGGCCCCCGCCGCCGGACCGGCGCCCGAGCCCGCGTTCGCCCCCGTGGCGGTACTGGAGCCCCCGTCCGCCCCCGTGCCCGCACCGGGAACCCCGTCCGCCCCCGTGCCCGCACCGGGAGCCCCGTCCACCACCGTGCCCGTACCGGAGTCCCCGTCCGCCCCCGTGCCCGCACCGGGAACCCCGTCCGCCCCCGTGCCCGCACCGGGAACCCCGTCCGCCCCCGTGCCCGTACCGGGAGCCCCATCCGCATTCGTCGCGGTACCGGGAGCCCCGTTCGCCCGCGTGGCCGTACCGGGGTCCCCGTCCGCCCCCGTGCCGGTACCGGGCCCACCGTCCACCCCCGTGGCGGTACCGGAGGCCCCCGCCGCATCCGAGGCCCCGGGCGCCGCGTGAGCGCCCTCCCGCTGCCCGCCCCCCTGCCCGCCGCCCTCGCCTCCTGGGCGCGCGGCGGCGGCCCCGGGCGGCCGTACGAGCTGATCGCCGACCGCCCCGACGGGACCGTCGTCCGCTGCGGGGACGCCGTCGCCAAGGCGCACGCCCCCGGCAGCGACCCGGAGGCCCTCGCCGCCCGGATCCGGCTCGCCGGCTCCGGCGCCCTCGCCGGGGTGCTGCTGCCCCCGCTGCGCACCGGGGCCGTCCACGGCCGTGCCGTCTCCCTCTGGCCCTACGGCGCCCCCGTGGACCCGGAGCGCCCCCAGGAGGCCCCCTGGGAGGAGGCCGCCCGGCTGCTCGCGGCGCTGCACCGCATCCCGCCCCACGCCCTCCCCGGCCCGGTCCCGCCCATGCGCGGCCCGGCCAAGGTGGCCCGCGCCCTGCGCCGCCTGGCCCGGGCCCCGCAGGCGGGCCGGGAGGACGGCCGCGCCGTCCGCGCGGCCGCCGGCACCCTCCCCGCATGGGCCCGTGGCGAGGCCGACCCCCCGCCCGGCGCGGCGGCGCTCTGCCACGGCGACCTCCACCTGGGCCAGCTCGTGCGCCACCCGGCCCCCGACGGGCCCTGGCGGCTCATCGACGTGGACGACCTCGGCCTCGGCGCCCCCGCCTGGGACCTCGGCCGTCCAGCCGCCTGGTACGCGGCCGGCATCCTCGCCCCCGACGCCTGGTCGCGCTTCCTGGACGCCTACCGCGCCGCGGGCGGCCCGGCGGCGGGCCCGCCCGGCACCGACCCCTGGCCGGAACTCGACCTCGCCGCCCGGGCGCTGACCGTGCAGACGGCGGCCCTCGCCGTGGCCAAGGCGGCCCCCGCCCGGCGCCCGCTGGACGAGGCGGAACGGCTGATGCTGGATTCCTGTGTCCGAATGGCTACGTCCCGGGCCGAGTTGGAGCCGTAGCTCCGCCGTAGGGTGAGCGGGAGGTGCCGGGCGCGCGTCCGGCACCGCACCAGACGGCGAGGAGTTGAACCGGTCATGCAGTGTCCGAAGTGTCACGCGATCATGCACACCTACAACCGCAACGGCGTTCAGATAGAGCAGTGCAGCGGCTGCCGCGGCATCTTCCTCGACTACGGCGAGCTGGAGGCGCTGACCCGCCTGGAATCCCAGTACACGGCACAGCAGTACGGCCAGGTTCCGCCGCCCGCCGCCCCGCCGGCCCCGTACCCGGTCCAGCACGCGGCCCCGGCCTGGGGCGCCCCGCAGCACGGCGGCCACCACGGCCACGGGCACGGACACGGCCACCACAAGGGCGGTTTCGGCCGGATGCTCTTCTCCTCCTGATCCGCGGAGAACGCGAAAGCCCCGGCCGTCGTAACGGCCGGGGCTTCCCGAGCTGGTGCGCGATACTGGGATTGAACCAGTGACCTCTTCCGTGTCAGGGAAGCGCTCTCCCGCTGAGCTAATCGCGCGGGACCACGGTCTTGAACCGCAGGTGGTGCGTGTACTACGTGCGCGATACTGGGATTGAACCAGTGACCTCTTCCGTGTCAGGGAAGCGCTCTCCCGCTGAGCTAATCGCGCGGGGATCCTTGCGGATCAGTGGACGATACTGGGATTGAACCAGTGACCTCTTCCGTGTCAGGGAAGCGCTCTCCCGCTGAGCTAATCGTCCTTGGAGGTGGAGACGGGATTTGAACCCGTGTAGACGGCTTTGCAGGCCGTTGCCTCGCCTCTCGGCCACTCCACCATGGAGCTGCGGGGGTTCTCGGGAAGAAATCCCCCACTTCGAGCGGACGACGAGACTCGAACTCGCGACATCCACCTTGGCAAGGTGGTGCTCTACCAACTGAGCTACGTCCGCAGGTCACCGTGTTGGCTCCGGGGTTTTGCCCCTTCGCTCCCTGGCGACGTGTTGAACTCTAGCGGATTCCCGGGCCAGCTCAAAAACGCGTTTCCGCAGCGTGCTGCCGCCCGATCACCACCGGTCACCCCGCGGTCACCTCACCGGCGCCATCGCGTCACCGGTCATAGACTCGCAGCCGTGCACGACCTGCCTCCCCTGGCCCGCTTCGGCGGCCTCCTCGCGACCGACCTCCGTGACGTCACCGGTGACCCCTCGGCCCTCGACTCCACCGGGTTCTGGGCGGTGACCGCAGACTTCGAAGGCCGGCTCGTCTGCGCGCGCTTCGGGGACATACGCCCCGACCCCGTCCCCGCGCCGGTTCCCGGCGCCTGGCGGGGTCCCGGCGCCGGCCAGTGGTCCTCCTCCCTCGACCGCTCCGCGTACGTCGCGGGCGTGCGCCGGATCCGCGAGTACATCGCGGCCGGGGAGGTCTACCAGACCAATCTCTGCCGCGTGATGTCCGCGCCGCTGCCCGACCCGGCCCGGGCCGATGTCGACGCTCTCACCGCCCTGCTCGCGCGCGGCAACCCGGCCCCGTACGCAGGAACGATTCGGCTTCCCGCGCACGGCGTGGAGATCGCCACCGCCTCCCCCGAGCTCTACCTCAGCCGCTCCGGCCGCCACCTGGAATCCGGCCCCATCAAGGGAACCGGCCGCACGGTCGCCGACCTGCAGCCCAAGGACCACGCCGAGAACGTCATGATCGTGGACCTCGTACGCAACGACCTGGGACGGGTCTGCGCCACCGGCTCCGTCGCCGTCCCCGAGCTGTGCGCCGTCGAGGAGCACCCGGGCCTCGTACACCTGGTCTCCACCGTCAGCGGGGAGCTCGCCGAAGGCGCCGGCTGGGCCGACCTGCTCCGCGCCACCTTCCCGCCCGGCTCCGTCACGGGGGCCCCCAAGTCCGCCGCCCTGCGGATCATCGAGGAGCTGGAGACCGCCCCCCGCGGCCCCTACTGCGGGGGCATCGGCTGGGTCGACGCCGACCGGGGGACCGCCGCCCTCGCCGTGGGCATCCGCACCTTCTGGATCGACCGCGAGGCCCCCGCCGGCCCCCGCCTGTGCTTCGGCACCGGCGCCGGGATCACCTGGGGCTCCGACCCCGACCGCGAATGGGCGGAGACCGAACTGAAGGCCGCGCGGCTGGTGGCGCTGGCCTCCGGAACCGCGGAACAGGGCCCGCACGGGGCCCGCGACCTGAGTGGAGGAACCGTACGGTGAGGATCTGGCTCGACGGAACACTGCGGGACGAACACGACGCCAGGGTGTCCGTGCTGGACCACGGGCTCACCGTGGGCGACGGGGTCTTCGAGACGCTCAAGGCGAAGGACGGCACCCTCTTCGCGCTCACCCGCCACCTGGACCGGCTCACCCGCTCCGCCCGCGGCCTCGGCCTGCCCGACCCCGACCTGGACGAGGTGCGCCGCGCCTGCGCCGCCGTCCTCGAAGCCAACCCGGTGCCGCTGGGCCGCCTGCGGATCACCTACACCGGCGGCCCGTCCCCGCTCGGCTCGGACCGCGGCGACGCCGGTCCCACCCTCGTCGTCGCCGTCGGCGAGACCGCCCGCCGGCCCGACACCACCGCGGTGATCACCGTCCCCTGGGTCCGCAACGAACGCTCCGCGCTCACCGGACTGAAGACCACCTCGTACGCCGAGAACGTGGTCGCCCTGGCCCGGGCGCACGCCGCCGGCGCCTCCGAGGCCCTCTTCGCCAACACCGTCGGGCAGCTCTGCGAGGGCACCGGCTCCAACGTCTTCGTCGTCCTCGACGGGGAACTGCACACCCCGCCCGTGGCCTCCGGCTGCCTCGCGGGCATCACCCGGGCGCTGACCGTCGAATGGACCGGCGCCAAGGAGACCGACCTGCCCTTCGAAGCGCTGGAGCACGCCGAGGAGGTCTTCCTCACCTCCACCCTGCGCGACGTGCAGGCCGTCCACCGCGTCGACGGCCGCGCCCTCTCCGCCGCCCCCGGCCCCGTCACCGCCGAAGCGATGCGCGTCTTCGACGACCGCGCCGGATCGGACCTCGACCCCTAGGGGGCGTCCGCAGAGTCCCGCCTGGCGCGCACCCCGTAGCCACGGCGCCGTGCGGCGGGTAGAAATCGAAGGGTGACCACCACCCTGCGGCCCTCCGGACCGCTCCGGCACAGCGACGACGGCGCCCGCTCGCGCCCCTACGAGGTCCGTGTCAACAGCAGGCGGGTGGGGGCGCTGACGATCGCCGCCGACACCCCCTTCGGGCCGACGGTGGGGGAGATCCGCGATCTGGCCGTCGACGAGCGCGACCGCCGCCGCGGCCGCGCCACGGTCGCGGCGCTCGCCGCCGAGGAGGTGCTGCGCGGCTGGGGCTGCCGCCGGGTACGGATCACCGTCCCGGCGGACTCGCCCGGCGGACTGCGCCTCGCCGCAGCCCTCGGGTACACCGAGCACAGCCGCACCATGGCCAAGGAACTCCCGGCGGGGCCGCCCGCCCTCGCCGGGGGCGCCGTCGGCCGCCCCATGACGCCGGCCGAGTACGAGGTCTGGCTGGCCCGCGCCGTGGAGGGCTACGAGCGCAGCTGGATCGCCCGCGGCATGTCGCCTGCGGCCGCGCGCGCCAAGTCCCGGACCGACCACGCCCGGCAGCTCCCCCAGGGCCTGGACACCCCCGGGGTGTACCTCCGCGTCCTGGAGGCGGACGGGGTCCCGGTCGGCCAGGTGTGGCTCGCCGCGCGGGATCCGCAGGAGGGGGGCGCCGCCTTCGTCTTCGACGTCGAGGTCGCCGGGGAGCACCGGGGCCGGGGCCACGGCCGCGGCCTGATGCTGCTCGCCGAGCGCACGGCCCTGGCCGCGGGCCACCGCCGCCTCGGCCTCCACGTCTTCGCCGACAACACCCCGGCCCGGCGCCTCTACGAGTCCCTGGGCTACGTCACGACGGACGTGCACTGCGCCAAGGACCTGATCTGAGCCGTGGGGAATCAGGCTCCGGAATCAGGCTCCGAGCAGCCGGTCGGCGATCTCCTCGATGCGGGCGCGCAGGCCCTCCTGGCTCTTGCCGCCGTCCAGGCGCTCGCCGTCGATCACATAGGTCGGGGTGCCGGTCACGCCGATGGCCTTGCCCTCGGCCTGGTCGGCATCGACGATCAGGATGTGCCGCCCGTCGATCAGGGCGGTGTCGAACTCCTCGACGTCCAGGCCCAGTTCACGCGCCACGTCCAGCAGTACGGCCTCGCCGCGCTCGCCGAGTTCGGCGGTGCGGGCCAGAACGGCCTCCGTGTACGCCCAGGCCTGCCCCTGCTCGGCCGCCTCCTCGGCGGCCTGCGCGGCGGCGAAGGCGTGCTTGTGCTTCTCCAGCGGGAAGTGCCGCAGCCGGATGTCCAGCCGGTCGCCGTAGCGGGCCCGCAGGGCGCGTACGTCGTCCAGAGCGCTGTGGCAGTCCGGGCACTGGAGTTCGCACCAGACGTCGAGGATCACGGAATCGGTCATGCGGACAGTCTCCCAGACCCCCCGGGGAGGAGACCGACCCCGAGATGTCCCGGAGATCGGCGCGGCCGGGGCCGAGGGCATGGCCCCGACGGCACCGGGCAGTGCAGGATGGAAGGGACAGATCGCCCATCCGCCCAGAGCCGGAGGACCGCATGCTTGCCGAGACCATATGTGCCGCGGTGTCCGCGGCGGGCCTGGGCGTCGCCGCGCTGACCGCGTACCGCAGGCGGTTCCTGGCCGCCACGCGGATCGCGGCCTACGCGCTGGTGCCGGTGGGGCTGGTGCTGACCGGCGTCGTGGCGTGGGTGTCCGGGATGGTCTTCAAGCCGTCCGTCTGGATCGGCTTCGGCCTGCTCGGCCTGGCCTGGCTGCTCTTCATGACGACCCGCGCCGTGGAACGCCGCGCCCTGGGCAAGGAGCCGGCGCCCGCGCGGGCGGCCCGCGGCGGCCCGGCCCGCGAGGCCGTCGCCCCCGCCGCCTCCGACCCCTCCCTCGATGCCGGATCCGGCCGGAGCGCCGCCGCGCCGGCGGCCTCCGCGCCCCCGGCCGACGACTTCTCCGACATCGAGGCCATCCTCAAGAAGCACGGCATCTGACGGGCCGCGACGGCACCCGCCGAGCTCCTCGGCGGGCACCCCCTAGCGGACGGCGCGCCGCTCGCGGGGGAGAAGCGGCGGGAAACCACCTGAACTGACGGAGAACGGACGAACTCCCGCGCCGGTCATGGCGTGTTGGGGGACGGCCGGGCGGGCGCCGCGCGATCATCGGCCCGACATGCTCGACACATCGCAGGACGAGCCCCGGGCTCCCGCTCCCGCCGCCGAGGTCCCGCTCACCCGGGCGCCGCTCGCCCCCGAGGGGCGCGGCTGCCTGTTCGCCCTCTCCCAGCCACCCCTGATGATCTTCCTGGGGGTGATCGGAACGCTACTGCTGCTCGCCGCCGTGCACGACCTCTACCTGCTCTGAGACCTGCTCTGAAACCTGCTCTGAGACCTGCTCTGAGGCGTCGGCCTCCGCGCCGGCCTCCTTGCGCCGGGCCCGGTACGCGGCCACGTGCAGCCGGTTCCCGCAGGTGCGGCTGTCGCAGTAGCGCCGGGAGCGGTTGCGTGAGAGGTCGACGAAGGCGCGCCGGCAGTCCGGGGCCTCGCAGCGGCGCAGCCGCTCCTGCTCGCCGGAGACCACGATGAAGGCCAGCGCCATGCCGCCGTCCGCCGCCAGGTGGTCGCCCACCGAGGCGCCCGGCGCGAAGTAGTGCACGTGCCAGTCGTAGCCGTCGTGGTCGGTGAGCTGCGGCGTCGTGCCGGCCGTGGCGACCAGCTCGTTGATCAGCACGGAGGCCGCGCGGGAGTTCGGTGCCGAGAAGACCTGGGCGAACTTGCTGCGCACGGTCCGCACGCCCGCGAGGTCGCGGGCGCCGAGCTCGCCGACGTCGCTGATGGCGTATTCCCGTACGAAGCCGCGCAGCGCCCCGATGTCGGACAGCCCGTCCGGCCGGTCCGGCTCGGCCGCGGTGTTCACCAGCGCGACGACGACGTCGAGCGCGCGACGGGTGTCGTGGGGGATCTGCACGGGGTCGCTCCCTGGAGGCCGGCCTTGCGGCGGCGGGCCGCTGCCGCCGCTGGGGGCCGACTCTAGCGGTTGCGCTCCGGCGGGCACCCGAGCAGACCGGCGCCGTCCTCGCGGGTGGCTCCCGCGAGAACAGCGCCGGCAACGCGTATGTGGTTGTCCGACCCGCACCGTCGCCCCGAGTCGGACGGTGTCGAGCGGCTGTAGGCCTGGCTCAGCTTTCGGCCAGGATGTGGGAGAGCTCCTTGTCGAGGTCGAAGTGCCGGTGCTCGGTCCCGGGTGGGACCGCGGCGTCCGTCCGCTTGAGGAACGATTCGAGTGCTCGGGCGGGTGCTTCGAGCAGCGCTTCTCCCTCCGGTGAGCTCAGGGCGATGCACACGACGCCCTGACCGTGGCTGCGGGACGGCCAGACGCGGACGTCGCCGGTACCGGTGGGCCGGTGGAGGCCCTCAGCGAGGAGGTCGCGGGCGAATACCCATTCGACCGTCTCCTCGGCGCCGGTGTGGAAGGTGGCGTGCACGGCGTAGGGGTCGGCCGTGTCATACCGCAGGCCCGCGGGAACAGGCAGTGAGGACTCGCTCGACACAACGAGGCGCAGGTGCAGCTCGCAGCTGACCGTGGTGTTCATAAGCGCCAGGGCCTTTCGCTCAGTGTGCGCTCGGGGATTCGCACGTCGGCGAAATCGACATGCCACCTACGGTGCCGTTGTAAACCCCTCTGACCGTTTTGCGGACCTCTGGGTCCCTCGGACGGCGGATCCAAAGCGGCATTCACGTGTGCTTCCGGCTCCGGTAGATTCGAGCCCATGAATACGGGGAGTGACCGCGGAACCAACGAGTCCGCCACCAGTGAACCGGCCGCCGAAGAGACTCCGCACGTCTCCAAGGCACCCGCCTTCATCAAGGCCAACCGCAGCCTGCACCTGAGCTGGCAGGTCGGCGTCTTCGTCGTCGGCCTGGCCGTCATCGCCGCCGGCATCGCCATGCTCGTCCTGCCCGGCCCCGGCTGGGTGGCGATCTTCGCGGGCCTGGCGATCTGGGCCACCGAGTTCGCCTGGGCCCACCTCGTCCTGCGCTGGACCAAGCGCAAGGTCACCGAGGCCGCGCAGAAGGCCCTCGACCCGAAGGTGCGCCGCCGCAACATCATCCTCACCAGCGTCGGCCTCGTCATCGCGGGCGCGCTGATCGGCTTCTACCTGTGGAAGTACGGCCTGACGCTGCCCTGGAACCTGAAGGACCAGTGACCCTCCGGGCATGGTCATGGAGCACCGCTGACATGCGGTAATGTTTGCGGTGCGTCCGGGCGATTAGCTCAGTGGGAGAGCACTTCGTTCACACCGAAGGGGTCACTGGTTCGAACCCAGTATCGCCCACCCGGAGCAGAGGCCCGGAGACTCGTCAAGAGTCTCCGGGCCTCTGTCGTACCCGCTACCCGCTCCCCGCTCCGGGCTCCCCGCCCCGGCCCTCACCGCAGCCGGCCGAGCGCCTCCCGCAGCCGGCGGGCGTCGCGCAGCCGCTTCTCGTACGTCGACCCCACCGCGAGCAGCAGCAGCCCCGCCAGCGCGGGCGGCACCCAGCGCGGCAGCGCCCCGGCCGCCTGGACCAAGTACGGGGCCAGCTCGTGCAGGGCCACCGCCGCCAGGGTCGCGCCGCCCAGCAGCAGCGGCGCCCGCAGCCGGTGGCGCGCCCCGGCCAGGGTGAGGGCCAGCGCGGCCAGGCCCAGCAGCAGCGGGCGCGGCCAGCCGGAGTCCACCCAGGCGGCGCCCAGGCCGGGCAGCAGGGTCGCCGCCAGCCCCGGACCGTACGCGGCCCAGGACGAGGCCCCCGGATCCCGGCGGCGCCGCAGCAGGCCCACCGCGAGCGCGAGCGCCGACACCGGCAGGGTGTACGCCTCCGGCGCCGTCACCCCCGACGCGCCCAGCCGGACCCACGCCGCCGCGACCGCCAGCGCCCCCGCCGCCCCCGCCGCCCCGCGCCGGTCCGCCCGCAGCGCCGCCCCCGCGCAGCACACCCCGGCCAGTGCCAGGACCAGCGCCAGCACCGGCGGGTCCCCGGCCGCCAGGACCACCGCGAGCAGCCCGCTCCCCGCCGCGGCCGCCTCCGCGGGCACCCGTACCGGATCCAGGCGCGCTCCGAGTGCCACCACGGCCGCCGGGACCGCCAGCACCGCCACCCCCCGCCATGGCGCGCCCGCCCCGGCCAGCGCCGCCAGCGCCACCGCCGTGGCCGCCGCGAAGCAGACGGCGAGCACCGCCCCGCCACCCCGTACCGGCCGCTGGGCGCCCTCGTACGCGGCTCCCAGCGCGCAGCCGGCGCCCAGCACCCCGAACACCGCGAACGTGGCCAGGCGGCCGTCCAGCGCCGCCAGGGACACGTTCAGGGCCCCGGCCGCCGCCCCGGCCCCGGCCGCCAGGGCCACGGCGGGCGCGGAAGCCCGCAACGCCACCACCCCGGCCGCCGCCACCACCGCCAGCTGCGCCCCGAGCACCGCCGCCACCGGCAGCCCCAGCAGGACCGGCGCCACGAACAGCCCGGACCCCGCGCACACCCCCGCCGCGATCCGCGACCCCCCGCGCGGCAGCACCCCGGCCTGCCCCGCGAGCGCCCCCGCCGCCAGCAGCAGCGTCACCGCCAGGGCCGGCCCCGGGAGGTACCCGGCCGGACGCGGGGCCGTCGCGGCCCAGACCTCGCCCAGCACCCCGAGCCGGGACGCCGCCGCGACCGCCACCGCCGCCAGCCCCGCCAGTGCCCCCGGCAGGGCCACCGCCACCCCGGCCCGCAGCAGCCCCCGGCGCACCGGCCCCGGCGCGGCCGTCCCCCGTCCCGCCGCCAGCAGCAGCCCGAGCGCCGCCGCCACCCGCACCGCGACCCCCCACCCGGAGCCCGCCCCGGCCGGCACCAGCGCCCCGGCCGCCGCCACCCCCGCCAGGCCCCCCGCGAGCGCCGCCCCCGAAGCCCGCGGCTCGCGCCGGGCCACCGCCACGCCCAGCAGTGCCCCCGCTGCCAGGAGGCCCGCCGCACCCGCGCCCCCGGGCGCGCCGAGGGACCGGGCCAGCCCCAGCGCCAGCGCGCAGCCGCCCAGCGCGCCCGCCGCCGCCCACGCGGGCACCCGTACCGCCCGCCGCCGCGCCAGGGCCGCCAGCGCGGCGTCCAGCGCGGCCGTCGCCAGCAGCGCCCAGCCGCACTCCAGTGGGCCCGCCCCCGTCACCAACGCGGCCAGGGGCAACGGCAGTTGCGCCGCCGCCACCGCCGCGACCGCCGGCAGCCGCAGCCGGCCCGGCGCCGCCCCGTAGAGCGCCCACAGCGCGGCCAGTACCGCCGCGGCCCACGCCGCGTACACCCCGCCGTCGGTGCCCGGCAGCCCCACCGCGTGCAGGGCGTACGCGTCGAGCGCCGTCAGGAGCAGCCCGAGCCCCGCGACCGCCTCGGCCGTCGCCCGCAGCCCGCGCCCCAGCAGGACCGCCGGCGCGGCCGCCGCCGCCGCGGTCAGCGCGGCCAGCACGGCCGCGCGGGCCCCGATGCCCAGGGAGCCCCAGCTCACCAGGGTGAAGGCCAGCGCGGCCACGGCGAGCAGGACCGCGCCCAGCGTCAGCAGGACGTTCTGCGCGCTCGGCGCCGGTCCGGCCGCCGGGCCCGCGCCGCCGCGCGCCGCCGGTGCGGGCGCCCCGGCCGCCGGGCCCGGCTGCCACAGCAGTGCCACCAGCCACGCCCTACGGGTGAGCAAGTACGCCCGCCGGGCATCCAGTTGCAGCAGCTCGCGGTCGATGAGCGCCAGCTCTTCGGCGGGCGGGAGAGGGGTGTCCATGGCCGGAGTGTGGCGCCCGTCACCCCCTCAGGACATGGGCGGCCGTACTCAGATCGGCGCTGAGTACCCCCGGGCACCGGTTTCCCGGACCGCCGGACGCGGCCCCCGCGGCCGGGCCAGACTGGGGAGATGCCGCGCTGGACGCACTACCGTTTCCGCAGCGTGTGGGACCTCGACGCCCCGCCCGCCCTCGTCTACGCCCGGCTGGAGGACCCCGGGCACTACCCCGACTGGTGGCCGCAGATCCGCCGCGTCGACGTCCTCGACGAGCACACCGGCGCCGTCCTCATCCGCTCCGTCCTCCCGTACGCGATCCACGTGACCCTCACCGATCTGCTCCGCGACCCCCGGCGCGGGGTCCTGGAAGTGGCGCTGCGCGGCGACCTGGAGGGCTGGGCGCGGTGGACCGTACGCGCGCGCGGGGCCCGGCGCTCCGGGGCGCGGGCCGTCTACGAGCAGGAGGTCGAGGTGAAGGCGCCCCTCCTGAGGCGGTTCGGCCTCGCCGGACGACCGCTCCTGCGGCTCAACCACGCCCTGATGATGTGCTCCGGACACCACGGGCTCGCGGCCCGGCTGGCGGCCGGACGGGAAGCGGTTTGAACAGACCCGGAGGCTCTTGTATTGTTCAGTCCGTTCCCGGGCGATTAGCTCAGCGGGAGAGCACTTCGTTCACACCGAAGGGGTCACTGGTTCGATCCCAGTATCGCCCACCGGGACAGGCCGGTCCGTCTGATGACGGACCGGCCTTCCGCATGTACGGGGCGTACGGAACCTCGCGGGCCGAGCCCGAACCCGGCCCCGAGCTCGGCCCCGGATCCCGCCCGCTACGCGGCCTGCGACACCTCCGGGCGCAGCGGCCAGTGCGGATCCACCGACTCCGGAGTGCCCTGCCGGGTGAACCACGCCTGGAGCCCCCGCGCCTGGGCCGCGTGCCACACGGCCTGGAGCGCGTGCAGCTCCGCCGGGGTCAGCCGCTCCAGCCGCGCCGCGAACCTGCGCCCGACGGCCCGGACCAGCTCCAGCGAGGCCATCGCGTCCGCCGTGGCCTCGTGCGCCCCCTCCAGCTCTATGCCGTAGTGCGCGCACAGGTCCGTCAGCGTCCGGCGGCCCTTGCGGTAGCGGTCCAGGTGCTTGTCCAGCACCCGCGGATCCAGCACCGTCAGCGGCCGGTTGTCCAGGTACCGCGCCAGCGTCGACGCCCGGTGCCGGCGCAACTCCCGGTCCAGCAGCGTCAGGTCGAACGGCGCGTTCATCACCACCACCGGCCGGCCCGCCACCTGCTGCTCACCGAGCGCGCGGGCTATCTCCTCCACCACCGGCGCCGGCCAGCGGCCGTGGCGCTGGAGGTGCTCGTCGGTCAGGCCGTGCACTTCCGTGGCTCCCGGGGGCACCGGGATGCCGGGATTGACCAGCCAGCGGGTGGAGCGGACCCGGCCGCCCGCACATTCCTGCACGACGAGCGCGGCGGACACGATCCGGTCCTGCTCGACGTCCACCCCGGTGGTCTCCGTGTCGAATGCGGCCAGCGGGCCCTCATACCAGCGTGTCATGGCGAACTCCTCGTCCCCGATCGGCAGATGGGGCGCACCCGGGGCGTTACTGCCACGGAGCGTGCCACCTTGCCGAATCGGTGATACCCGGGCCGTTTGCCCCGTACGCCGTTTGCGGGCAGCCGGGTGCGGAGACAACTCCTGCGGGGGGCCGCACGCATGACCGGCCGTCACCCCGCATCCGCTCACGGCAGAGCCCGGAAGGCATGGGGAGCCGGCCATGGCGCTCACACAGCCCGAACCGGGCGGGTTGCTGCACGGACCGCCCGGTCCGCGGACCGGACCACTGCGCGGCACACTCGCCACCACCGCCTGCATGGAGACCCTCCAGGTGGGCTACCTGCACGCCGTCGCGGCCGCGGCCGGCTGCTCGCTCTCCCAGCCCTTTCCGGACAACGGCATCGACTGGCACGTCAGCCACGGCGCGCCGGAGCACGTCGTCGACGACGAGGTGACCGTCAAGGTGCAGCTGAAGGCGACCTACCAGGTGCCGCCCCGGCCGCCCGGCGCCACCTTCGGCTTCACCCTCGACAACGAGCACCTGGTGAAGCTGGCCCGCACCCCGGTCGCCGTCCACAAGATCCTCGTCGTGATGCTCGTACCGCGGGAGCGCGAGGAGTGGCTGAGCGCCGGCCACGACCGGCTCGACCTGCGGCACTGCTGCTACTGGACCAACCTCGCCGGACACCCCGTGACCGGCCGGCGCCGGACCACCGTACGGATACCGACGTCGCGGATCTTCGACGACCGGGCGCTGTGCGAGATCATGACCCGGGTCGGGTCGGGAGGGACACCCTGATGAACCGGAACTCACCGCACCTCGAACCGCTGCCGTCCCCGGAGTTCGTCCCGGGCACGCCCGATCCCGCGCAGGTCGATCCGCAGGTGCTCGGCGCCCTGCTCCGCCGGCACGGTTGGCAGCGGCGCGGCGGCGCGGCGGGCCGGTACGGGCGCTGGACCCCGCCGGGCCGGGCGGGCACCAGCCTCCTCGTCCCGGAGAGCCGCGCCTTCCCCGACTGCGCGGACCTGCTGGAGGAGGCGGTGACCGCCCTCTCCCACAGCGGACTGCCCTCCGCGCGCGAGGTGCTGTTCGGGCTGAGCGTCCCCAGCGACGAGGTCCGCTGGGAGCGGGAGATTCCCGAGGGCCCCTACGGCTACCAGGGCGAGGCCGCCTGGACCGTGCAGGAACAGCTCCGCTCGGCGGCCCGCCGGCTGCTGCTCGCCGGAGCCCTCGCCGACCGGGCCCGCGCCGGGTACTACGGCGCCCGCCACCGGGCCCAGGCCGAACGGGTCCTGGACGGGGTGCTGGTCGGCCCCTCGCCGGGCGGACGCCGGCTCACCGCCTACGTCCCCGTCGACGGCGGCCGGGGCACCGTCGCCCGGCTGCACCACGCCCTGCACGCGGCCCGGGAGGCGGTGGACTACCAGCGCGCCACCGGCGGGATGGAGGCCTTCGACGCCGCCGTCGCCGCCGGGGTCAGCCGGGAGCTCGCCGACGCGCTGATCGCCCTCGTACGGGGTTCCGAGGGCGCCCGGATCGTGCTGGCCTGGGCCCCGGCGGCCGGGGTGCCCGCCGGGTGCGCGGCGCGGCCCGAGCCGGTGGAGTTCTCGCCCGGCGACCTGCCCGTGCTGCGCGAGGCCGCCGCCCGCTACACCCGGGAGGAGCCCGCCGTGCCCGTCCGGCTCGCCGGGGCCGTGGTGCGGATGCGGCGCAAGGCCGCGGGCGGCGGCGGGACCGTCCGGCTGCGGGTGCTGGCGGGCGCGGAGGTCGCGTACGTACGGGCCGCGCTCGACGAGGAGGCGTACCGCATCGCCGGCCACGCCCACCTGGTCGGACTCCCGGTGCGGGTCAGCGGGCGGCTCCAGCGCCGGGGCGGCTTCCGCCGGCTCACCGACGCGGGCGACGTGGTCCCCGTACCGCTGGACGAGGTGGAACGGGACCGGCTGATGAAGTCCCTCGACGCGGCCTTCGACCCCGCCGAGGCGCTGCCGGACGACGAGGAGGCCTAGGGGAGGCCCAGGGGGTGCCGCGCGTCACCCGTGACGGGTGAAGGAAGCCATGGTCAGGCCGGGGGCGGGGGAGAAGTCGGCGCCGCGCATGAAGCCGTGGCGGGCGTACAGGGCCACCGCCGGGGCGTTGGCCGCGCCGGTGGTGACCTCGACGACGCGTCCCGCGAAGAGCTCCGTCAGCGCGTGGCGCAGCAGCAGGGAGGCGACCCCGCGCCGGAACCAGCCCGGATCCACGCACAGCCGGTCCAGCCGGACCGGCTCCCCGGGCGCGGCCTCCTCCCAGGCCAGGAACCCGGCGACGGCACCCTCCGCGCTCACGGCCCCCAGCCAGCGCAGCGGCCGCGCCCGCAGCTGCGCCAGGCTCTCGCCGAGCGCGGGGATGCCGTCGAAGCCGATCAGCCCGGCCTCCACCGCGTAGGCGGCGCGGCCGATCCGGTGCACGGCCCCGGCGGTGCGGTCGTCGGTCAGGTCGAGCGGGCGGACGAGCGGGCTCGGCACGGTGCGGGTTCCCTTCGCGGGGCGGGGCGGAGGGCCCACGGTAGCCAGCGCGGGCCGGGCGGCCGTAACCGTTTAGCGGCGCGGCCGCTCGGCTCGGTACGATTCAGGCGCGCAGTGTTCGCTCGCGCACCCCCTGAGTCAGGAGAGACCGGTGTCAGACGTCCGTGTGATCATCCAACGCGATTCCGAGCGGGACGAGCGCGTGGTGGCCACGGGCACTACGGCGGCGGAGCTCTTCGCCGGCGAGCGCACCATCGTCGCCGCGCGCATCGCGGGTGAGCTGAAGGACCTCGCGTACGAGGTGAAGGACGGCGAGACCGTCGAGCCGGTGGAGATCTCCTCCCAGGACGGCCTCGACATCCTGCGCCACTCGACCGCGCACGTCATGGCGCAGGCCGTGCAGGAGCTGTTCCCCGAGGCCAAGCTGGGCATCGGCCCGCCGGTCCAGAACGGCTTCTACTACGACTTCGACGTGGAGAAGCCCTTCACCCCCGAGGACCTCAAGGTCATCGAGAAGAAGATGCAGGAGATCCAGAAGCGCGGTCAGAGGTTCTCCCGCCGCGTGGTCTCCGACGAGGCGGCCCGCGAGGAGCTCGCCGACGAGCCCTACAAGCTGGAGCTCATCGGCATCAAGGGCTCCGCGTCCACCGACGACGGCGCGAACGTCGAGGTGGGCGGCGGCGAGCTGACCATCTACGACAACCTGGACGCGAAGACCGGCGAGCTGTGCTGGAAGGACCTCTGCCGCGGTCCCCACCTGCCCACCACCCGCAACATCCCGGCCTTCAAGCTCATGCGCAACGCGGCCGCCTACTGGCGGGGCAGCGAGAAGAACCCGATGCTCCAGCGCATCTACGGCACCGCGTGGCCGTCCAAGGACGAGCTGAAGGCCCACCTCGACTTCCTCGCCGAGGCCGAGAAGCGCGACCACCGCAAGCTCGGCAACGAGCTGGACCTCTTCTCCATCCCGGACGAGATCGGCTCCGGCCTCGCCGTCTTCCACCCGCGCGGCGGCATCATCCGCCGGACCATGGAGGACTACTCGCGCCGCCGGCACGAGGAGGAGGGCTACGAGTTCGTCTACTCCCCGCACGCCACCAAGGGCGCCCTCTTCGAGAAGAGCGGTCACCTGGACTGGTACGCGGAGGGCATGTACCCCCCCATGCAGCTCGACGGTGGTACCGACTACTACCTCAAGCCCATGAACTGCCCGATGCACAACCTGATCTTCGACGCGCGCGGCCGTTCCTACCGCGAACTCCCGCTGCGCCTCTTCGAGTTCGGCACGGTGTACCGGTACGAGAAGTCGGGCGTGGTGCACGGCCTGACCCGCGCGCGGGGCTTCACCCAGGACGACGCGCACATCTACTGCACCCGTGAGCAGATGGCGGAGGAGCTCGACCGCACCCTCACCTTCGTGCTGAACCTGCTCCGCGACTACGGTCTGACCGACTTCTACCTGGAGCTGTCGACCAAGGACCCGGAGAAGTTCGTCGGCTCGGACGAGGTGTGGGAGGAGGCCACCGCCGTCCTCCAGCAGGTCGCCGAGAAGCAGGGCCTCCCGCTGACCCCCGACCCGGGCGGCGCCGCGTTCTACGGCCCGAAGATCTCGGTGCAGGCGCGCGACGCCATCGGCCGCACCTGGCAGATGTCGACCGTGCAGCTCGACTTCAACCTGCCGGAGCGGTTCAACCTGGAGTACACCGCTCCCGACGGCTCGCGCCAGCGGCCGGTCATGATCCACCGGGCGCTGTTCGGCTCGATCGAGCGGTTCTTCGCGGTGCTGCTGGAGCACTACGCGGGCGCCATGCCGCCGTGGCTCGCCCCGGTCCAGGCCGTCGGCATCCCGATCGGCGACGGGCACGTCGAGTACCTCCGGGAGTTCGCCGCCGAGGCGAAGAAGCAGGGCCTGCGGGTCGAGGTGGACGCCTCCTCCGACCGCATGCAGAAGAAGATCCGCAACCACCAGAAGCTCAAGGTTCCGTTCATGGTCATCGTCGGTGACGAGGACATGGCCGCGGGCACCGTCTCCTTCCGCTACCGCGACGGTTCGCAGGAGAACGGCATCGCCAAGGACGAGGCCCTGGCCAAGCTTGCGAAGGTCGTCGCCGACCGCGTCCAGGTCTGATCCACGGCCCCCGGTCACAGGACGGGCCCCCGGAAGGTGATCACTTTCCGGGGGCCTTCCTCGTTCGCACGAACGAGGTCATATGCTGCGTCCTATGACGATTGAGCCGGAGCAGCAGATCGGTGTGGGCACGCAGGACGCGTTCCAGCGTCTGTGGACGCCCCACCGGATGGCCTACATCCAGGGGGAGAACAAGCCGACCGGTCCGGAGGCCGGGGACGGCTGTCCCTTCTGCGGGATTCCGGAGCTGTCCGACCAGGACGGCCTGATCGTGGCGCGCGGCGAGCACGTGTACGCCGTGCTCAACCTCTACCCGTACAACGGCGGCCATCTGATGGTCGTCCCGTACCGGCACGTCGCCGACTACACGGAGCTCGACGGCCCGGAGACGGCCGAGCTCGCGGACCTCACGAAGCGGGCCATGACCGCGCTGCGCAAGGCGTCCGGGGCGCACGGGTTCAACATCGGCATGAACCAGGGCGCGGCCGCCGGCGCCGGCATCGCCGCGCACCTGCACCAGCACATCGTGCCCCGCTGGGGCGGGGACACGAACTTCATGCCGGTCGTCGGCCACACCAAGGTGCTGCCGCAACTCCTCGCGGACACCCGCCAGATGCTCGCCGACGCCTGGCCCGTGGACTAGGTCCGCAAGGGCCGCTGGTCTCTCTGGTCTCTCTGGTCTCGCCGGACCCGCTAGTCCCGCTGGCCTCGCTAGGCCCGCTCCCGCGCGATCCGCTGCGCGAGGGCCGCGCGCCATTCGGCGACGACGGCCTCGACGTCGAACTCCGTGAGGTGCAGGGGCGGGCCCTGCGGGGGCATGCGCAGGGCGGCGCGGATCTTCTCGTTGACCTCGGTGAGGACGGCCCGTACCTGTCGTTCGGTACGGGCCCCCCGGGCCGCCTCCAGGGCGTCCTCGGCCTCCTTGCGCAGGGCGAGGGAGGGCGGCAGCGGGGAGAAGCCCTCGCGGTGCAGCTTCTGCTTGACCCACCAGAGCTCGTCGTAGGGCGCGTCGATCGAGGCCAGCGGCTTGCCCCAGCCGGGCAGAGCGTCGAAGTCGCCGCGGTCGGCGGCCTCCCGGATCTGCCGGTCGACGAACGTCTCGAAGCTGACCCCCGGCGGCTTGCGTTCGGTCACGGTCGGTGCCTCCTCGACTCGCGGCGCACGGCCCTCGCCTCCAGCCTACCCACGCCTACCCACGCGTCCCTACGCGTCGTAGACGTCCGCCTTGCGCGGGGCCGGCTCCTGGATCATGCCGCTCATGATCGAGGAGCGGGTGGTGAAGCGCTCGGTGTCCACGCCGTTCTCCTCCAGCACCTTGAACGCCGCGGTGTGCACGGAGCGCAGCACGGGAGCCACCGTGCGCAGGGCGTCGTCCGCCATGAAGCGGTGGCGCCACATGGAGCCCGCCCAGACGTGCCGCAGGCCGAAGGGCTCGGGCAGGACCAGCTTGCCGCCGAAGTACTCCAGCAGCGGCGGGTACCAGGTCAGCGGGGCGCGCACGGCCAGACGTACCACTTCGCTCGCGTCGACGAGCGGCAGCGGGCGCTCCACCGTCTCCCAGAAGCGGATGGATTTGGGGACCTCCACCACCGGGGTCTTGGACTTGGTGGTGAACAGCCCGTGCACCGGGCCGAGGGCGTGGGCGGTGACGTCGACGCGCAGGGTCTTGTAGAGCACGGTGACGGTGACCAGCATGGTGATGACGAGCTGGCCGTCCCAGAGCGGGTACTGGATGCCGAGGTAGTGCCGGTCTCCGGCGCTGAACTGCTGTTCGTTGCAGATGCGGGTGATCTCGTGCGGCTTGACCAGGAAGGTGTCGACGTCCTCGCCGCCGGGCCGGGCCACTTCCCCGGCGCCCTCGCCGACGGGGGTGACGATCCAGTGCTGGATCGAGGCGGGCGGGAAGCCGCCGGTGTGCAGCGGGCCGCGCTCCAGCTTGCGCAGCTGGGTGTCGATCGCGCGTATGACGTCCCAGCTGCGGAAGGGGTGGATCTCCGCGCCGTCGTTCTTGGGGGTCAGCTCCTCGGCCATCTGCCAGCTGCCCCAGCGGGTGCCCATGCCGAGGATGCCCTTCGGGCCGGCGTAGAAGACGGAGTTGCTGCGGTTCTCGGCGGTCAGCTTCGCCAGCTGGCGGCGCAGGTCCTCGCGGGCCTTCTCGTCGGGGTTGCCGGGGACCGCGTCCGGGATCTTGACGGCGACCCCGCCGCCGCCGAGCAGGCCGTCCCAGCGGGAGCGCAGGTCGGCCGCGGTGCGCTCGCAGATCCGGCGGGCCAGGTACCAGCCCAGGACGGGGGCGATCAGCGAGCCGAAGAGGTACAGCTCCAGGATCCCGCTGCCGGGGGCCCGGTAGACCACCCGGTAGAGCAGTACGGCCGCGCCGAGGGCGACGCCGACGAGCAGGGCCGTGCCGATCCAGCTGCTCTTCCTGCCGCCGCCCTTGGCCAGGGACTTGCGCAGCTGGAAGAGGCCCAGCCACAGCAGCAGGCCGGGCAGGAACACGACCCCGCAGACCAGCGTGATCAGGCGGAGCCTGCGGTCGCGGTCCTTGCGGATGTGGGTGGCGGCCAGGCAGTGCTCGACGACGGTCTGCGGGTCGGCGCCGAAGGACTGGATGAGCGGCTTGCGGCCGGGGGAGAGGGTGCGGGCCTCGACGGCCCGGCAGAAGGCCTCGCCGAGGCTGGGCTCGAAGAGGGAGATCCTGGGGGCCTTGACCGAGGCCGGGTGGTTCTCGCTGTTGGCCCCGAGGATCGAGGACAGCGCGGCGTCCTTGCCGCCGTCGCGGTACGCGGCGGAGGCGAGCGCGTTGGTCGCGGCGGTCTGTCCGCCGCCCCCTTGGAGGGGGATCTGTGCCCCGGGCCTGAAGTCGAAACCGTCGTCCGCCACCGTTGCCCCCATCGCCGTGCCACTGTGCTCTTTGCGTGCCGTCGTGCCGTCGTGCCGTCGTGCCGTCGTGCCGTCGTGCCGTCGTGTGTAGGTGTTCTGCCCACTCGTGCCGTCCGCCGCGCCGAAAAGCCTATCGGCGGACGCCGCCCCATGGTCATGGGACAGGGAAATGCCGCCCACCGCAAGAAGGTTGGGTGGGCGGCAGTCGCGGCGTTATGTCAATGGGCTTCCCTTCTCTGCCTGTTCGCGCATCTTGTCGGCGAGGTGGGCGGGCATCGGTTCGTGGCGGGCGTAGGAGCGGCTGAACCGGCCCGTGCCGTGCGAGACGGAGCGGAGGTCGAGCGCGTACCGGCCGATCTCGATCTCGGGGATCTCGGCGCGCACCCGGCTGCGGCCGGAGCCGGCCTGTTCGGTGCCGACCACGCGGCCCCGGCGGCCCGCGAGGTCGCTCATGACCGGGCCGACGTAGGCGTCGGGCACCAGGACGTCGAGCTCCGCGACGGGCTCCAGGAGGTGGATCGGGGCGTCCGCGGCGGCCTCGCGCAGGGCGAGGGCGCCTGCGGTCTGGAAGGCGGCGTCGGAGGAGTCCACCGAGTGCGCCTTGCCGTCGCGCAGGGTGATCCGTACGTCGACCAGCGGATGGCCGGCGGCCAGGCCCCGGGCCGCCTGGGCCCGTACGCCCTTCTCCACGGACGGGATGAACTGGCGGGGGACGGCGCCGCCGACGACCTTGTCGACGAACTCGATGCCGCTGCCCGGCGGGAGCGGCTCGACCTCGATCTCACAGATGGCGAACTGGCCGTGGCCGCCGGACTGTTTGACGTGCCGGCCGCGCCCGGTGGCCTTGGCGCCGAAGGTCTCGCGCAGGCTGACCCGGTGCGGGACCGGGTCGACCTGGACTCCGTAGCGGGTCCGCAGCCGCTCCAGGGCGACGTCCTGGTGGGCCTCGCCCAGCGACCACAGGACCAGCTGGTGGGTGTGCGGGTTCTGTTCCAGCCGCATGGTCGGGTCCTCGGCGACGAGCCGGGCCAGCCCCTGGGAGAGCTTGTCCTCGTCGGCCTTGCTGTGGGCCTCGATGGCGAGGGGGAGCAGCGGCTCGGGCATCGGCCAGGGTTCCATCAGGAGGGGGGAGCCCTTGGCGGAGAGGGTGTCGCCGGTTTCGGCGCGGGTGAGCTTGGCCACGCAGGCGAGGTCGCCCGCGATGCAGGCCGCGAGGGTGCGCTGCTGTTTGCCGAAGGGGGAGGTGAGGGTGCCGATGCGTTCGTCGACGTCGTGGTCCTCGTGCCCGCGGTCGGCCAGTCCGTGGCCGCTGACGTGGACCGTCTCCTCGGGGCGCAGGGTGCCGGAGAAGACGCGGACCAGGGAGACGCGGCCGACGTAGGGGTCGGAGGAGGTCTTGACGACCTCGGCGACGAGCGGGCCCGAGGGGTCGCAGGTGACGGCGGGGCGGGGGGAGCCGTCGGGGGCGGTGACGGTGACCGGCGCCCGCTCCTCGGGGGTGGGGAAGCCGCCGGTGATCAGTTCGAGGAGTTCGGCGGTGCCCAGGCCCTGGCGGGCTCCCTCGGCGGCGGGCGAGGCCATCAGGACGGGGTGGAAGGTGCCCCGGGCGACCGCCCGCTCCAGGTCGTCGACCAGGGTCTTGACGTCGATGTCCGCACCGCCGAGGTAGCGGTCCATGAGGCTCTCGTCCTCGCTCTCGGCGATGATCCCCTCGATCAGCCGGGAGCGGGCGCCGTCGATCAGGGCCAGCTCGGCGGGGTCCGGGTCGCGCTCGGCGCGGGTGCCCGAGGAGTAGTCGTACACCCGGCGGGACAGCAGGCCGAGGAGGCCGGTGACGGGGGCGTGGCCGTCGGGGCCGGGGGCCGCGTGGAGCGGCAGGTACAGGGGGACGACGGCGTCCGGGTTCTCGGCCCCGAAGGCCTCGCCGCAGACGGCCGTCATCTCGGCATAGTCGGCCCGGGCCGCCTCCACATGGGTGACGACGATGGCCCGGGGCATGCCGACGGCCTCGCACTCCTCCCAGACCATGCGGGTGGCGCCGTCGATCCCGTCGGCGGCGGAGACCACGAAGAGGGCCGCGTCGGCCGCGCGCAGACCGGCCCGGAGCTCGCCGACGAAGTCGGCGTACCCGGGGGTGTCCAGAATGTTGATCTTGATCCCGGCCCATTCGACGGGGACCAGGGAGAGCTGGACGGAGCGCTGGCGGCGGTGCTCGATCTCGTCGTAGTCCGAGACGGTGGCCCCGTCCTCGACCCGGCCGGCCCGGTTGACGGCTCCGGCGGTCAGTGCGAGGGCCTCGACGAGGGTGGTCTTGCCGGAGCCGCTGTGGCCGACCAGCACGACGTTCCGTACGGAAGAGGGGCGGTCGGCCGTCAGTGCCCTGCCGGCGGCTCCGGATTGGTGTGATGTGGCTCCCATGGTGCTCGTGCCTCCTGGTGTCGCGTTGAGGAGGATGATCGGGGTTCTTCGAGCTTTGCACCGGTGTCACACTGCGTCCATACGTCGTACCCGTGGCCGTCCGGGGCGCGACGGCGGCGCGGCGCGCGGATTGCGCGGCGCGAACCGGTGGGTGCGCGGCGTGACGGGCCCGGGGCGCTGGCTACGATGGGCCAGCCGGTGGCCGTGGTGGCCGCGCGGCCCAGCGACCCTCCGGGAAGGCCATGCTGAACAAGTACGCGCGTGCATTCTTCACGCGTGTTCTCACGCCGTTCGCCGCGTTTCTCCTCCGTCGGGGGGTGAGCCCGGACGCCGTCACCCTCATCGGCACCGCCGGGGTGATGGCCGGAGCACTGGTCTTCTTCCCCCGGGGCGAGTTCTTCTGGGGCACGATCACGATCACCCTCTTCGTCTTCTCCGACCTGGTAGACGGCAACATGGCCCGCCAGGCCGGGGTCTCCAGCCGGTGGGGCGCGTTCCTCGACTCGACCCTCGACCGGGTGGCGGACGCGGCGATCTTCGGCGGCCTCGCGCTCTGGTACGCGGGCAACGGACACGACAACGTGCTGTGCGCGGTGGCGATCTTCTGCCTCGCCAGCGGCCAGGTCGTCTCGTACACCAAGGCCCGCGGCGAGTCGATCGGGCTGCCGGTCGCCGTCAACGGGCTCATCGAACGCGCGGAGCGGCTGGTGATCTCGCTGGTCGCGGCAGGCCTGTCCGGGCTGCAGATCTTCGGCGTCCCGTCGTGGATCGGCGTACTGCTGCCCGTCGCGCTGTGGATCGTGGCGGTGGGCTCGCTCGTCACCCTGATCCAGCGCGTGGTCACCGTACGCCGCGAGGCGGCCGAGGCCGACGCCGCGGCCGCCGCCGCCGAGGGCGGTGCCGGCTGATGGGCACGGCGCGGGACAAGCTGGTCGACGGCCTGTACGGGCTCGGCTGGGCGGGCGTGAAGAAGCTCCCCGAGCCGGCGGCCGTGGCCCTCGGCCGCAAGATCGCCGACGTGGTCTGGAAGCGGCGCGGCAAGAGCGTGCTGCGGCTGGAGTCGAACCTGGCCCGGGTGGTGCCCGACGCCACGCCCGAGCGGCTGCGGGAGCTGTCGCACGCGGGCATGCGCTCGTACATGCGCTACTGGATGGAGTCCTTCCGGCTGCCCACGATGGACCCGGGGCGGTTCGGCACGGACGTCGAGTTCCAGGACGAGCACCTGCTGCGCGAGGCCCTCGCCACCGGGCGCGGGGTGATCGTGGCCCTGCCGCACCTGGCCAACTGGGACCTCGCCGGGGCCTGGGCCATCGGCCACATCGGCGTTCCCTTCACCACGGTCGCGGAGCGGCTCAAGCCCGAGACGCTCTACGACCGCTTCGTCGCCTACCGCGAGAGCCTCGGCATGGAGGTGCTGCCCCACAACGGCGGCGCCGCCTTCGGCACCCTCGCCCGCCGGCTGCGCTCCGGCGGCCTGGTCTGCCTCGTCGCGGACCGGGACCTGTCGGCCTCGGGGGTCGAGGTGGACTTCTTCGGGGCGGCCGCCCGCATGCCCGCCGGCCCCGCCCTGCTGGCCCAGCAGACGGGCGCGGTGCTGCTCCCGGCGACCCTGCACTACGGGGACGCGCCGAAGATGTACGGCCGGATCCACCCCGAGGTGGCGGTGCCCGGGACCGGGACGCGGATCGAGAAGACCGCCGCGATGACCCAGGCCGTGGCGGACGCCTTCGCGTGGGGGATCGCCGAGCACCCGCAGGACTGGCACATGCTGCAGCGGCTGTGGCTGGACGACTTGGAGGAGCGCCCGTAGTGAAGATCGGCATCGTGTGCCCGTACTCGTGGGACGTGCCGGGCGGCGTCCAGTTCCACATCCGCGACCTGGCGGAGCACCTGATCCGCCTGGGCCACGAGGTGTCGGTGCTCGCCCCGGCCGACGACGAGACCCCGCTGCCGCCCTACGTGGTCTCGGCGGGACGGGCGGTGCCGGTGCC
This sequence comes from Streptomyces sp. NPDC002032, assembly GCF_042890765.1. Classification (NCBI taxonomy): domain Bacteria; kingdom Bacillati; phylum Actinomycetota; class Actinomycetes; order Kitasatosporales; family Streptomycetaceae; genus Streptomyces; species Streptomyces sp. NPDC002032. The sequence goes on along the minus strand of NZ_JBIASM010000009.1, from coordinate 191,162 downwards.
GTACAACGGTTCGGTCGCCCGGCTGAACTTCGGCTTCCTCTCGGCCGCCCGCGTCCGCCGCTGGCTGCACGACGGGGTCTTCGATGTGATCCACATCCACGAGCCGGCCTCGCCCTCCCTGGGACTGCTGTCCTGCTGGGCGGCCCAGGGCCCGATCGTGGCCACGTTCCACACCTCGAACCCCCGCTCGCGGGCGATGATCGCCGCGTACCCGATCCTCCAGCCGGCGCTGGAGAAGATCAGCGCCCGGATCGCGGTGAGCGAGTACGCCCGGCGCACGCTGGTGGAACACCTCGGCGGGGACGCCGTGGTCATCCCCAACGGCGTCGACGTCGACTTCTTCGCGAAGGCCGAGCCGAACCCCGAGTGGTCCGGACAGACGCTCGGCTTCATCGGCCGCATCGACGAGCCCCGCAAGGGCCTGCCGGTGCTGATGGCCGCCTTCCCGGGCATCGTCGAGCAGTGCCCGGACGTCCGGCTGCTCGTGGCCGGCCGCGGCGACGAGGAGGAGGCGGTGGCCTCGCTCCCCGCGGAGCTGCGCTCCCGGGTGGAGTTCCTCGGCATGGTCTCCGACGAGGACAAGGCGCGCCTGCTGCGCAGCGTGGACGTCTACGTGGCCCCCAACACGGGCGGCGAGAGCTTCGGGATCATCCTGGTCGAGGCCCTGTCCGCCGGGGCGGCCGTCCTGGCCTCGGACCTCGACGCCTTCGCCCAGGTCCTGGACCAGGGCGCGGCGGGGGAACTGTTCGCCAACGAGGACGCCGCCTCCCTGACGACGGCCGCGGTGGCCCTGCTGCGCGACCCGGCGCGGCGCGCGGAACTGAGCGCCCGCGGCTCGGCGCACGTCCGCCGCTTCGACTGGTCGACGGTCGGCGCGGACATCCTGGCCGTCTACGAGACGGTCACCGACGGCGCCGCCGCGGTGGCCACCGACGAACGCGTCCCCCTCCGCACCCGCCTCGGCTTCTCCCGGGACGGCTGAGCGCACCGCCCGCCGTAGCCGGTAGTGTCGCGGCCCGTGATCGAAAATCTTGTCTGGATCGCGGTGGCGCTCGGTGTCGTCGGGGTCTATCTCAGCTGGACCGCCGGGCGGCTGGACCGGTTGCACGCGCGGATGGACGCCGCCCGAGCCGCCCTCGACGCGCAGCTCGTGCGGCGGGCCTCCGTGGTGGTGGAGGTGGCCGCCTCCGGTGCGCTCGACCCCGCCTCCTCGCTCGTGCTCTACGAGGCCGCCCACGCGGCCCGGCAGGCCGAGGAGGAGCACCGGGAGGTCGCCGAGAGCGAGCTCAGCCAGGCCCTGCGCGCGGTGTTCGCCGACGCCGACCAGGTCGAGGTGCTGAAGGCGGCTCCCGGGGGCGAGGCGGCCGCCGAGGAGCTGGCGGCCGCGGTGCGCCGGGTGCCGATGGCGCGGCGCTTCCTCAACGACGCGGTACGGGCGGCCCGCGCGCTGCGCCGCCACCGCAAGGTGCGCTGGTTCCGACTGGCCGGACACGCCCCCTTCCCCCTCGCCTTTGAAATGGACGATGAGCCTCCGGTGGACCTGGCCGACCGCCCCGCGTAGGCGCGCAGGGGGCCGCCAAGGGCCGCGGGGGACAAGTCGAGGGGCCACCGGCTCCACATTGGCCCTTGCAGTGGACTGGTCGGTGGGGTTGTCTCAGCCCAGTAGAACCCCGTCTTCCGTTCGAGTTCCCTTCGAGTGAGGTCAACCCGTGAGCACGCTTCCCACCTCTTCCCAGTCCGCTGAGTCGGCCATCGGCACCTCCCGCGTCAAGCGCGGCATGGCCGAGCAGCTCAAGGGCGGCGTGATCATGGACGTGGTCAACGCCGAGCAGGCGAAGATCGCCGAGGACGCCGGCGCCGTGGCCGTCATGGCCCTGGAGCGGGTCCCCGCCGACATCCGCAAGGACGGCGGCGTGGCCCGCATGTCGGACCCCAACATGATCGAAGAGATCATCGAGGCCGTCTCCATCCCGGTCATGGCCAAGTCCCGCATCGGCCACTTCGTCGAGGCCCAGGTCCTGCAGTCCCTCGGCGTCGACTACATCGACGAGTCCGAGGTCCTGACCCCGGCCGACGAGGTCAACCACTCCGACAAGTGGGCGTTCACCACCCCCTTCGTCTGTGGCGCCACCAACCTGGGCGAGGCCCTGCGCCGCATCGCCGAGGGCGCGGCCATGATCCGCTCCAAGGGCGAGGCCGGCACCGGCAACGTCGTCGAGGCCGTCCGCCACCTGCGCCAGATCAAGAACGAGATCGCCCGCCTGCGCGGCTACGACAACAACGAGCTCTTCGCCGCCGCCAAGGAGCTGCGCGCCCCGTACGAGCTGGTCAAGGAGGTCGCCGAGCTCGGCAAGCTCCCCGTCGTGCTGTTCTCCGCCGGTGGTGTCGCCACCCCCGCCGACGCCGCGCTGATGCGCCAGCTCGGTGCCGAGGGCGTCTTCGTCGGCTCCGGCATCTTCAAGTCCGGCGACCCGGCCAAGCGCGCCGCCGCCATCGTGAAGGCCACCACCTTCTACGACGACCCGAAGATCATCGCGGACGCCTCCCGCAACCTGGGCGAGGCCATGGTCGGCATCAACTGCGACACCCTGCCCGAGGCCGAGCGCTACGCCAACCGCGGCTGGTAGTCACCACATGACCACCCCCGTGATCGGTGTCCTGGCCCTCCAGGGCGACGTACGGGAGCACCTGATCGCCCTGGCCGCGGCGGACGCCGTGGCCAGGCCGGTCCGGCGCCCCGAGGAGCTCGCCGAGGTCGACGCCCTGGTGATCCCCGGCGGCGAGTCCACGACGATGTCGAAGCTCGCCGTCCTGTTCGGCATGCTGGAGCCGCTGCGCGAGCGCGTGCGGGCCGGCATGCCCGTCTACGGCACCTGCGCCGGCATGATCATGCTCGCCGACAAGCTGCTCGACGGCCGCGAGGACCAGGAGACGCTGGGCGGCATCGACATGATCGTGCGCCGCAACGCCTTCGGCCGTCAGAACGAGTCCTTCGAGGCGAAGGTCGAGTTCGCGGGCATCGCCGACGGCCCCGTCGAGGGCGTCTTCATCCGCGCCCCGTGGGTCGAGTCGGTCGGCGCCGCGGCCCAGGTACTGGCCACGTACGACGGCCACACCGTCGCCGTGCGCCAGGGGAACGTGCTCGCCACCTCGTTCCACCCCGAACTGACCGGTGACGATCGCGTCCACGCGTACTTCGTCGACATGGTGCGCGCAGGGCTGTAAGGGCGTCCCGGTAGGATCTGGGCGAACACTGTTGGTGACGCGAAGGAGACAGGCAGATGTCCGGCCACTCTAAATGGGCTACGACGAAGCACAAGAAGGCCGTGGTTGACGCCAAGCGCGGCAAGCTCTTCGCGAAGCTGATCAAGAACATCGAGGTCGCGGCCCGCATGGGCGGCGCCGACATCGATGGCAACCCGACCCTCTTCGACGCCATCCAGAAGGCCAAGAAGAGCTCGGTCCCGAACAAGAACATCGACTCCGCGGTCAAGCGCGGCGGCGGCCTGGAGGCCGGCGGCGCCGACTACGAGACGATCATGTACGAGGGCTACGGTCCCAACGGCGTCGCGGTGCTCATCGAGTGCCTCACCGACAACCGCAACCGGGCCGCCTCCGACGTGCGCGTCGCCATGACCCGCAACGGCGGCTCCATGGCCGACCCGGGCTCGGTCTCGTACCTGTTCAACCGCAAGGGCGTCATCATCCTGCCCAAGGGCGAGCTGTCCGAGGACGACGTGCTCGGCGCGGTGCTCGACGCGGGTGCCGAAGAGGTCAACGACAACGGCGACACCTTCGAGATCATCAGCGAGGCCACCGACCTGGTCGCGGTCCGTACCGCGCTCCAGGAAGCGGGCATCGACTACGACTCGGCCGACGCCAGCTTCGTCCCCTCCATGCAGGTGGAGCTGGAGGAAGAGGGCGCGCGCAAGATCTTCAAGCTGATCGACGCGCTGGAGGACAGCGACGACGTGCAGAACGTCTTCGCCAACTTCGACGTCTCGGACGAGGTCATGGAGCTGCTCGACGCCTGAGCGCCGTGCGTCGCGACGGGCCGGCAGGGACACACCCTGCCGGCCCGTCGCTCTGTCGGTGCCACCCGATAGCCTGCACGGACAGGTGTCGAGGGATGGGGGGCAGGTGCGCGTACTCGGTGTGGACCCGGGGCTGACGAGGTGCGGCGTCGGCGTGGTCGAGGGCGTCGCGGGGCGGCCGTTGACCATGATCGGCGTGGGCGTCGTACGGACCCCCGCGGACGCCGAGCTCGGACACCGGCTCGTCGCCATCGAGCGGGGGATCGAGGAATGGCTCGACGCCCACCGGCCCGAGGTCGTCGCCGTGGAGCGGGTCTTCAGCCAGCACAACGTCAGCACCGTCATGGGCACCGCCCAGGCCAGCGCCGTCGCCATGCTGTGCGCCGCGCGCCGCGGGATCCCCGTCGCCCTGCACACCCCCAGTGAGGTCAAGGCCGCCGTCACCGGCGCCGGCCGCGCCGACAAGGCCCAGGTCGGAGCCATGGTCACCCGGCTCCTGAGGCTGGCCGAGCCGCCCAGGCCGGCCGATGCCGCCGACGCGCTCGCCCTCGCCATCTGCCACATCTGGCGGGCCCCCGCCCAGAACCGCCTCCAGCAGGCGGTCGCCCAGCACGCCTCGAAAGGCCGTACCCGATGATCGCCTTCGTCAGCGGACAGGTCGCCGCGCTCGCCCCCTCCACGGCCGTCATCGAGGTCGGGGGAGTGGGCATGGCCGTGCAGTGCACGCCGAACACCCTCGCGCACCTGAAGATCGGCCAGGACGCGAAACTCGCCACCTCCCTGGTCGTGCGCGAGGACTCGCTGACCCTCTACGGATTCGCCGACGACGACGAGCGCCAGGTCTTCGAGCTGCTCCAGACCGCCAGCGGCGTGGGCCCCCGGCTCGCCCAGGCGATGCTCGGCGCGCACAGCCCCGACGGACTGCGGCTCGCGGTCTCCACGGGCGACGAGAAGGCCCTGACGGCGGTGCCCGGCATCGGCAAGAAGGGCGCCCAGAAGCTCCTCCTGGAGCTCAAGGGCAAGCTCGGCACCCCGCTCGGTACCAGCGGCCTCGTCGGCGCCCAGCGGGCCGTCGCCACCGGCCCCGCGCCGTGGAGCGAGCAGCTCCAGGCCGCGCTGATCGGCCTCGGGTACGCGCCCCGCGACGCGGAGGAGGCCGTCGCGGCCGTCACCCCGCAGGCCGAGGCCGCCCTCGCCGAAGGCGGCTCCGCCCCTGTCCCGCAGCTGCTGCGCGCGGCCCTGCAGAGCCTCAACCGCGCCCGCTGACCCGCCCCGGCCGGGGCGCGGCGACCGCCCGCCCGCCCGCCGGGGCCCGTGAGCGACCCCATCCGTACACAGAAGGCAGACTGACACCGTGAACTGGGACGACGAGACCGACACCGCCGAGCCGGACCGGCTCGTCGCGCCCGCCGCCGACGGCGAGGACACCGCCGTCGAGGCCGCCCTGCGCCCCAAGGACCTCGGCGAGTTCGTCGGCCAGGAGAAGGTCCGCCAGCAGCTCGACCTCGTCCTCAAGGCGGCGAAGCAGCGCGGAGCCACCGCCGACCACGTCCTGCTCTCCGGTGCGCCAGGCCTCGGCAAGACCACCCTCTCCATGATCATCGCCGCGGAGATGGGCGCTCCCATCCGCATCACCTCCGGCCCCGCCATCCAGCACGCCGGGGACCTCGCCGCGATCCTCTCCTCCCTCCAGGAGGGCGAGGTCCTCTTCCTGGACGAGATCCACCGCATGTCCCGGCCCGCCGAGGAGATGCTGTACATGGCGATGGAGGACTTCCGCGTCGACGTGATCGTCGGCAAGGGCCCCGGCGCCACCGCCATCCCGCTGGAACTGCCGCCCTTCACCCTTGTGGGCGCCACCACCCGCGCCGGGCTGCTGCCGCCGCCCCTGCGCGACCGCTTCGGCTTCACCGGGCACATGGAGTTCTACGCGCCGGAAGAGCTGGAACGCGTCATCCACCGCTCCGCCCGGCTCCTGGACGTCGAGATCGACACCGCCGGAGCCGCCGAGATCGCCGGCCGCTCCCGCGGCACCCCGCGCATCGCCAACCGGCTCCTGCGCCGTGTCCGCGACTACGCCCAGGTCAGGGCCGACGGGGTGATCACGCGGGAGGTCGCCGCCACCGCCCTCCAGGTCTACGAGGTGGACGCGCGCGGCCTCGACCGGCTGGACCGGGGCGTCCTGGAGGCCCTGCTCAAGCTGTTCGGCGGCGGCCCCGTCGGGCTGTCCACCCTGGCCGTGGCCGTCGGCGAGGAGCGGGAGACCGTCGAGGAGGTGGCCGAGCCCTTCCTCGTCCGGGAGGGCCTGCTGGCCCGCACCCCGCGCGGGCGCGTGGCCACCCCCGCCGCATGGGCCCACCTGGGGCTCGTCCCCCCGCGGCAGGCCGCGGCCGGATCAAGCGGACAACAGGGCTTGTTCGGGGCCTGACGGCGCGGAGGTTCGACCGGCCAGGAACTGCGGTGCCATGCTGGGCGTTGTTCCATCGGTGCTGACTCGCCTAGACTCCGCCGATGCCGACCCTTCGGGTCGGTGTGCCCACCCCCGTAGAAAATGACCGTCTCCCGTGCGGTCGTGCGAAGGATCTCCGTCCCGTGAATCTCGTGACACTCCTCCCGTTCATCGTGCTCATCGGGGCGATGTTCCTGATGACCCGCTCCGCCAAGAAGAAGCAGCAGGCGGCCGCGCAGATGCGCAACGAAATGGCGCCCGGCACCGGCGTCCGCACCATCGGCGGCATGTACGCCACGGTGAAGGAGATCGGTGAGGACACCGTCACCCTCGAGGTGGCTCCCGGCGTCCACGCGATCTACGCCAAGAACTCCATCGGCGCGGTCCTCGACGACGAGGAGTACAACCGCATCGTCCACGGCGTCAGCGAAGACCTGTCGCTCGACACTCCGGTCGTCCCGGACGACGCCTCCTCGCTGACCGCCACCGACGCCCCGAAGACGGACCTGACCAAGGACGTCGACGCGGACGAGACCCCCAAGCTCGACCTGGGCAAGGGCGACGAGCCCAAGGGCGACGAGTCCAAGGGCGACGAGCCGAAGGACGGCAAGACCGACGGCGAGGCCGGCGCCAAGTAGCGTCCGGCCGGGACCGCGGTGGCGCCTGACCGGCGGCCGTCGCGGTCCCCGCAGTCCACTTCTGCGGGGGGCAGGGGTCCCCACCACACATTTCGTGGCCGTCCGCGCGCTGACCCGGCGCGGGACGGTTGGACAGGGAGAAACGACAAGGTGGCAGCACCGAAGAAGGGCCGGCGGCCCACGGGGGCTCAGGGGAGGCCGGGGCGCGCCCTGGCCGTCATCCTGATCGCGATGGTGGCGCTCACCGCGGGGATGTTCCTCACGAAGCAGACGACCCCCCGCCTGGGCATCGACCTCGCGGGCGGTACGAGCATCACGCTCAAGGCCAAGAGCGAACCGGGCAAGCCCGACGCGGTCAACGAGACCAACATGAACACGGCGGTCGGCATCATCGAGCGCCGCGTCAACGGTCTCGGCGTCTCCGAGGCCGAGGTCCAGACCCAGGGCCGCGACCACATCATCGTGAACATCCCCAAGGGGACGAACGAGCAGCAGGCGCGCGAGCAGGTCGGTACCACCGCCCAGCTGTACTTCCGCCCCGTGCTGGCCTTCGCCGACGGCGCCCCGGTGGCCCCCGAGCCGAACCCGGCCAAGTCCCCGACCCCGTCCGCGAGCGGTTCCGGCGCCCCGAAGGCCGAGGGCAGCCAGAAGCCCTCCGCGCCGGCCACCCCGTCGTCCAGCGCCACTTCCCAGGGCCGTGTGCTCAGCGAGGCCCTCAAGGCCCCGGGCACCCCCACTCCCTCGCCCTCGGCGAGCGAGTCGAAGAAGGCAGACGACAAGGCCACCCCCTCGGCGCCGCCCGCCCCGAGCGCGCCGCCGGTGGACCCCGCCGTGGCCGACCTGCAGGCGAAGTTCGCCGCGCTGGACTGCTCCAAGGAGGACCAGCGCGCCGCCGCCGGCAAGGGCGCCAAGCCCGAGGACCCGATGCTCGCCTGCGGCAAGCGTGGCGCGCAGTGGGGCAAGTGGGTGCTGGGTCCGGCCCAGGTCAACGGCCAGGACGTGAAGGACGCCAAGGGCGTCATCGACCAGCAGCGCGGTCAGTGGATCGTCACCATGCAGTTCACCGACAAGGGCGCCGACAAGTTCGCCAAGATCACCGGTGAGCTGGCCACCAAGCAGTCCCCGCAGAACCAGTTCGCGATCGTGCTCGACGGCGAGGTCATCTCCGACCCCTCCGTCAGCCAGGCGCTGACCGGCGGCAACGCCGAGATCTCCGGCGGCTTCACCCAGCAGTCCGCGCAGGACCTGGGCAACATGCTCTCGTACGGCGCCCTGCCGCTGTCCTTCCAGGAGGACAGCGTCACCACCGTCACCGCCGCGCTCGGCGGCGAGCAGCTGAAGGCCGGCCTGATCGCCGGTGCCATCGGCCTCGCCCTCGTGGTGATCTACCTGCTGGTGTACTACCGGGGCCTCGCCTTCATCGCCATCGTCAGCCTGATGGCGTCGGCCGTCCTGACCTACACGATCATGGCGCTGCTCGGAAAGGGCATCGGCTTCGCGCTGAACCTGCCCGCCGTCTGCGGCGCGATCGTCGCGATCGGCATCACGGCGGACTCGTTCATCGTGTACTTCGAACGCATCCGGGACGAGATCCGCGAGGGCCGCACCCTGCGTCCGGCCGTCGAGCGCGCCTGGCCGCGGGCCCGCCGCACGATCCTGGTCTCCGACTTCGTGTCCTTCCTCGCCGCCGCGGTGCTCTTCATCGTCACCGTCGGCAAGGTCCAGGGCTTCGCGTTCACGCTGGGTCTGACCACCCTGCTCGACGTGGTCGTGGTGTTCCTCTTCACCAAGCCCGTCATGACGCTGCTCGCCCGCACGAAGTTCTTCTCCAGCGGTCACCCGTGGTCCGGACTGGACCCCAAGCGGCTCGGCGCCAAGCCGCCGCTGCGCCGGTCCCGCCGCAGCGGTCCCGTCCCCGCCCCCGTCGACGCAAAGGAGGCGTGAGAGATGTCGAAGCTGGGAGATCTCGGCGCCAGGCTGTACCGCGGTGAGGTCGGCTACGACTTCGTCGGCAAGCGCTTTCTCTGGTACGGCGTTTCCATCCTGATCACCATCACGGCGATCGTGGCCCTGGCCGTACAGGGCCTCAACATGGGCATCGAGTTCAAGGGCGGGGCCGTCTTCACCACCCCGAAGACGTCCGTCTCCGTCGCGAAGGTGACGGAGGACGCGGCGAAGGCCTCCGGGCACGACGCGATCGTCCAGCAGCTCGGCACCGGCGGCATGCGCGTCCAGATCTCCGGTCTGGACACCGACTCCGCCGCTCCCGTGAAGAAGCAGCTGGCCGCCGACCTCAAGGTCGCCGAGAACCAGATCAACACCGACCTGGTCGGCCCCAGCTGGGGCGAGCAGATCGCGAACAAGGCCTGGACGGGCCTCGGGATCTTCATGGTCCTCGTCGTGATCTACCTGGCCATCGCGTTCGAGTGGCGGATGGCGGTCGCGGCGCTGATCGCGCTGATCCACGACCTCACCATCACGGTCGGCGTCTACGCGCTGGTCGGCTTCGAGGTCACCCCGGGCACCGTGATCGGTCTGCTCACGATCCTCGGTTACTCCCTCTACGACACCGTCGTCGTCTTCGACGGTCTCAAGGAGGGTTCGAAGGACATCACCAAGCAGACCCGCTACACCTTCAGCGAGGTCGCCAACCGCAGCATCAACGGCACCCTGGTCCGCTCGATCAACACCACGGTCGTGGCGCTGCTCCCGGTCGGCGCGCTGCTGTTCATCGGCGGCGGCTTCCTGGGCGCGGGCATGCTGAACGACATCTCGCTGTCGCTGTTCGTCGGCCTCGCGGCCGGCGCCTACTCCTCGATCTTCATCGCGACCCCGCTGGTCGTGGACCTGAAGGAGCGCGAGCCGGCGATGAAGGCCCTCACCAAGCGGGTCCTCGCCAAGCGCGCGGCGGCCACCGCCAAGGGGGAGCCGGCCGACGACGAGCGCGAGTCCGGCGAGGACGGCGCCCAGGTCGTGTCCCAGGGCGGTCAGGGGAGGCGGCGCCGGTGAGCACCGCCTGTTCCCCCGAGGTCCGCGAGCTGCTGCTCTCCCGGATCAGGGACGTCCCGGACTACCCGAAGCCGGGCGTGACGTTCAAGGACATCACCCCGCTGCTGGCCGACCCGAAGGCCTTCGCGGCGCTGACGGACGCGCTGGTGGAGCTGGCCGCCCGGTACGGCGCCACGAAGATCGTCGGCCTGGAGGCGCGCGGGTTCATCCTCGCGGCCCCGGTCGCCGTCCAGGCGGGCATCGGGTTCATCCCCGTACGCAAGGCCGGCAAGCTGCCGGGCGCGACGCTGGCGCAGTCCTACGACCTGGAGTACGGGTCCGCGGAGATCGAGGTCCACGCGGAGGATCTGGCGGCCGGTGACAAGGTCATGGTCATCGACGACGTCCTGGCGACCGGGGGCACCGCCGAGGCGTCCCTGGAGCTGATCCGCCGGGCCGGGGCCGAGGTCGCCGGAGTGGCGGTCCTCATGGAGCTGTCGTTCCTGCCGGGCCGGGCCAAGGTCGCTCCGGCGCTCGGCGGTGCGCCGCTGGACGCCCTGATCGTGGTCTGACGGCCCTCACCGTGAGCGGCGGGTCCCGGGAGCACCCCGGGGCCCGCCGCTTTCGTGTGCGGAGGGCCCCGGGGCCCGGAGCGGCCGGAAAAGGCCCCGGGGGAGCGGCTCGGCGGGCGACCACGGAGAACGGGGTGACGCAACCCTCGCTACCATGGGTTGTCCGGACCTGACCGGGGCCCCGGATCCTCCCCCAGACTCCCTCCGTCCGGGGGGACCCCCGTGAGGAGCGCTCTTGCCAGACGAGGTCCAGCCACTCTCCGCCGCGCAGCCCGACCCGCAGGCCGACCCGGCCGCGGCGGCCGCGGCCACGCCCCCGCCCGCCCCGCCGGTGAAGCCCGCTCCGGCGGCCAAGCCCGCTCAGGCGAAGCAGGCCGGGTCCTCCAACCGGGTGCGCGCCCGGCTGGCACGTCTCGGCGTGCAGCGTTCCAACCCGTACAACCCGGTACTGGAACCGTTGCTCCGCATAGTCCGCAGCAACGACCCGAAGATCGAGACGGCGACCCTGCGCCAGATCGAGCAGGCCTACCAGGTCGCCGAGCGCTGGCACCGGGGCCAGAAGCGCAAGAGCGGCGACCCGTACATCACCCACCCGCTCGCGGTGACCACCATCCTCGCCGAGCTGGGGATGGACCCGGCCACCCTGATGGCGGGCCTCCTGCACGACACCGTCGAGGACACCGAGTACGGCCTGGAGCAGCTCCGGCGCGACTTCGGCGACGCGGTGGCCCTCCTCGTCGACGGCGTGACCAAGCTCGACCGGGTCAAGTTCGGCGAGGCCGCGCAGGCCGAGACCGTGCGCAAGATGGTCGTCGCCATGGCGAAGGACCCGCGCGTCCTGGTCATCAAGCTCGCGGACCGGCTGCACAACATGCGCACGATGCGCTACCTCAAGCGGGAGAAGCAGGAGAAGAAGGCCCGCGAGACCCTCGAGATCTACGCGCCGCTGGCCCACCGCCTGGGCATGAACACCATCAAGTGGGAGCTGGAGGACCTCGCCTTCGCGATCCTCTACCCGAAGATGTACGACGAGATCGTGCGCCTCGTCGCCGAGCGGGCCCCCAAGCGGGACGAGTACCTGGCCGTCGTCACCGACGAGGTGCAGACGGACCTGAGGGCCGCCCGGATCAAGGCCACGGTCACCGGCCGCCCGAAGCACTACTACAGCGTCTACCAGAAGATGATCGTCCGCGGCCGTGACTTCGCGGAGATCTACGACCTGGTGGGCATCCGCGTCCTCGTGGACACGGTCCGGGACTGCTACGCGGCCCTGGGCACCGTGCACGCGCGCTGGAACCCGGTCCCCGGCCGGTTCAAGGACTACATCGCGATGCCCAAGTTCAACATGTACCAGTCGCTGCACACGACGGTCATCGGTCCCAGCGGCAAGCCGGTCGAGCTCCAGATCCGCACCTTCGACATGCACCGCCGCGCCGAGTACGGCATCGCCGCGCACTGGAAGTACAAGCAGCAGACCGTGGCGGGCACCTCCAAGGTCCGCACCGACGTCCCGCAGGCCGCCAAGGGCAGCGCCGGCCAGGACACCGTCAACGACATGGCCTGGCTGCGCCAGCTCCTCGACTGGCAGAAGGAGACGGAGGACCCGGGCGAGTTCCTCGACTCCCTGCGCTTCGACCTCTCCCGCAACGAGGTCTTCGTCTTCACCCCCAAGGGCGACGTCATCGCGCTGCCCGCGGGCGCCACCTCCGTGGACTTCGCGTACGCGGTCCACACCGAGGTCGGCCACCGCACGATAGGGGCGCGGGTCAACGGGCGGCTCGTACCGCTCGAATCGACCCTCGACAACGGCGACCTGGTCGAGGTCTTCACCTCCAAGGCCGAGGGCGCGGGTCCGTCCCGCGACTGGCTGGGCTTCGTCAAGTCCCCGCGGGCCCGCAACAAGATCCGGGCCTGGTTCTCCAAGGAGCGCCGCGACGAGGCCATCGAGCACGGCAAGGACGCCATCGCCCGGGCCATGCGCAAGCAGAACCTGCCGATCCAGCGGATCCTGACCGGCGACTCCCTCGTCACCCTGGCGCACGAGATGCGCTACCCCGACATCTCCTCCCTCTACGCGGCGATCGGCGAGGGCCACGTGGCCGCGCAGGGCGTCGTGCAGAAGCTCGTGCAGGCCCTCGGCGGCGAGGAGGCCGCGGGCGAGGACATCGAGGAGAGCATCCCGCCGGCGCGCGGACGCAACAAGCGGCGCAACAACGCCGATCCGGGCGTGGTGGTCAAGGGCGTCGACGACGTCTGGGTCAAGCTGGCCCGCTGCTGCACCCCGGTGCCGGGCGACCCCATCATCGGTTTCGTCACGCGCGGCAGTGGCGTATCGGTTCACCGCGCCGACTGCGTCAACGTGGACTCGCTCTCGCAGCAGCCCGAGCGGATGCTGGAGGTCGAGTGGGCGCCCACCCAGTCCTCCGTGTTCCTCGTCGCCATCCAGGTGGAGGCGCTGGACCGGTCCCGGCTGCTGTCGGACGTCACCCGGGTCCTGTCGGACCAGCACGTGAACATCCTCTCGGCGGCCGTCCAGACCTCCCGGGACCGGGTGGCCACCTCCCGCTTCACCTTCGAGATGGGTGACCCGAAGCACCTGGGGCACGTCCTGAAGGCGGTACGGGGCGTGGAGGGCGTCTACGACGTCTACCGCGTGACCTCGGCCCGCAGGCCGTAGCAGGAGGCCCGGCGCAACGCTGGCCGGCGCAACGCGGGCCGTACGACGGATGGGCGCCACCCCCTCGGGGTGGCGCCCATCGTCACGTGGTGCGCGGCCGGCTGCCGGGCCGGATCAGGGGCAGCCCCACCAGACGAAGTTGAGGTTGCCGCCGAAGAGGGCGGAGACGACCGTGGCCGAGCCGATGATCCACATCACCGTGCTCCGCCGGGCCCTGGCGAGGGCCAGCGCGAAGGGGAACAGCAGCGGGAACGCCGGCATGATGAAGCGCATCTTCGAGAAGTAGAAGCCCGCTCCGCCCAGAGCCATCAGCATGATCATGGCGGCGAAGATCCACACGACCATCGGGGGCCGGCGCCTGCGCGTCATCAGGACGAACAGCACCACGGCCACCACCACGGTCAGCGAGACCACCACGTGGTTGAGGGTGGTGTGCACCTCGGTGAAGGTCTTCTTCAGCTCGTTGAGCGTGTCGAAGCCGCCGTCGTAGACCGAACCCCAGCGGCGCTGGAGCTCGAAGTAGCCGTCCCAGCGCCCGAAGTGCCAGCCGACGTAGCCCACGTACCCGAACCACCCCAGCGGGGCGATCAGCGAGGCCGTGACGATCCGGCCGACGGCCGGCCGCTGCGAGCGGCGCCCGCGGCGCCACTGGACGTACTCCCAGACCCCCGCGAGGACCACGGCGGCCACGATGGCCGAGCCGGAGGGCCGGGTCGCGCCGGCGAAGAAGGCCAGTACGCCCGCCGTGAGCCAGGACTTGGTCATCACCGCGTACATCGCCCACACCGACAGGGCGAGGAACAGCGGCTCGGTGTACGCCATCGACTGGACCAGCGCGGCCGGCACGATCGCGAACAGGGCGCAGGTGAAGAGCGCGACGCGGCGGCCGTAGATCTTGTCCGTGACCGCGAAGATGCCCCACGCCGCGATCACCGAGGCGAACAGGGCCAGGCCCATCGCCACCCAGTTCATGGGCAGGTGCGTGACGTACGAGGTCCAGCGGATCATCATCGGGTAGACGGGGAAGAACGCCATCTGGCAGCTCGGCCCCGCGAACGCGCACGGGGACGGGGTGGCCAGCGGGGTCGTCAGACCGTTCTCGGCGATGTGCAGGTAGTAGACGGCGTCCCAGCGGCCGCCCAGGATCTCCAGCGGCTGCACACCCTTGCGCTCTGCCCACACCGCCATGACGACGAGACCGGTCAGGCGCAGCCCGACGTGGATCAGGAGCGCCTTCCGCGCGCGCTGGAGGTTGGAGAGTACGCGCCGTCCGGCACCACGGAGTCCGGAGTCCTTCTTGCCGGTGAGCGGCTCGGCAACGAGCAGTGAATCGGGGACATCAGCGCGTATCTGGGTATGCGTCACATTCAATCCTGGTCGTCGCCCGGCAGAAGGCCGCCGAGGCGGCACCGTACAACGGTACACAGGTGTCAGGTGCTACCAGCGCGCACCCGGTGTTGAAACCACGTAACGAATAGGACGCACATAGAGCGGACGGGCACCGCCGGAGGAATCCGGCGGTGCCCGTCCGAGGTGCTCCGGCGGTCAGCCGCCGAACTCCTCCAGGCCCTTCAGCGCCTGGTCCAGCAGGGCCTGGCGGCCCTCCAGCTCCCGCGCCAGCTTGTCGGCCTTCGCGTTGTTGCCCGCGGCGCGCGCGGCGTCGATCTGACCGCGCAGCTTGTCGACGGCCGCCTGGAGCTGACCCGTCAGACCGGCCGCACGGGCCCGCGCCTCCGGGTTCGTCCGGCGCCACTCGCCCTCTTCGGCCTCCTGGATGGCCCGTTCCACCGCGTGCATCCGGCCCTCGACCTTGGGACGGGCGTCCCGCGGTACGTGACCGATGGCCTCCCAGCGCTCGTTGAGGGAACGGAAACCGGCGCGCGCCGCCTTCAGGTCCCGCACCGGAAGGAGCTTCTCCGCCTCGGTGGCCAGCTCCTCCTTCAGCTTCAGGTTCTCGATCTGCTCCGCGTCCCGCTCGGCGAAGACCTCGCCGCGCGCCGCGAAGAAGACGTCCTGCGCACCGCGGAAACGGTTCCACAGGTCGTCCTCGGACTCGCGCTGCGCCCGGCCCGCCGCCTTCCAGCTGTCCATCAGCTCGCGGTAGCGGGCGGCCGTCGGACCCCAGTCCGTCGACTTCGACAGCGACTCGGCCTCGGCGACCAGCTTCTCCTTGGCCTTGCGGGCGTCCTCGCGCTGGGCGTCCAGCGCGGCGAAGTGCGCCTTGCGGCGCTTGGAGAACGCGGAACGGGCGTGCGAGAAGCGATGCCACAGTTCGTCGTCCGACTTGCGGTCCAGCCGGGGCAGACCCTTCCAGATGTCCACCAGGGCCCGCAGCCGCTCGCCGGCGCTGCGCCACTGGTCGCTCTGCGCCAGCTGCTCGGCCTCGGCCACCAGCTCGTCCTTGGCCGCACGGGCCTCGTCCGTCTGCCTGGCCTTCTGGACCTTGCGCTCCTCGCGCCGCGAGTCCACGGTCGCCACCAGCTTGTCGAGCCGTACGCGCAGCGCGGCCAGGTCGCCCACGGCGTGGTGCTCGTCCACCTGCGTCCGCAGGTGCTCGATGGCCGTCTGGGCGTCCTTGGCGGACAGATCGGTGGTCCGCACCCGCCGTTCGAGGAGGCCGATCTCGACCACCAGGCCCTCGTACTTGCGCTCGAAGTAGGCCAGGGCCTCCTCAGGGGTGCCCGCCTGCCACGAGCCGACGACCTGCTCGCCCTCGGAAGTACGCACGTACACGGTGCCGGTCTCGTCGACTCGGCCCCACGGGTCGCTGCTCACAGCGCCTCCTCCACCTGATGCCCGTGAGGGGGTTCTCCCCCCGGGCATCGTCCACAGTTTCCTGGGGCGGGCAGCGCCCGCCCTGCACAACGCCAACATAGGCGACCGCCGGGCCGGCTGTCCGCATCCCGCACGACGCAATATCGGCGCACGGGACGCGGGCCGGCCGGGCCCGGGGGGCCGCCCGCCGTCAGTTCTTCGTGACGGTGCCCTTCTGGATGGTCACGGGGGTCTTCGGGGCGCCGTCGGGGGCGCCGTCGGCGGTCCCGGCCTTGGCCACGTCCTCCAGGACCTTCAGCCCGGCCGGGTCGATCTTGCCGAACGGGGTGTACGTCGGCGCCAGCGGGCTGTCCTTGTAGACCAGGAAGAACTGGCTGCCGCCGGTGCCCGGCTGCCCCGTGTTCGCCATCGCCACCGTGCCGGCCGGGTAGATCACCTGGCCCTGCTCGTTCGGCTTGCCCAGCGCGTCCAGGTTCTCGTCCGGGATGGTGTAGCCGGGGCCGCCCGAGCCGGTGCCCTGCGGGTCGCCGCACTGGAGCACGTAGATCCCGCCGGTGACCAGGCGGTGGCACTTGGTGTTGTCGAAGAAGCCCTTGTCGGCGAGCGTCTTGAACGAGTTGACCGTCTGCGGGGTCTTCGCCGCGTCCATCTCGAACTTCACGTCGCCCGCGCTGGTCTTGAGGTCGAAGGTGTACTTCGCCTTGCCGTCGATCGTCATCGGCGGCGACGGGGACTTCCCCGGCGTGGGCGCCGACGCGGACGCCGAGGGCTCGGCCGCCGCGTCCTTCGTGTCCTTGCCGTCGAAGACGCCCCCCACGACCAGGCCGACGAGGGTGGCGACGACCACGGCCGCGGCTGCCCCGCCCACCGCCCAGCGCTGCCGGGACTTGCGGCGGGCCTCGGCCCGGCGCTGCTGCTGGCGCTCGTACTTCTCCCTGGCGAGCTGTCGCCGACGCTGATCGCTCGTGACCACCGGGTCGTCTCCTTGTGCGTCTCTGGTACCGCTGTCCGGGCTCGGTTAGGCCGTACCGTATATGGGTTCGCTGTGTAATGAGGGGCGCCGGTAGGCTCTGAGCAGCAGATTCCGATCCGCTGCCGCCCACCGGACGACGATTGAGGGACGAACGTGCTGATTGCCGGATTCCCCGCCGGGGCCTGGGGGACCAACTGCTACCTGGTCGCCCCCGCCGCCGGTGAGGAGTGCGTGATCATCGACCCCGGCCACCAGGCCACCCAGGGTGTCGAGGAGACGCTCAGGAAGCATCGGCTCAAGCCCGTCGCGGTCGTCCTCACCCACGGCCACATCGACCACGTGGCCTCCGTGGTCCCGGTCTGCGGAGCGCACGACGTACCGGCCTGGATCCACCCCGAGGACCGCTTCATGATGAGCGACCCGGAGAAGGCCCTGGGCCGTTCCATCGGCATGCCGCTGATGGGGGAGCTGACCGTCGGCGAGCCGGACGACGTCCGCGAGCTGACCGACGGCGCCGTCCTGAAGCTGGCCGGGCTGGAGTTCTCGGTGGCGCACGCGCCCGGTCATACCAAGGGGTCGGTGACCTTCCGGATGCCCGAGGCGGCCGACGTCCCGCCGGTCTTCTTCTCGGGCGACCTGCTGTTCGCCGGCTCCATCGGACGCACCGACCTGCCCGGCGGCTCCCACGCCGAGATGCTCCAGTCGCTGGCCCGCGTGTGCCTGCCGCTGGACGACTCGACGGTGGTGCTGTCCGGCCACGGTTCCCAGACCACCATCGGCCGCGAGCGCGCGACCAACCCGTACCTGCGGGAAGTCGCCGCCGGCCTGGGAGCGGACCCGACCGCCGCCCCACGACGAGGAATGTGACGAGAGTTTCGTGAGTACCTTCCAGGCCCCCAAGGGCACGTACGACCTGCTGCCGCCCCGCTCCGCCACCTTCCTGGCGGTGCGCGAGGCGATCTCCGGCCCGCTGAAGAACTCCGGCTACGGGTACGTCGAGACCCCCGGCTTCGAGAACGTGGAGCTCTTCTCGCGCGGCGTCGGCGAGTCGACCGACATCGTCAGCAAGGAGATGTACACCCTCACCACCAAGGGCGGCGACCAGCTCGCGCTGCGCCCCGAGGGCACCGCCTCCGTGCTGCGCGCCGCCCTCCAGGGCAACCTGCACAAGGCCGGCCTGCTGCCCGTCAAGCTCTGGTACTCCGGCTCGTACTACCGCTACGAGCGGGCGCAGAAGGGCCGCTACCGCCACTTCTCGCAGGTCGGGGCCGAGGCCATCGGTGCCGAGGACCCGGCGCTGGACGCCGAGCTGATCATCCTGGCCGACCAGGCGTACCGCACGCTGGGCCTGCGCAACTTCCGGATCCTGCTGAACTCGCTCGGCGACAAGGAGTGCCGCCCGGTGTACCGGGAGGCCCTCCAGGCCTTCCTGCGCGGGCTGGACCTGGACGCCGACACCGTCCGCCGGGCCGAGATCAACCCGCTGCGCGTCCTCGACGACAAGCGCGAGGACGTCCAGAAGCAGCTGGTCGGTGCCCCGATGCTGCGCGACTACCTGTGCGACGCCTGCAAGGCGTACCACGAGGAGGTCCGGGCGCTGGTCACGGCCGCCGGGGTCGCCTTCGAGGACGACGAGAAGCTGGTGCGCGGGCTCGACTACTACACCCGTACCACCTTCGAGTTCGTGCACGACGGCCTGGGCTCGCAGTCCGCGGTCGGCGGCGGCGGCCGCTACGACGGCCTCTCCGAGATGATCGGCGGACCGGCGCTGCCGTCGGTCGGCTGGGCGCTCGGCGTGGACCGCACGGTCCTCGCGCTGGAGGCCGAGGGCGTGACCCTCGACATCCCCGCCGCGACCTCGGTGTTCGCGGTGCCGCTGGGCGAGGAGGCCCGCCGGGTGCTGTTCGCCAAGGTCACCGAGCTGCGCCGGGCCGGGGTCGCGGCCGACTTCGCGTTCGGTGGAAAGGGACTCAAGGGCGCCATGAAGGACGCCAACCGCTCGGGCGCCCGGTTCGCCGTGGTGGCGGGCGAGCGCGACCTCGCCGAGGGCGTCGTCCAGCTGAAGGACATGGAGGCCGGCGAGCAGCGCCCGGTCGCCCTGAACGACCTGGTGGCGGAGATCCGGGCCCGCCTGGGCTGAGCCGCGGCCGATCCGGAGGGCGGGGCGGGGGAACGGTTCCCCGGCCCCGCCCTCCGGCGTTCCGCGCGGCCTGATCCGGTCGCGGGCCCCCCGGCCGCGGCCGTCCTTATCCGCAGCGAACGGTGCGCGCACAGGCCCGTACGGCACAATGGCCGGTGCTTTGATGACCTTGCAGATGTGGAGCGGGCGGGTATGACGACAACCAGTGCCGGTGCGGACGCCGCTCCGCGGACCTTCGGGGGCAGCCGGGCGCTGGCCCTGCTGCTCGTGATCACGGGGGCCGCGGGACTGCTGGCCGCGTGGGTGATCACCATCGACAAGTTCAAGCTGCTGGAGGACCCGAACTTCACGCCGGGCTGCAGCCTGAACCCGGTCGTCTCCTGCGGCAACATCATGAAGAGCGAACAGGCGTCCGCCTTCGGGTTCCCGAACCCGATGATGGGCCTGGTCGCCTACGGGATCGTGATCTGCGTCGGCATGAGCATCCTGGCCGGGGCCCGGTTCCGCGGCTGGTACTGGCTGACCCTGAACGCCGGCGCCCTGTTCGGCGTCGGATTCTGCGCCTGGCTGACGTACCAGTCGCTGTACAACATCAACTCCCTGTGCCTGTGGTGCTGCCTGGCCTGGGTCGCCACGATCGTCATGTTCTGGTACGTGACCTCGCACAACGTCCGCGAGGGCGTGCTGCCCGCCCCCGGCTGGCTGCGGGGCTTCTTCGCCGAGTTCACCTGGGTGCTGCCCGTCCTGCACGTCGGGATCATCGGGATGCTGATCCTGACCCGCTGGTGGGACTTCTGGACCTCCTGAGCCGCCCGGCCCGGAGTGTCAGTGGCCTCGCATAGGCTTCCGGTGTGGAACCAGACCTCTTCACCGCCGCCGCCGAGGACCGCCAGGAGAAGGACCCCTCGGCCTCGCCGCTCGCCGTCCGGATGCGCCCGCGCACCCTGGACGAGGTGGTCGGCCAGCAGCACCTGCTGAAGCCCGGCTCGCCGCTGCGCCGGCTGGTGGGGGAGGGCGCCGGGGGTCCGGCCGGAGCCTCGTCGGTGATCCTGTGGGGACCGCCCGGCATCGGCAAGACCACCTTGGCCTACGTGGTCAGCCAGGCGACGCAGAAGCGCTTCGTCGAGCTGTCGGCGATCACGGCCGGGGTGAAGGAGGTCCGCGCCGTCATCGAGGGCGCCCGGCGCGCCGCCGGGGGGTACGGCAAGGAGACCGTCCTCTTCCTCGACGAGATCCACCGCTTCAGCAAGGCGCAGCAGGACTCCCTGCTGCCGGCCGTGGAGAACCGCTGGGTCACCCTGATCGCGGCGACCACGGAGAATCCGTACTTCTCGATCATCTCCCCGCTGCTGTCACGCTCCCTGCTGCTGACGCTGGAGCCGCTGACGGACGAGGACCTCAGCGCGCTGATGCGCCGCGCGCTCGCCGAGGAGCGGGGCCTGGGCGGGGCGGTGTCCCTGCCGGCCGACGCCGAGGCCCACCTGCTGCGGATCGCGGGCGGTGACGCGCGCCGCGCGCTGACCGCGCTGGAGGCCGGGGCCGGATCGGCCATCGCCAAGGGCGAGGAGGAGATCAGCCTCCAGACGGTGGAGGAGGCGGTCGACCGGGCGGCGGTCAAGTACGACCGGGACGGCGACCAGCACTACGACGTGGCGAGCGCGCTGATCAAGTCGATCCGCGGCTCGGACGTGGACGCGGCGCTGCACTACCTGGCCCGGATGATCGAGGCGGGGGAGGACCCCCGGTTCATCGCGCGGCGCCTGATGATCTCCGCGAGCGAGGACATCGGCCTGGCGGACCCGACGGCGCTGCCGCTGGCGGTGGCCGCCGCCCAGGCGGTGGCGATGATCGGCTTCCCGGAGGCCGCCCTGACCCTGTCGCACGCGACCATCGCCCTGGCCCTGGCCCCGAAGTCGAACACCGCGACGACCGCGATCGGGGCCGCGCTGGCCGACGTACGGGCCGGGCTCGCGGGGAGCGTCCCGTCGCACCTGCGGGACGGGCACTACAAGGGGGCGGCGAAGCTGGGGCACGCGGTGGGCTACGTCTACCCGCACGACGTGCCGGGCGCGATCGCCGCGCAGCAGTACGCGCCGGACGAGATCCACGGCAAGCGGTACTACGAGCCGACCCGCTACGGCGCGGAAGCCCGCTACGCGGACGTGGTGGAGAAGGTCCGCGAACGCCTGCGCGGCGGGTCCTGACCTGCGGCGTCCTCGCCGGGGCCTACGCTCCCGGCATGGGACGCCGGACTCCGCTCATCGCCGCCGTCGCCGCGGCACTGCTGGCCGCCGGATGTCACCACGCGGACCCGGGGGAGGCTCGGGCCAGTGCCGCCGCCCTCGTGGGGAGGGTGCCGCTCGCGTCCGCCGGCTTCCCGCCGGACGCGGCCACCGCGCGGGCGCGGCTGGCCGGGCTGAAGGTCGAGTGGGGCAAGAACTGGCAGACGTACAAGAGGGAGGAGTTCGGCCGCTACTGGTCGGACGAGACCGATGCCGTTGGCGGACGCAACGGCTGCGACACCCGGGACGACGTGCTGCGCCGGGATCTGAGCGAGCTGCGCGAGGGGGACCGCAACCCCTGTGTAGTGGTGTCCGGGGTGCTGCACGATCCGTACACCGGCGGGGAACTCCCCTACACCTACCGGCGCGCCTCGCAGATCGAGACGGACCACGTGGTGGCGCTCGGTGCCGCCTGGCGGGGCGGCGCGTACGCGTGGACGCCGCAGCGCAGGCTGGAGTACGCCAACGACCTGGACGTGCTGCTCGCCGTGGACAAGCGGACGAACCAGGACAAGGGCAGCAGGACCGCCGACAAGTGGCGGCCGCCGCGGCAGGCGTACTGGTGCGAGTACGGCCGCCGGTACACCGGCATCAAGGCCAAGTACGGCCTGTCGGTGACCCCGCCGGAGAAGGCGGCCCTCCAGGAGCTGCTGGGCTCCTGCCCTCAGTGAGCGGCGGCCGCGAAGAGCTGGTGCACCGCCCGGCGCAGGCCGCAGATGTCCGCCACCGGCTCCGGGAAGTCGAAGCGGGCGTCGAAGGAGTCGAAGGAGGAGCGGCCCGTGCCGGTGAAGCGCACCCGCAGGCCGAGCCGGTCCAGGGCGAGGGGGACGGCCCTCAGCCCGGCGCCGGCCCGGGGGCCCAGCAGGCCGCACAGGTCGGCGACCCGCTCCGCGTGGGCGGCGTGCAGGTGCTGGAGCAGCTCCGCCTCGTGCGCGGCCATCGGGTCCGGCGCGGCGCCGGCCAGTTCCCCGGGGTCCACGCGCTCGGCGCCCCACAGGTCGTCCACCGCGATCTCGCCGACCTCCAGGCGGAGCATCATCCAGGCGGGGCGGACCGGCCGCGGGCCGTCGCCGGGCGGCTCCGGGGACTCGGACAGGCCCAGCAGCTCGCCCACCGGCCGCCGCTCGGCGAGCAGCGCGGCGCACCCGGCCCGGTCGGCTCCGCGCACCGGGGTCAGCCACCCGGCGAGCCGGGCGCGGCCCCGTATACGATGGGGAACGGACACCGGCGCCACGTCCGTGATCTCGATCACGGCGGTGAGGTCGTCGTCCTGGGCGTGAGCGGCTGCCCTGGCAGCTGCGGATTCCCCGGAAACTAGGAGAATCACGTCCCCGTCCGGGGTGACGGTCCGTGTGACCGGCGCCCCTTTCCCGAGTTCGTCGGGCTCGTGCGTGTCACGAGCATCCGGCAGGGTGAGGGATACTGAGGCGTTGGACTCTACGAGGGTTCGTACGCGTTCGGCTCCGGTGAGCTGCCGAACGCCTTCCCTGGGACGCGGCTGACCTTGCTTATCGTCGGCGCAAGCGGATTCTGTTTCGTCTGAATCCGGACTGCGCTGCGCACTGGGCAGGGGGATCCCATGTGGTCGAGACATTACGTCCTCCTCGCTAAGGTAAGCCTCACCTAACTTACATGGAGGTAGGTTCCACGTGAACCAGAAGCGACCCAAGGTCAAGAAGTCGCGTGCCCTCGGCATTGCGCTGACCCCGAAGGCCGTCAAGTACTTCGAGGCCCGCCCCTACCCGCCGGGCGAGCACGGCCGTGGCCGCAAGCAGAACTCGGACTACAAGGTTCGTCTGCTGGAGAAGCAGCGTCTGCGCGCTCAGTACGACATCTCTGAGCGTCAGATGGCCCGCGCGTACGACCGCGCCAAGAAGGCCGAAGGCAAGACGGGCGAGGCGCTGGTCGTCGAGCTCGAGCGTCGCCTCGACGCCCTGGTCCTGCGTTCGGGCATCGCCCGGACCATCTACCAGGCCCGCCAGATGGTCGTTCACGGCCACATCGAGGTCAACGGTGGCAAGGTCGACAAGCCGTCGTTCCGTGTCCGCCCGGACGACGTCATCACGGTGCGCGAGCGCAGCCGCGAGAAGGTTCCGTTCCAGGTTGCCCGTGAGGGTGGCTACGCAGGCGAGGGCGAGACCCCGCGCTACCTGCAGGTCAACCTGAAGGCCCTGGCCTTCCGCCTGGACCGCGACCCGAACCGCAAGGAAATCCCGGTCATCTGCGACGAGCAGCTCGTCGTCGAGTACTACGCCCGCTGATCCAGCGGCCGTAGCCCTCACAGGCTGGTCCCGGCCCGCCGTCCCCTCCGGGGGGCGGCGGGCTTCCGCGTTCCCGCGCCCCGCTCGCCGCCCGCCTCCGCGCGCAGCACCAGCGCCGCCGGCGTCAGCTGCCGGCCCTCGGCGGCGTACGCCGCGTACCGCTCCGGGCCCAGCAGCTCGCCCGCCCGCTCCCGGCACATCAGCCGGGGCGCGTTGAAGTACCCCGACCCGAACAGGCGCAGGCCCACCCCCTCCCACATCGGCTCCGCCGCGCCCTGGAGCACCGCCGCCTCGGCCGCGGCGCCCTCGGCGACCGTGACCAGGGCCAGCAGCTCCACCGCCAGCACCAGCCCGACCAGGTCGCGGAAGGTGTGGTTGACGCCCACGCACTCGGTCAGCAGCCGCCGCGCACCGGCCGTGTCCCCCGCGTCCAGCGCCGCGTACGCCAGCACGTAGAGCGCGTACGCCTTCGTCCAGCGCTCCCCGCGCTCCTCGCAGATGTCCCGGACCTCCTCGCACAGCGCCACCGCCCCCGCCAGGTCCCCCTGGAAGGCCAGCGCCATCGCCAGCTCCACCTGGCACATCAGCACGTTGCTGTTGAGCTCGCCCGTCTCCCGGTAGCGCTCCAGCGCGGTTCCCAGCAGTTCCCCGGCCCGGACCATGTCGTCCGAGACCAGCGCCAGGCAGCCCAACCGGTGCACCGCGTACGCGGCCGCCACCCGGTTCCCGGTCCGCTCGGCGCCGGCCCGGCACTCGTGCAGCGCGCCCAGGGACGCCACGGAGTCGCCCTGGAGCGCGGCGACGTAGCCGAGCACCCACAGCGCCTTCAGCCGCGAGCCCTCGTACTCCTCCTCCACCGGACCGCACTCCAGGGTCCGGTCCAGCCAGTGCCGCCCCTCGGTCAGCCGGCCGCAGCCCGCCCAGTAGAACCACAGCGTGCCCGCCAGGTACTGGCCCAGGTGCGGCTCCCCGGGCTCGTCCAGGCAGCACTCCAGCGCGAGCCGCAGGTTGGCCAGCTCCGCCTCCGCCAGCGCGGCCACCTCCGCCTGCCGCGGGCTGAACCAGTCCAGCTCGCACCAGGTGGCCAGTCCCACATACCAGTCCCGGTGCCGCCGCCGCAGCCGGCCGGCGTCCCCCAGCGACTCCAGCCAGCCCGCCCCGTAGACCCGTACGGTCTCCAGCATCCGGTAGCGCACCCCGGCCGGGGTGTCCTCGCGGGTCAGCAGCGACTGCGCCAGCAGCTCCCCGACCAGATCGACCACCCGGTCCACCGGCAGGTCGGGGCCCGCGCACACGTACTCGGCGGCCTCCAGGTCGAACAGCCCGGCGAACACCGACAACCGGGCCCACAGCAGCCGCTCCTCGGCGGTGCACAGCTCGTGGCTCCACCCGATCGCCGTCCGCAGCGCCCGGTGCCGGGGCAGCGCCCCGCGCGTCCCGCCCGTCAGCAGCGCGAAGCGGTCCTCCAGCCGGGCCAGCACCTGCTCCGGCGACAGCGCCCGCAGCCGGCCGGCCGCCAGCTCCAGGGCCAGCGGGATCCCGTCGAGCCGCGCGCACAGCTCCGTCAGCGCGGGCCGGTTCGCCGCCGTCACCGCGAAGGCCGGGTCCGCGGCCGCAGCCCGGGCGGTCAGCAGCTCCAGGGCGTGCGGCGGGTCCAGCGGGGCCAGCGGGAGGACCGACTCCCCTTCCACCCCGAGCGGGCGGCGGCCCGCGGCGAGCACCCGCAGGCCGGGGGAGCCCAGCAGCAGCTCCCGCACCAGCTCCGCCGTCTCCTCCACCAGCTGCTCGAAACCGTCCAGGACCAGCAGCAGCCGCCGCTCCGCGAGGTGTCCGGCCAGGACGGTCCGGGGCGGCCGGGTGGTGTGGTCGGTCAGCCCGAGGGCCTCGGCCAGGGTGAACTCCAGCAGCGCGGGATCGCGTACGGAGGACAGTGCGGCCAGCCACACGCCGTCGCAGTAGCGTTCCTGCGCCCCTTCGGCGGCGGTCCGGGCGGCCGCGAGGGCCAGCCGGGACTTGCCGACGCCGCCCACCCCGGTCACCGTCACCAGCCGGGAGGACTCCAGGAGCCGGTCCAGTCCGGCGAGTTCACCACCCCGGCCGACGAAGGCGCTCAGCTCCGAGGGAAGATTGCCGGACGGCCCTCGTCGAGGGGGTCTCTGTCGCATGGGACACGGAGGGTACTGCTCCGGACGCGCTCCGTACAAGGCGGTGGCGCCGGGCCCCGGATTCCGGTACTGCGGCGGATCTCCGGCGCGATAGGGTCGGAGGACGACTTTTCCCCGTAGGTTCGCAGATTCAGGAAGCGGTGCAACGTGTCCGGTGGTGAGGTGGCCGGGATCCTCGTGGCCGTCTTCTGGGCCATCCTGGTCTCCTTCCTCGCCGTGGTGCTGGTGAGGCTCGCCCAGGTGCTCAAGGCGACGACCCAGCTCGTCGCCGACGTGACCGAGCAGGCCGTTCCGCTGCTCGCGGACGCCTCGAACACCGTCCGCTCCGCGCGCACCCAGCTCGACCGGGTCGACGCGATCGCGAGCGACGTCCAGGAGGTCACCTCCAACGCCTCCGCCCTGTCCTCCACCGTGGCCTCCACCTTCGGCGGCCCGCTGGTCAAGATCGCGGCCTTCGGCTACGGGGTCCGCAAGGCCCTGGGCAAGGCGGACGACGTACCGCAGAAGACCGACCGGCGTACGCGCGGTGACGGCGGCCGCCGTACCGTGATCGTCGGCCGTACCGTGCCGGGCGCCCGGCGCCGGAAGCAGAAGGGCTGAGACCGCCTATGTTCCGCCGAGCCTTCTGGTTCACCGCAGGCGCCGCCGCCGGCGTGTGGGCCACCACCAAGGTCAACCGCCAGCTGAAGAAGCTGACGCCTGAGAGCCTCGCCGCCCAGGCCGCCGACAAGGCGGTGGAGGCGGGGCACCGCCTCAAGGACTTCGCCCTCGACGTCAAGGCGGGAATGACGCAGCGCGAGGACGAGCTGAACGACGCACTGGGGCTGACCCAGGACCCCGACCGCCCCGACAACGTCACGGCCCTCCCCGGGCCGCGGCGGCTGCGGGCGATCGAGCACCACCGGAACGACCAGACCACTGACCGATCGAAATTTTCGTACAACCGGAATGAGGACCACTGATGGAGTCGGCTGAAATCCGCCGCCGCTGGCTGAGCTTCTTCGAGGAGCGCGGTCACGCCGTTGTCCCTTCGGCGTCGCTCATCGCGGACGACCCGACTCTGCTGCTGGTGCCCGCGGGCATGGTGCCCTTCAAGCCCTACTTCCTGGGCGAGGTCAAGCCGCCGGCCCCGAGGCTGACCAGCGTGCAGAAGTGCGTCCGCACGCCGGACATCGAAGAGGTCGGCAAGACCACCCGCCACGGCACGTTCTTCCAGATGTGCGGCAACTTCTCCTTCGGGGACTACTTCAAGGAAGGCGCCATCAAGTACGCCTGGGAGCTGCTCACCAGCTCCGTGGCGGACGGCGGCTACGGCCTGGAGCCCGAGAAGCTCTGGATCACCGTCTACCTCGACGACGACGAGGCCGAGACGATCTGGCGTGACGTCATCGGCGTCCCCGCCGAGCGCATCCAGCGCCTGGGCAAGAAGGACAACTTCTGGTCCATGGGCGTCCCCGGACCCTGCGGCCCGTGCTCGGAGATCAACTACGACCGCGGCCCCGAGTTCGGCGTCGAGGGCGGCCCGGCCGTCAACGACGAGCGCTACGTGGAGATCTGGAACCTGGTCTTCATGCAGTACGAGCGCGGCGCGGGCGACGGGAAGGAAGACTTCCCGATCCTCGGCGACCTGCCGTCGAAGAACATCGACACCGGCCTCGGCCTCGAACGCCTCGCGATGATCCTGCAGGGCGTGCAGAACATGTACGAGACCGACACCCTGCGCGTGGTCATGGACAAGGCCACCGAGCTCACCGGCGTCCGGTACGGCGCCGCCCAGGGCACCGACGTCTCGCTGCGCGTGGTCGCCGACCACATCCGCACCTCCGCCATGCTCATCGGCGACGGCGTCACCCCCGGCAACGAGGGCCGCGGCTACGTGCTGCGCCGCATCATGCGCCGCGCCATCCGCAACATGCGCCTCATGGGCGCCACCGGCCCGGTCGTCCAGGACCTGATCGGCGTCGTGATCGACACGATGGGGCAGCAGTACCCGGAGCTGATCACCGACCGCAAGCGCATCGAGACCGTCGCGCTCGCCGAGGAGGCCGCCTTCCTCAAGGCCATCAAGGGCGGCACGAACATCCTCGACAGCGCCGTGACCGAGACCAAGGCCACCGGCGGCACGGTCCTCTCCGGCGACAAGGCGTTCCTGCTCCACGACACCTGGGGCTTCCCGATCGACCTCACCCTGGAGATGGCCGCCGAGCAGGGCCTCTCCGTGGACGAGAGCGGCTTCCGCCGCCTGATGCAGGAGCAGCGCGACCGCGCCAAGGCCGACGCCAAGGCCAAGAAGACCGGCCACGCGGACATGTCCGCCTACCGGGAGATCGCCGACGGCTCCGGCGCCACCGAATTCACCGGCTACGCCACCACCCAGGGCGAGTCCACCATCGTCGGCCTGCTGGTCAACGGCGTCTCCGCGCCCGCCGCCTCCGAGGGCGACGACGTCGAGGTCGTACTGGACCGCACCCCCTTCTACGCCGAGGGCGGCGGCCAGCTCGCCGACCAGGGCCGCATCAAGCTCGACTCCGGCGCCGTCATCGTCGTGCGCGACGTGCAGCAGCCCGTCCCGGGCGTCTCCGTCCACAAGGGCTCCGTCCAGGTCGGCGAGGTCACGGTGGGCGCCTCCGCGTACGCCGCGATCGACATCAACCGCCGCCGGGCCATCGCCCGTGCCCACTCGGCCACGCACCTGACCCACCAGGCGCTGCGCGACGCCCTCGGCCCCACGGCGGCCCAGGCCGGTTCCGAGAACTCGCCCGGCCGCTTCCGCTTCGACTTCGGCTCCCCGAACGCCGTCCCCGGCACGGTCCTCACCGACGTCGAGCAGAAGATCAACGACGTCCTCTCCCGCGAGCTCGACGTCACCGCCGAGATCATGAGCATCGACGAGGCGAAGAAGCAGGGCGCCATCGCCGAGTTCGGCGAGAAGTACGGCGAGCGCGTGCGCGTCGTGACCATCGGCGACTTCTCCAAGGAGCTGTGCGGCGGCACGCACGTCGGCAACACCGCCCAGCTGGGCCTGGTGAAGCTGCTCGGCGAGTCCTCCATCGGCTCCGGCGTGCGCCGCGTCGAGGCCCTGGTGGGCGTGGACGCGTACAACTTCCTCGCCAAGGAGCACACGGTCGTCGCCCAGCTCCAGGAGCTGGTCAAGGGCCGTCCGGAGGAGCTGCCGGAGAAGATCGCCTCCATGCTCGGCAAGCTGAAGGACGCCGAGAAGGAGATCGAGAAGTTCCGCGCGGAGAAGGTCCTCCAGGCCGCCGCCGGTCTGGCCGCGGGCGCCCAGGACATCCGCGGTGTCGCCCTCGTCGTCGGCACCGTCCCGGACGGCACCGGCGCCGACGACCTGCGCAGGCTGGTCCTCGACGTCCGCGGGCGGCTCGGTCAAATGTCGGGGCAGGGCGACCGCCCGGCCGTCGTGGCCCTCTTCACCACCGCGAACGACCGCCCGCTGACCGTGATCGCCACCAACGAGGCGGCCCGCGAGCGCGGCCTCAAGGCCGGTGACCTGGTCCGTACGGCCGCCAAGACCCTCGGTGGCGGCGGCGGCGGCAAGCCGGACGTGGCCCAGGGCGGCGGCCAGAACCCGGCCGCCATCCCGGAGGCCATCAGCGCCGTCGAGCGCCTCGTCGTCGAGACGGCCTGACGATGACGCTGCGCCGTGGCCGCAGACTGGCCATCGACGTCGGAGACGCCCGGATCGGGGTCGCCTCGTGCGACCCCGACGGGGTGCTCGCCACACCGGTGGAAACCGTGCCGGGCCGGGACATCCCGTTCGCCCACCGGCGGCTGCGGCAGCTCGTCGAGGAGTACGAGCCCCTCGAAGTCGTGGTCGGCCTCCCCCGCTCGCTCAGCGGGCGGGAGGGGCCGGCCGCGGCCAAGGTGCGCGTCTTCGCGAACGAACTCGCCAAGGGCATCAAGCCGGTGACGGTACGTCTGGTGGACGAGCGGATGACCACGGTCACCGCGGCCCAGGGGCTGCGGGCTTCGGGCAGGAACGCCAAGAAGGGCCGTGCGGTCATCGACCAGGCGGCCGCAGTGGTGATCCTCCAGAACGCTCTTGAGACCGAACGGGTATCAGGTAATCCGCCCGGCGAGTGCGTCGAAGTGGTTGTCTGATCGCGATACGGTAACGTTCCGCGCGATGTGGCGGCATTCGAACAGCCGTCGCCCACCACTTCAGAGGCGGAACCGGGTGCCGCGGCAACGAAGCCGCTGCCTCCGTCTCGCGGCTCTAGGGGACCGATGACTGAGTATGGCCGGGGCCGCGCCCCCGAACCCTGGCACCCGGAGGACCCCCTCTACGGGGACCAGGGCTGGACCGGGCAGGCGACCCAGCAGGGTCAGGAGCCCTACGCAGGCGGCCAGCAGCAGTATCAGCACGAGCCGCAGTACCAGGGGCCCCAGCACCCGGAGCCGCAGTACCAGCAGTACCCCCAGCAGTACCCGGAGGGGGAGCAGCAGTACCCCCAGCAGCAGCAGTACGTGCCGCAGGACCAGCAGCTCCACCAGCAGCAGCACCAGCCCCAGCCCCAGCCGGTCTACGACGGCCAGGGCTGGGACACCGGGCAGGAGCCGCAGGTCCAGTACCAGGCCGCGGCGCAGGTCCATGCCCAGGCGCAGGCGCAGGCGCCGGGCCAGTTCCAGGGCGAGGCGCCGGGCCAGTACCAGGGCGGGCCCGCGCCGGTGGACCCGTACGCGGGCGTGGACCCGTACGCCCAGCCCGTCGCCGTGGGCTATCCCGGCGAGGCCCCCGACCTCTACACCACCCCCGACGCCTTCCCGCCGCCGCGGCCCCCCGGCCGGCGCCACCTCGACCCGGACCCGGCCGACGAGCCGCTGCCCGAGGAGCCCGAGGAGTCCCTCCTCCCCGCCGACGCCGACGACGAGCCCCCCGGCCGCGGCGGCCGCCGCGCGGGCCGCGGCAAGGGCGGCAAACCCAAGCGCAGCGGAGCGGCCTGCCTGGTCGCGGCCCTCGTCATCGTCGCCGTCGTCGGCGGTGGCGGCTACTACGGGTACTCGTACATCAAGGACCGCTTCGGTGCCACGGAGGACTTCGCCGGCAGCGGCTCGGAGGAGTCCATCGACATCGAGATTCCCAAGGGGGCGGGCCTCGGACAGATGGGCCGCATCCTGAAGGAAGCGGGGGTCGTCGCGAGCGCCCAGGCCTTCGTGGACGCGGCCAACGCCAACCCCAAGGGCAAGTCCATCCAGCCCGGCGTCTACACACTGAAGAAGAAGATGTCGGGTTCGGCGGCCGTCGCCGTCATGATCGACCCGACCAAGCTCAACGTCATCACCGTCACCGAGGGCATGCGCAACACCAAGGTGTACGAGGCGATCGACAAGAAGCTCGGCAAGCCGGCCGGCACCACCAAGGACATCGCGGCGCGCGAGGCCAAGAACCTGGGCCTGCCGGCCTGGGCGGGCAACGACCCGAAGCTGATCGACCCGCTGGAAGGCTTCCTCTATCCGACGCGCTATGACCTCGGCAAGGACAGCACCCCCGAGTCTTTGCTCAAGCAGATGGTCAAGAACGCGACGGCCAAGTACACGGAGCTGAACGTCGAGGGCAAGGCAAAGGAACTGGGCCTCGAGAACCCGCTCCAGGTCGTCACGGTCGCCAGCCTCGTCAACGCCGAGGGCAAGAACCACGACGACTTCCGGAAGATGGCGGAGGTGGTCTACAACCGCCTCAAGAAGTCGAACGACGTCACGAACCAGAAGCTCCAGTTCGACTCGACGTACAACTACGTCAAGAACCAGAGCGAGATCAACTTCAATCTGAAGGAAGCCCAGGCCTTCGACCACCCGTACAACACGCACGTCGTCAAGGGACTGCCGCCCGGCCCCATCGGCAACCCCGGCCTGGAGGCGCTGACCGCTACGCTCAACCCGGACCACGGCGGCTGGATGTTCTTCGTGTCGGTCGACGGTCACACCACGACCTTTACCAAGACGTACGACGAGCACCTCAAGCTCGTCGCCGAGTTCCAGGAACGGCAGAAGCAGCAGAAGAGCGGCGGGTAGCGGAACATGTCAGAAATACGGGCCGCGGTGCTGGGTTCGCCCATCGAGCACTCCCTCTCACCGGTGCTGCACCGCGCCGCCTACCGGGAGCTCGGCCTCGGTGACTGGTCCTACGACCGGTTCGAGATCGACGAGGCCGCGCTCCCCGGGTTCGTGGCCGGGCTCGGCCCCGAATGGGCGGGGCTGTCCCTGACCATGCCGCTCAAGCGGGCGGTCATCCCGCTGCTCGACGCGGTCAGCGACACCGCCGCCGCCGTGGAGGCGGTCA
This sequence comes from Streptomyces sp. NPDC002032, assembly GCF_042890765.1. Taxonomy (NCBI): domain Bacteria; kingdom Bacillati; phylum Actinomycetota; class Actinomycetes; order Kitasatosporales; family Streptomycetaceae; genus Streptomyces; species Streptomyces sp. NPDC002032. Next base: position 158,910 of record NZ_JBIASM010000009.1, on the reverse strand, counting down.
ACACGGTCGTCCTCACCCGGGACGGCCGCCGCCTCGGCGACAACACCGACGTCCCCGGGATCGTTGCCGCGCTCAACGAGCGCGGCGTCGAGAAGGTCCCCGCAGCCGCCGTCCTCGGCGCCGGGGCCACCGCCTCCTCGGCGCTGGCCGCCCTCGGGCGGATCTGCACCGGCGAGGTCACCGCGTACGTCCGCTCCGCCGCCCGCGCCGCCGAGATGCGCGAGTGGGGCGAGCGGCTCGGCGTCACCGTCCGGACGGCCGACTGGTCGCGGGCGGCCGAGGCGCTGGCCGCGCCGCTGGTCATCGCGACCACCCCGGCCGGGGCCACCGACTTCCTCGCCGAAGCCGTGCCGAAGACCCCGGGCACCCTCTTCGACGTCCTCTACGACCCCTGGCCCACGGCGCTGGCCGCCGCCTGGACGGGCCGCGGCGGGACCCTGCTCGGCGGCCTGGACCTGCTGGTCCACCAGGCCGTCCTCCAGGTCGAGCAGATGACCGGGGCCGCCCGCGGCCCCCTCGCGGCCATGCGGGCCGCCGGCGAAGCCGCCCTGCGCGCCCGCCACTGAGCCACCGCCGGGTCGCCGCCGGGCGGGGGCGGTCGCCCCGCACGCGTAGGGAACGGATAGCTCCGCGGGTCAGGGTGGGCGCCGTACCCGTCGTCCGACTGCTGGACCGGGACCGGTGCACCCGCCCGGACGTGGGAGGATCGGGTGAGGCGGGTCAGGGCCGCGCACCCGGTCGCGCCGTTGCAGTGCCAGGCGCGAGCATGAGGAGCATCGTTGAGCAGGTTGCGTTGGCTGACCGCAGGAGAGTCGCACGGACCGGCCCTGGTCGCGACGCTGGAGGGCCTTCCCGCCGGCGTCCCGGTCACCACCGAGCTGGTGGCGGACCACCTGGCCCGGCGCCGGCTCGGCTATGGCCGCGGTGCCCGGATGAAGTTCGAGCAGGACGAGATCACCTTCCTCGGCGGCGTCCGGCACGGGCTGTCGCAGGGCTCCCCGATCGCGGTCATGATCGGCAACACCGAGTGGCCCAAGTGGGAGACCGTCATGTCGGCCGACCCGGTCGACCCCTCGCTGCTCAAGGACACCGGCCGCAACGCGCCGCTGACCCGCCCGCGCCCCGGCCACGCCGACCTCGCGGGCATGCAGAAGTACGGCTTCGACGAGGCCCGGCCGATCCTGGAGCGCGCCAGCGCCCGTGAGACCGCCGCCCGCGTCGCCCTCGGCGCCGTCGCCCGCTCCTTCATCAAGGAGGTCGCGGGCATCGAGATCGTCTCCCACGTGGTGGAGCTCGCCGCGGCGAAGGCCCCCTACGGAGTCCTCCCGACCCCCGCCGACGTCGACAGGCTCGACGCCGACCCGGTGCGCTGCCTCGACGCCGACGCGTCGAAGGCGATGGTCGCCGAGATCGACCAGGCCCACAAGGACGGCGACACCCTCGGCGGCGTCGTCGAGGTCCTCGCCTACGGGGTGCCCGTCGGCCTCGGCTCGCACGTCCACTGGGACCGCCGCCTCGACGCGCGCCTCGCCGCCGCCCTCATGGGCATCCAGGCCATCAAGGGCGTCGAGGTCGGCGACGGCTTCGAGCTGGCCCGCGTGCCCGGCTCTCAGGCGCACGACGAGATCGTCTCCACCCCCGAGGGCCTCAAGCGGACCACCGGCCGCTCCGGCGGCACCGAGGGCGGTCTGACCACCGGTGAGCTGCTGCGCGTACGGGCCGCCATGAAGCCCATCGCGACCGTGCCGCGCGCCCTCGCGACCGTCGACGTGGCGACCGGCGAGGCGACGGTGGCCCACCACCAGCGCTCCGACGTGTGTGCCGTGCCCGCCGCGGGCATCGTCGCCGAGGCCATGGTCGCGCTCGTGCTCGCCGACGCCGTGGTCGAGAAGTTCGGCGGCGACTCGGTCGGCGAGACCCGCCGCAACGTGCGCTCCTACCTCGACAACCTGCAGATCCGGTGACCGCCGCCGGACCGCTGGTCGTCCTCGTCGGACCCATGGGGTCCGGCAAGTCCACGGTGGGGGCCCTGATCGCCGAACGGCTCGGCGTCGCCTACCGGGACACCGACGCCGACATCGTCGCCGCCACGGGCCGGGAGATCTCCGACCTGTTCGTCGACGAGGGCGAGCCGTACTTCCGCGAGCTGGAGCGGCAGGCCGTCGCGGCCGCCGTCGCCGGGCACACCGGAGTCCTCGCCCTCGGCGGCGGCGCCGTCCTCGACGGGGGCACCCGCGCCCTCCTCGGCGGACTGCCCGTGGCCTACCTGTCGATGGACGTCGAGGAGGCCGTGCGCCGCGTCGGGCTCGGCGCCGCCCGCCCGCTGCTCGCCGTCAACCCGCGCCGCCAGTGGCGCGAGCTGATGGACGCCCGGCGCCACCTGTACACCGAAGTCGCGCGCGTCGTGGTGACCACCGACGACCGCACCCCCGAAGAGGTCGCCCAGGCGGTCCTCGACGCTCTGGAGTTGAAGGACGTATGACAGACCAGGTGACGCGGATCAACGTCGGCGCCAGCGCCGGACACGACGCGTACGACGTGCTGGTGGGCCGGCAGCTGCTCGGCGAGCTGGGCGGCCTGATCGGTACGAAGGCCCAGCGGGTCGCCGTGATCCACCCCGAGGCCCTCGCCTCGACGGGTGAGGCGCTGCGCGACGACCTCGCGGCGCAGGGCTACGAGGCCGTCGCCATCCAGGTGCCGAACGCCGAGGAGGCCAAGACCATCGAGGTGGCGGCGTACTGCTGGAAGGCGCTCGGCCAGTCCGGCTTCACCCGCACCGACGTGATCGTCGGCGTCGGCGGCGGCGCCACGACCGACCTCGCGGGCTTCGTCGCGGCCTCCTGGCTGCGCGGGGTGCGCTGGATCGCGGTGCCGACCACCGTCCTCGCGATGGTCGACGCGGCCGTCGGCGGCAAGACCGGCATCAACACCGCCGAGGGCAAGAACCTCGTCGGCGCCTTCCACCCGCCGGCCGGGGTGCTCTGCGACCTCGCGGCCCTGGACTCGCTGCCGGTCAACGACTACGTCAGCGGCCTCGCCGAGGTCATCAAGGCCGGATTCATCTCCGACCCGGTGATCCTCGACCTGATCGAGTCCGACCCGGCGGCCGCCCGCACGCCCGCGGGCCCGCACACGGCCGAGCTGATCGTGCGCTCCATCCGGGTCAAGGCCGACGTGGTCTCCAGCGACCTCAAGGAAGCCGGACTGCGCGAGATCCTCAACTACGGCCACACCCTGGCGCACGCCATCGAGAAGAACGAGCGCTACAAGTGGCGGCACGGCGCCGCCGTGTCCGTCGGCATGGTCTTCGCGGCCGAGCTCGGCCGGCTGGCGGGCCGGCTCGACGACGCGACGGCGGACCGGCACCGCGAGGTCCTCGCGGCCGTCGGGCTGCCGCTGACCTACCGCGGCGACCAGTGGCCCAAGCTGCTCCAGACCATGCAGGTCGACAAGAAGTCCCGCGGCAACCTGCTGCGCTTCATCGTCCTGGACGGCCTGGGCAAGCCCACCGTCCTGGAGGGCCCGGACCCGGCGCACCTGATCGCCGCGTACGGCGAGGTCTCCGCGTGAGCCGCAAGGTGCTCGTGCTGAACGGCCCGAACCTGGGCCGCCTCGGCTCCCGCGAGCCCGACGTCTACGGGGCCACCTCGTACGCCGGTCTCGTCGAGAGCTGCCGCACCCTGGGTGCGGAGCTCGGCTTCGACGTGGAGGTCCGCGAGACCAACGACGAGGGCGAACTGGTGCGCTGGCTGCACGAGGCCGCCGACGGCAAGGTCCCCGTCGTGATCAACCCGGGCGCCTTCACGCACTACTCGTACGCCATGCGGGACGCGGCGGCGCAGCGCACCGCGCCGCTGATCGAGGTGCACATCTCCAACCCGTACGCCCGCGAGGAGTTCCGGCACACCTCCGTCATCGCGGCCGTGGCCACCGGCACCGTGGCGGGCTTCGGGCTGGGCTCCTACCGGCTGGCGCTGCGTGCGCTGGCGGAAGAGGTCACGGCCTGAGATAACGTTCTCGCATCAGTCGCCTGAACGAGACGGAGTGGCGCGGATGCAGCACGGAGTGGGGGGCTGGAGTCCGCCGACGGGTCAGCACCCGGCGGCGCCCCCGCCGCCGCCGATACCCCCCGCGCAAGGCTGGCCGGTGACGCCGGTGACGCCGGTGCCCGAGGCCACGGGGCACATCCCGCTGCCCCCCGCCGTGGCCGTGCCGCCCGCGCCCCCCGCTCCGGGCACCGGCGGCGCGACCCTCGCGGTGCTGCTCATCGGCCCGGCGGGGGCCGGCAAGACCACCGTGGCGCGGCACTGGGCGAACACCCGCCCGGTGCCGACCGCCCACATCAGCCTCGACGACGTCCGCGAATGGGTGCGCTCCGGCTTCGCGGACCCGCAGTCCGGCTGGAACGAGCACTCCGAGGCCCAGTACCGCCTGGCCCGCCGCACCTGCGGCTTCGCCGCCCGCAACTTCCTGGCCAACGGGATCTCCTGCATCCTCGACGACGCCGTCTTCCCCGACCGCCCCGTGGTGGGGCTCGGGGGCTGGAAGCGGCACGTGGGGCCCGGGCTGCTGCCCGTGGTGCTGCTGCCCGGCCTGGAGATCGTCCTGGACCGCAACGCCGCCCGCTCCGGCAACCGCCGGCTCTCCGACGAGGAAGTCGCCCGCATCCACGGCCGGATGGCCGGCTGGTACGGCTCGGGGCTGCCGATCATCGACAACTCCCACCTCGACGTGGAGGGCACCGCCCGGGCCCTGGACGAGGCCCTCGCACGGGCTCTGGCGGCCCCCGGGAGCTGGTAGCCGGCCCCCCGCAGGCCTCGTCCGGCCGCGCTCGCCGGGCCGGATGCGCGGGGCGCTCGTACGCTCGAAGACATGTCAGACGTGTACGCGACCCGCAGGGGGCTGCTCCGCGACCGCTGTACGGCCGCGGGCAGCTCCGCCGCACTGATCACGCGTCCGGCGAACGTCCGCTACCTCGCCGGGGCGTCCCCGCTGGGCGCCGTCCTGCTGGTCGGGCCCGCCGACGACGTGCTGTTCTGCGCCGCCGCACCCACCGGCGAGGCGGACGAGGGGCGGCTCGACGAACGGCTGCGCCTGTCCGTCCTGCCCAATGCCGGAGCGGACCCGGCCGTGGCCGCGGCCGATCTGGCCGCCGCCGGCAGCGCCGAGTCCCTCGCCGTCGAGGAACACCACCTGACCGTCGGCCGCCACCGGGCCCTGCGCTCGGTCGCGCCCCGGCTGCGGCTGGCCGACCTCGGTTCCGCCGTGGAGCAGCTGCGCCTCGTCAAGGACGAGGAGGAGATCGCCTGCCTGCGGATCGCCGCCGAGATCGCCGACCAGGCCCTCGGCGAGCTGCTGGAGTCGATCCTCGTCGGCCGCACCGAACGCCACCTGGCGCTGGAGCTGGAACGCCGCCTCGTGGACCACGGCGCCGACGGACCGGCCTTCCCGACCTCCGTCGGTACCGGCCCGCACTCCGGCCGCTCCCGGCACCGGCCCTCGGACCGGCGGGTGGAGGAGGGCGACTTCCTCTCCGTCTGCCTCGGCGCGAACTACCGGGGCTACCGCTGCGAGATCGGCCGGACCTTCGTGATCGGCACCACCCCCGCCGACTGGCAGATCGAGCTGTACGAGCTCGTGTTCGCCGCCCAGCGGGCCGGCCGGGAGGCCCTCCTGCCGGGCGCCGCCTACCGCGACGTGGACCGCGCGGCACGCTCCGTGCTGGACTCCGCGGGGCACGGAGAAGCCCTCGCGGGGTGGATGGGACACGGGGTGGGCCTCGAAATCGACGAGGACCCGCAGCTTGCACCTACGGCAATGGGTAAACTGGACGCTTGCGTGCCGGTCACCGTCGAACCGGGGGTTCACCTCCCGGGCCGGGGAGGTGTCCGGATCGATGACACGCTCGTCGTACGCCCCGAGGCGGACGGCGGTCCCGAGCTACTCACCATTACGACCAAGGAGCTGCTCGCGCTCTAGCCCGCGTGGCCGGGCTGTGCGCGCACCCGTGGTCTTCCAGTGCAGGAGATTCCGCAACCGTGGCTTCCACGAACGACCTCAAGAACGGCATGGTGCTGAAGCTCGACGGGGGCCAGCTCTGGTCCGTCGTCGAGTTCCAGCACGTCAAGCCCGGCAAGGGCCCGGCCTTCGTGCGTACCAAGCTGAAGAGCGTCATGTCCGGCAAGGTCGTCGACAAGACGTTCAACGCCGGCACCAAGGTCGAGACGGCCACCATCGACCGCCGCGACATGCAGTTCTCGTACATGGACGGCGACTACTTCGTCTTCATGGACATGAGCACCTACGACCAGCTGATGGTCGACCGCAAGGCCGTCGGCGACGCCGCCAACTTCCTCATCGAGGGCTTCACCGCCTCCGTGGCCCAGCACGACGGCGAGGTGCTCTACGTCGAGCTCCCGGCCGCCGTCGAGCTGACCATCCAGCACACGGACCCGGGCGTCCAGGGCGACCGCTCCACCGGCGGCACCAAGCCCGCCACGCTGGAGACCGGCTACGAGATCCAGGTCCCGCTGTTCGTGACCACGGGCGAGGTCGTCAAGGTCGACACCCGCACGAGCGACTACCTCGGCCGGAAGAGCAACTAACCCGTGGCTGCTCGGAGCAATGCGCGCAAGCGCGCCTTCCAGATCCTGTTCGAGGCCGACCAGCGCGGGGTTCCCGTGCGCGAGGTCCTCGCGGACTGGATCCGCCACTCGCGGTCGGACGACCGGCAGCCGCCGGTCAACGAGTTCACGATGAACCTCGTCGAGGGGTACGCCGACAAGGTGAACCGGATCGACGAGCTGATCGTCACCTACGCCGTGGACTGGGACCTCGACCGCATGCCGGTCGTGGACCGCAACATCCTGCGGCTGGGCGCCTACGAGCTGATCTGGGTCGACGAGACCCCGGACGCCGTGGCGATCGACGAGGCGGTCCAGCTGGCCAAGGAGTTCTCGACGGACGAGTCGCCCTCGTTCGTGAACGGACTGCTGGGCCGGTTCAAGGACCTCAAGCCGAAGCTGCGGCGCAGCGAGAGCTGACACGGAGCACCGCGCCGTACGGAAGGGCCCGCAACGCACGCGTTGCGGGCCCTTCCGGCTGCCCGGGCCGGGACGGGGCCGTTTCCGGCCACCGGGGGCGCGGAGCGCGGGGCGCGCACAGACGAAACCGGCGGGTGCCGGGACCCGTGAAGGGGTCCCGGCACCCGCCGGTAAACGTTTCTGCTGGCCGCTGGCCGCTGGTCCTGCCGGGGACTAGATGTCCTCGTGGGCCACCGCGCGGCGCGCGTCCGCGTCCAGGACGCCCCAGCTGATGAGCTGCTCGGTCAGGACGGAGGGGGACTGGTCGTAGATGACGGCCAGGGTGCGCAGGTCGTCCTGGCGGATCGACAGCACCTTGCCGTTGTAGTCGCCGCGCTGGCTCTGGATCGTCGCCGCGTAGCGCTGGAGCGGGCCGGCCTTCTCGGCGGGAACGCCCGCCAGGCGCTCCAGGTCCAGGCGCAGCTTCGGCGGCGGCTCGGCCGCTCCGCCGGGAGTGGTGCCCGGCAGCAGTTCCTGCACCGGAACCCCGTAGAAGTCCGCCAGCTCGGCAAGGCGCTGGACGGTCACGGCGCGGTCCCCGCGCTCGTAGGACCCGACCACCACGGCCTTCCAACGGCCCTGGGACTTCTCCTCGACACCGTGGAGGGAGAGGCCCTGCTGGGTGCGGATGGCGCGGAGCTTGGCCCCGAGCTGTTTGGCGTATTCGCTGGACATAACGCTCCCGGACGCTGTGACGCTGTGACGACATGGACGACAGGCGACATGGTTGACATGCGGCTCCGTCGCGCGGCTGGTAACTCACTGTGAGGTTACGCAGCGTTACGTGGATGCGTCAAGCCGAATGCTCCGCGACACCCGCGCGCGGGGGGTCCCGGACCGCCCCCGTGCGCGGCCGGGCGCCCGGTCCTGGTACCGTGGACGGCGTACATCAGACGTCCTTTAAGGTCCGTCCCGTGAGGCGGAGAAGGAGGTCCTTTTCATGGACAGCCAGACTTCCCGTGCTTCCCAGGAAGCCGGATCCGAGGCGGCGCGCCCCGTACTGGAGGCGCAGGACATCGCCCGGGTCCTGACCCGCATCGCCCACGAGATCGTCGAACGCGCCAAGGGCGCCGACGACGTGGTGCTCCTCGGCATTCCCACCCGCGGCGTGTTCCTCGCCGGCCGGCTGGCCGCCAAGCTCGAAGAGATCACCGGCACGAAGATCCCGGTCGGCTCCCTCGACATCACCATGTACCGCGACGACCTGCGCCTGAAGCCCGCCCGGGCGATCGGCCGCACGGAGATCCCCGGCGACGGCATCGACGGCCGGCTGGTGGTCCTCGTCGACGACGTGCTCTTCTCCGGCCGCACCATCCGCGCGGCCCTCGACGCCCTCGGCGCCATCGGCCGGCCGCGCGCCGTGCAGCTCGCGGTCCTCGTCGACCGGGGCCACCGGGAACTGCCGATCCGCGCCGACTACGTCGGCAAGAACCTCCCCACGTCGCTGCGGGAGACCGTCAAGGTCCAGCTCCAGGAGGAGGACGGCCGCGACGCCGTACTGCTCGGGCAGCGGACCGACCAGGCCTCCGGGCAGTAGCCCGTACGGACGCCGGGCCCCCGCACGGGGGTCCGCGCCGCAGCCTGCCCTGCCCGCGTTCCAGTCAGCCCGCCTGTCTGCCTCCCGACTTACGGAGTAACCGGATGAAGCGCCACCTCATCTCGGCCGCCGATCTCACGCGCGACGACGCCGTCCTCATCCTCGACACCGCCGAGGAGATGGCCCGCGTCGCGGACCGGCCGATAAAGAAGCTGCCCACCCTGCGCGGCCGCACCATCTGCAACCTGTTCTTCGAGGACTCCACCCGCACCCGGATCTCCTTCGAGGCGGCCGAGAAGCGCCTCTCCGCCGACGTGATCAACTTCGCGGCGAAGGGCTCCAGCGTCTCCAAGGGCGAGTCCCTCAAGGACACCGCCCAGACCCTGGAGGCCATGGGCGTGGACGCCGTGGTCATCCGGCACAGCGCCTCCGGCGCCCCCTACCGGCTCGCCACCTCCGGCTGGATCGACGCCCCGGTGATCAACGCGGGCGACGGCACCCACCAGCACCCCACCCAGGCCCTGCTCGACGCCTTCACCATGCGCCGACGCCTCGTCGGCCGGGACGCCGGGCTCGGCAAGGGGCTCGACGGCCGCCGGATCACCATCGTCGGCGACGTCCTGCACAGCCGCGTGGCCCGCTCCAACGTGGACCTGCTGCACACCCTGGGCGCCGAGGTGACCCTGGTCGCCCCGCCCACGCTGGTGCCCGTCGGCATCGAGTCCTGGCCGTGCGGGATCTCGTACAGCCTCGACGAGGTGCTGCCGAAGTCGGACGCCCTCATGATGCTGCGCGTACAGCGCGAGCGGATGAACGCCGCCTTCTTCCCGACCGAGCGCGAGTACTCGCGCCGCTACGGCCTGGACGCCGCCCGGATGGCCCGGATGCCCGAGGACGCCATCGTGATGCACCCCGGCCCGATGGTCCGCGGCATGGAGATCACCGCCGAGGTCGCCGACTCCGACCGCTGCACGGTCGTCGAGCAGGTCGCCAACGGCGTCTCGGTCCGCATGGCCGTCCTCTACCTCCTGCTCGGAGGCTCCGAGCCCGCCGTCACCACCACCGCCGCCCCGCGCACCGAGGAGAACAAGTAACCATGAGCAAGATCCTTATTCGTGGCGCGAAGGTGCTCGGCGGCGAGACGCGGGACGTCCTGATCGACGGCGAGACCATCGCCGAGGTCGGCAGCGGCCTGTCCGCCGAGGGCGCGACCGTCATCGAGGCCGAGGGCAAGACCCTGCTCCCGGGCCTCGTCGACCTGCACACCCACCTGCGCGAGCCCGGCCGCGAGGACTCCGAGACCGTCCTCACCGGCACCCGCGCCGCCGCCTGCGGCGGCTACACCGCCGTCTTCGCCATGGCCAACACCTTCCCCGTCGCCGACACCGCCGGCGTCGTCGAGCAGGTCTGGCGCCTGGGCAAGGAATCCGGCTACTGCGACGTGCAGCCCATCGGCGCCGTCACCGTCGGCCTGGAGGGCAAGCAGCTCTCCGAGCTGGGCGCCATGCACGAGTCCGCCGCCCGCGTCACCGTCTTCTCCGACGACGGCAAGTGCGTGGACGACGCCGTGATCATGCGCCGCGCCCTGGAGTACGTGAAGGCCTTCGGCGGCGTCGTCGCCCAGCACGCGCAGGAGCCCCGCCTCACCGAGGGTGCCCAGATGAACGAGGGCGTCGTCTCGGCCGAGCTGGGCCTCGGCGGCTGGCCCGCGGTCGCCGAGGAGTCGATCATCGCGCGCGACGTCCTCCTCGCCGAGCACGTCGGTTCCCGGGTGCACATCTGCCACCTGTCCACCGCCGGCTCCGTCGAGATCGTCCGCTGGGCCAAGTCCCGCGGCATCGACGTCACCGCCGAGGTCACCCCGCACCACCTGCTGCTCACCGACGAGCTCGTGCGCTCGTACGACCCGGTCTACAAGGTCAACCCGCCGCTGCGCACCGAGCGCGACGTCATGGCCCTGCGCGAGGCGCTCGCCGACGGCACGATCGACATCGTCGCCACCGACCACGCCCCGCACCCGCACGAGGACAAGGACTGCGAGTGGGCCGCCGCCGCCATGGGCATGGTGGGCCTGGAGACCGCGCTCAGCGTCGTCCAGCAGACGATGGTGGAAACCGGACTGCTCGACTGGGCGGGCGTCGCCGAGCGGATGTCCTTCGCCCCGGCGCGCATCGGCGGCCTCCCGAACCACGGACGGCCCGTCTCGGCAGGTGAACCCGCCAACCTGACCTTGGTCGATACCTCGTACCGTGGTGTCGTGGACCCCGCGCACTTCGCCTCCCGCAGCCGCAACACGCCTTACGAGGGCCGTGAGCTGCCGGGGCGCGTCACTCACACCTTCCTGCGGGGCCGGGCAACGGTCGTGGACGGGAAACTGGCGTGACACCTGCAGTGATCCAACTGGCCGCCGAGGCCGCCGAACGACGGTCGGCGGAGGTGACGGACTGGGGCGCCCGCATCGCGTGGGTGGCCGGTCTGCTCGTCTTCATCGCGTTCGTGTACTGGCTGATGCGGCAGGGCTGGAAATGGCGCGGCGCACTGCAGAGCGATCTGCCGGAGCTGCCCGCCGCCCCCGGCGGGCTCCCCGCGCACCGCCTGGCCCTCACCGGCCGGTACCACGGGTCCACCACCGCCGGGCAGTGGCTCGACCGGATCGTCGCCCACGGCCTGGGAGTGCGCAGCCGGGTCGAGCTCACGCTCACCGACGCGGGCCTGGACGTGGTCCGTCCGGGTGCCACCGACTTCTTCGTACCGGCCGCGCAACTGCGCGGCGCCCGCCTCGACAAGGGAATCGCGGGCAAGGTACTCACCGAGGGCGGTCTCCTCGTCGTCACCTGGGCGCACGGCGACAAGCTGATCGACTCCGGATTCCGCTCCGACCGCGCGGCCGAACACGCCGCCTGGGTCGAAGCCATCAACCTCATGAACCCATCCATCACGACGGAAGGCGCCGAACGATGACGACCTCCACCAGGGGAGCAGCCAAAGCTCCCGCCGTACTCGTCCTGGAGGACGGTCGGATCTTCCGCGGCCGCGCCTACGGCGCTGTGGGGGAGACCTTCGGCGAGGCCGTGTTCTCCACCGGCATGACCGGCTACCAGGAGACCCTCACCGACCCGTCGTACCACCGGCAGGTCGTCGTGATGACCGCCCCGCACGTGGGCAACACCGGCGTCAACGACGAGGACCCCGAGTCCTCCCGCATCTGGGTGGCGGGCTACGTGGTCCGCGATCCCGCCCGCGTCCCCTCCAACTGGCGCTCGCGGCGCACGCTGGACGACGAGCTGGTCGCCCAGGGCGTCGTCGGGATCTCCGGCATCGACACCCGCGCCCTGACCCGCCACCTGCGCGAGCGCGGCGCCATGCGCGTCGGCATCTTCTCCGGCGACGCCGTCATGGACGACGCCGTCCTGCTGGCCAAGGTCCAGGACGCCCCGCAGATGAAGGGCGCGAACCTCTCCGCCGAGGTCGCCACCAAGGAGACGTACGTCGTCCCCGCGATCGGCGAGAAGAAGTTCACCGTCGCCGCCGTCGACCTCGGCATCAAGGGCATGACCCCGCACCGGATGGCCGAGCGCGGCATCGAGGTGCACGTGCTGCCCGCCACCGCCACCGTCGAGGACGTCTACGCGGTCAGCCCGGACGGCGTCTTCTTCTCCAACGGCCCGGGCGACCCGGCCACCGCAGACGGCCCCGTGGCCGTCATGCAGGCGGTCCTGGAGCGCAAGACCCCGCTGTTCGGCATCTGCTTCGGCAACCAGATCCTGGGCCGTGCGCTCGGCTTCGGCACCTACAAGCTGAAGTACGGCCACCGCGGCATCAACCAGCCGGTGCAGGACCGCACCACCGGCAAGGTCGAGGTCACCGCGCACAACCACGGCTTCGCCGTCGACGCGCCCCTCGACAAGGTGTCCGAGACCCCCTACGGCCGCGCCGAGGTGTCCCACGTCTGCCTGAACGACCAGGTCGTCGAGGGCCTGCGGCTGCTCGACCGGCCCGCCTTCTCCGTCCAGTACCACCCCGAAGCGGCGGCCGGCCCGCACGACGCCGCCTACCTCTTCGACCGCTTCACGTCTTTGATGGAAACCGCCCGTATGGAGGCCGAGCGTGCCTAAGCGCACCGATATCCAGTCCGTCCTGGTCATCGGCTCCGGCCCGATCGTCATCGGACAGGCCGCCGAGTTCGACTACTCCGGTACCCAGGCCTGCCGCGTCCTCAAGGCCGAGGGCCTGCGGGTCATCCTGGTGAACTCCAACCCGGCGACGATCATGACCGACCCGGAGATCGCCGACGCCACGTACGTCGAGCCGATCACCCCCGAGTTCGTCGAGAAGATCATCGCGAAGGAGCGCCCCGACGCGCTCCTGCCGACCCTCGGCGGCCAGACCGCGCTCAACACCGCGATCTCCATGCACGCGCAGGGCGTACTGGAGAAGTACGGCGTCGAGCTCATCGGCGCCAACGTCGAGGCCATCAACAAGGGCGAGGACCGCGACCTCTTCAAGGGCGTCGTCGAGGCCGTCAAGGCCAAGATCGGTTACGGCGAGTCCGCCCGCTCGGTCATCTGCCACACCATGGACGACGTCATCCAGGGCGTCGACACCCTCGGCGGCTACCCCGTCGTCGTGCGCCCCTCCTTCACCATGGGCGGCGCCGGCTCCGGCTTCGCCCACGACGAGGACGAGCTGCGCCGCATCGCCGGCCAGGGCCTCACGCTCTCCCCGACCACCGAGGTGCTCCTGGAGGAGTCCATCCTCGGCTGGAAGGAGTACGAGCTGGAGCTGATGCGCGACACCAAGGACAACGTCGTCGTCGTCTGCTCCATCGAGAACTTCGACCCGATGGGCGTCCACACCGGCGACTCCATCACCGTCGCCCCGGCGATGACGCTGACCGACCGCGAGTACCAGCGGCTGCGCGACATCGGCATCGCGATCATCCGCGAGGTCGGCGTCGACACCGGCGGCTGCAACATCCAGTTCGCGATCGACCCGGCCGACGGCCGCGTCATCGTCATCGAGATGAACCCGCGCGTCTCGCGCTCCTCGGCGCTCGCGTCGAAGGCCACCGGCTTCCCGATCGCCAAGATCGCCGCCAAGCTGGCCATCGGCTACACCCTCGACGAGGTCCCCAACGACATCACCGAGAAGACGCCGGCCTCCTTCGAGCCGTCCCTCGACTACGTCGTCGTCAAGGCCCCGCGCTTCGCCTTCGAGAAGTTCCCGCTCGCCGACTCCACCCTCACCACCACCATGAAGTCGGTGGGCGAGGCCATGGCGATCGGCCGCAACTTCACCGAGGCCCTCCAGAAGGCCCTGCGCTCGCTGGAGAAGAAGGGCTCGCAGTTCACCTTCGTCGGCCCCGTCGGCGAGAAGGAAGAGCTCCTGGCCGCCGCGGTGCGCCCCACCGACGGCCGCATCAACACCGTCATGCAGGCCATCCGCGCCGGCGCCACCCAGGAAGAGGTCTTCGAGTCCACGAAGATCGACCCCTGGTTCGTCGACCAGCTCTTCCTGATCAAGGAGATCGCCGACGAGCTGGCCGCCGCCGAGAAGCTCCACCCCGAGCTGCTCGCCGAGGCCAAGCGCCACGGCTTCTCGGACCACCAGATCGCCGAGATCCGCGGTCTGCGCGAGGACGTCGTGCGCGAGGTCCGCCACGCGCTGGGCGTCCGCCCGGTCTACAAGACGGTCGACACCTGCGCCGCCGAGTTCGCCGCGAAGACCCCGTACTTCTACTCGTCCTACGACGAGGAGTCCGAGGTCGCCCCGCGCACCAAGCCCGCGGTGATCATCCTGGGCTCCGGCCCGAACCGCATCGGCCAGGGCATCGAGTTCGACTACTCCTGCGTCCACGCCTCCTTCGCCCTCAGCGACGCCGGCTACGAGACCGTGATGGTCAACTGCAACCCCGAGACCGTCTCGACGGACTACGACACCTCCGACCGCCTGTACTTCGAGCCGCTGACGCTCGAGGACGTGCTGGAGATCGTGCACGCCGAGTCGCTGGCCGGCCCCATCGCCGGTGTCGTCGTCCAGCTCGGCGGCCAGACCCCCCTGGGCCTCGCCCAGGCGCTCAAGGACAACGGCGTCCCCGTCGTCGGCACCCCGCCGGAGGCCATCCACGCCGCCGAGGACCGCGGCGCCTTCGGCCAGGTCCTCGCCGACGCCGGACTGCCCGCGCCCAAGCACGGCACCGCCACCACCTTCGCGGGCGCGAAGGCCATCGCGGACGAGATCGGCTACCCGGTCCTGGTCCGCCCGTCCTACGTGCTCGGCGGCCGCGGCATGGAGATCGTCTACGACGAGACCCGCCTGGAGTCGTACATCGCCGAGTCGACGGAGATCTCCCCGACCCGCCCCGTGCTGGTCGACCGCTTCCTCGACGACGCGATCGAGATCGACGTGGACGCCCTCTACGACGGCCACGAGCTCTACCTCGGCGGCGTCATGGAGCACATCGAGGAAGCCGGCATCCACTCCGGCGACTCGGCCTGCGCCCTGCCCCCGATCACTCTCGGCGGCTTCGACATCAAGCGCCTGCGCGCCTCCACCGAGGCCATCGCCAAGGGCGTCGGAGTCCGCGGCCTGATCAACATCCAGTTCGCCATGGCGGGCGACATCCTCTACGTCCTGGAGGCCAACCCGCGCGCCTCCCGGACCGTCCCCTTCACCTCGAAGGCGACCGCCGTCCCGCTCGCGAAGGCCGCCGCCCGCATCTCGCTCGGCGCCACCGTCGCCGAACTGCGCGAAGAGGGCATGCTCCCGAAGAACGGCGACGGCGGCACCCTGCCGATCGACGCGCCGATCTCCGTCAAGGAGGCCGTCATGCCGTGGTCGCGCTTCCGCGACATCCACGGCCGCGGCGTGGACACCGTCCTCGGCCCCGAGATGCGCTCCACCGGCGAGGTCATGGGCATCGACGCCGTCTTCGGCACCGCCTACGCCAAGTCCCAGGCCGGCGCCTACGGCCCGCTGCCCACCAAGGGCCGCGCCTTCATCTCCGTCGCCAACCGCGACAAGCGCTCGATGATCTTCCCGGCGCGCGAGCTCGTCGCCCACGGCTTCGAGCTGATGGCCACCTCCGGCACCGCCGAGGTGCTGCGCCGCAACGGCATCAACGCCACCGTGGTGCGCAAGCTCAGCGAGGGCGAGGGCCCGGACGGCGAGAAGACCATCGTCCAGCTCATCCACGACGGCCAGGTCGACCTGATCGTCAACACCCCGTACGGCACCGGCGGCCGCCTCGACGGCTACGAGATCCGCACGGCGGCCGTGGCGCGCAGCGTCCCCTGCCTGACCACGGTCCAGGCGCTCGCCGCCGCCGTCCAGGGCATCGACGCGCTCAACCGCGGCGACGTGGGCGTCCGCTCCCTCCAGGAGCACGCGGAGCACCTGACCGCAGCCCGCGACTGACGACAAGCCCGTACGAAGGAGGGGGACCCCGGCGCGCCGACCGCGCGCCGGGTGTCCCCTTCCTCATGAGCGCAGAGGGATCCTCAGGCACCGTGTACAAACTCTTCTTCAACCTCGTCTTCAAGCGGATGGACCCGGAGCGGGCCCACTACATGGCCTTCCGCTGGATCCGCCTCGCCGCCCGCACGCCCGTGCTGCGGACCTTCGTCGCGGCGGCCCTCGCGCCCCGTTACGAGGCGCTGCGCACCGAGGCCCTGGGACTGCGGATGCACGGCCCCTTCGGGCTCGCGGCCGGCTTCGACAAGAACGCCGTCGCCATCGACGGCATGTCCATGCTCGGCTTCGACCACATCGAGATCGGCACGGTCACCGGCCGGGAGCAGCCCGGCAACCCCAAGAAGCGGCTCTTCCGCCTCGTCCCGGACCGCGCGCTGATCAACCGGATGGGCTTCAACAACGAGGGTTCGGCCGCGGTGGCCGAGCGCCTGGCCGCCCGCACCCCGGTCTTCAACACCGTCGTCGGCGTCAACATCGGCAAGACCAAGGTGGTGCCGGAGGCCGAGGCCGCCGCCGACTACGTGCTCTCCACCGAGCGCCTCGCCCGGCACGCCGACTACCTGGTCGTCAACGTCTCCTCGCCGAACACCCCGGGCCTGCGCAACCTCCAGGCCACCGAGTCGCTGCGGCCGCTGCTGAGCGCCGTGCGCGAGGCCGCGGACCGGGCCGTGCCGGACCGCCGGGTGCCGCTGCTCGTCAAGATCGCCCCCGACCTCGCCGACGAGGACGTCGACGCCGTCGCCGACCTCGCCCTGGAACTGGGCCTGGACGGCATCATCGCCACGAACACCACCATCGCGCGCGAGGGCCTCGGCCTGAAGTCCCCGCCCTCCCTCGTCAAGGAGACCGGCGGCCTCTCCGGCGCCCCGGTCAAGGAACGCTCCCTGGAGGTCCTGCGGCGCCTCTACGCGCGCGTGGGCGACCGGATGGTCCTCGTGGGCGTCGGCGGCATCGAGAACGCCGAGGACGCCTGGCAGCGCATCCTCGCGGGCGCCACCCTGATCCAGGGCTACAGCGCCTTCATCTACGAGGGTCCCTTCTACGCCCGCGCCATCCACAAGGGCCTGGCCGCGCGCCTGGCCACGAGCCCGTACGCGACCCTCGCCGAAGCGGTGGGCGCCGAGACCCGAAAGGCCGCGCTGTGAGCCCTGTGACCCCCTTCGGAAGCCGTCTGCGCGCCGCCATGGACGCGCGGGGGCCGCTGTGCGTCGGCATCGACCCGCACGCCGCCCTGCTCGCCTCCTGGGGCCTGGACGACGACATCGCGGGCCTGGAGCGGTTCTCCCGCACGGTCGTGGAGGCCCTCGCCGACGAGGTGGCCGTCTTCAAGCCGCAGGCGGCCTTCTTCGAGCGGTTCGGCTCGCGCGGCGTCGCGGTGCTGGAGCGCACCGTCGCGGACGCCCGGGCCGCGGGCACCCTGGTGCTCATGGACGCCAAGCGGGGCGACATCGGCTCCACGATGGCCGCGTACGCCTCCGCCTTCCTGGACCCGTCCTCCCCGCTGTTCTCGGACGCGCTGACGGTCTCCCCGTACCTGGGCTACGGCTCGCTGGAGCCGGCCGTCCGGCTGGCGCGGGAGTCGGGCGCGGGCCTGTTCGTGCTGGCCCTGACCTCGAACCCGGAGGGCGCCGAGGTCCAGCGGGCCGTCCGCGCCGACGGGCGGACCATCGGGGCGACGATGCTGGCGCACCTGGCGGCCGAGAACGCGGGCGCCACGCCGATGGGCTCCTTCGGCGCGGTGGTCGGCGCGACCCTGGGCGACCTGTCCTCGTTCGACCTGGACATCAACGGGCCGCTGCTGGCCCCCGGCATCGGCGCCCAGGGCGCGACGCCGGCGGACCTGGTGACGGTCTTCGGCAAGGCCGTCGGCAACGTCGTCCCGAACGTCTCCCGGGGCGTCCTGAAGCACGGCCCGGACATCGCCGCACTCCGCGCGGCCGCGCGCGGTTTCGCGGCCGAAATCCGCGAGGCCGTCTCCGCCTGACCGCGCCCGGGACGCGTACATGGCACGCCGTGACGAAATTCGAACGTCTTTCCCCGGACAAAACCGGGGTAGTTTGTCCGTGATGTACGGTTCAGTGGAGGCTGACCAGGACTTTTCGTCCGTTCTCGCTGACTGGAGCGGCCTTGGCCGCTAGTCTCCGACCAGAGTGAACGAGCAGCGAGCGATTTCCGGCGCTGCTCGAAGGCTCGCCTGGCGTGGTGCCTTCGGGCTCCTCGCCGGTCCGTATCCGACAGTTCGACATCCGAGGTGACGTAGGCGTGGCTCTTCCGCCCCTTACCCCTGAACAGCGCGCAGCAGCGCTCGAAAAGGCCGCCGCGGCTCGCCGGGAGCGGGCCGAGGTGAAGAATCGACTCAAGCATTCCGGCGCCTCCCTCCACGACGTCATCAAGACGGGTCAGGAGAACGACGTCATCGGCAAGATGAAGGTCTCCGCCCTTCTCGAGTCGCTTCCCGGCGTCGGGAAGGTCCGCGCCAAGCAGATCATGGAGCGCCTCGGCATCTCCGAGTCCCGGCGTGTCCGAGGTCTCGGTTCCAACCAGATCGCCTCTCTGGAGCGCGAGTTCGGCGGCAGCGGCGCCTGAGGCGTCGCCCGAAGTTCTCCCGGCGTTCTCAGGCAGTCCCGAGAACCTGGATAATCGCTCTATGGCAGCAGAGGTTCGTCCGCGGCTGACCGTGCTCTCCGGCCCCTCGGGGGTCGGCAAGAGCACGGTCGTCGCGCATATGCGCAAGGTTCACCCCGAGGTATGGCTCTCGGTGTCGGCCACCACCCGCAAGCCGCGGCCCGGTGAGCGACACGGAGTCCACTACTTCTTCGTCAACGACGACGAGTTCGACAAGCTGATCGCCAACGGCGAGCTGCTGGAGTGGGCCGAGTTCGCGGGCAACCGCTACGGCACACCGCGCGGCGCGGTATCGGAACGCCTGGAGAACGGCGAACCGGTGCTGCTGGAGATCGACCTCCAGGGCGCCCGGCTCGTGCGCGAGTCCAAGCCCGACGCCCAGCTGGTCTTCCTCGCACCGCCGAGCTGGGACGAGCTGGTCCGCCGGCTCACCGGCCGCGGTACGGAATCGCCGGAGGTGATCGAGCGCCGCCTCGACTCGGCGAAGATCGAACTGGCTGCTGAATCCGAGTTCGACACCACCCTGGTCAACACCTCCGTCGAGGACGTGGCGCGCGAGCTGCTAGCCTTGATGAAAGTTGTTTGATCGTTGATCGATATGTCGGTCAATGTTTGATCTTTCACCCATCT
This sequence comes from Streptomyces sp. NPDC002032, assembly GCF_042890765.1. Lineage (NCBI taxonomy): Bacteria > Bacillati > Actinomycetota > Actinomycetes > Kitasatosporales > Streptomycetaceae > Streptomyces > Streptomyces sp. NPDC002032. The sequence goes on along the minus strand of NZ_JBIASM010000009.1, from coordinate 139,563 downwards.
TCGGAAGGTAGAGCGTGTCCTCTTCCATCACTGCGCCCGAGGGCATCATCAACCCGCCGATCGACGAGCTGCTCGAGGCCACGGACTCGAAGTACAGCCTCGTGATCTACGCGGCCAAGCGTGCGCGTCAGATCAACGCGTACTACTCGCAGCTCGGTGAGGGCCTGCTTGAGTACGTCGGCCCGCTGGTGGACACCCACGTCCACGAGAAGCCGCTTTCGATCGCGCTGCGCGAGATCAACGCGGGCCTGCTGACCTCCGAGGCCATCGAGGCCCCGGCCCAGTAGGGCACGGAACAGTCCTTTCACCACAGGCCCGGCAGAACATCTGCCGGGCCTGTGGTGTGTCATAGGTGCGTAGACGATTCACGGATGGGGAGCGCGTGGTGGACAAGCCGGGTAAGCCGAAGGTCGTGCTGGGGGTCAGCGGCGGGATCGCCGCGTACAAGGCCTGCGAGCTGCTGCGCCGGCTGACCGAGTCCGGGCACGACGTACGGGTGGTGCCCACGGAGGCCTCCCTGCACTTCGTCGGCGAGGCCACCTGGGCCGCGCTCTCCGGCAACCCGGCCTCCACGCGGGTCTGGGAGAGCGTCCACGAGGTGCCCCACGTGCGCATCGGCCAGGGCGCCGACCTCGTCGTCGTCGCCCCCGCCACCGCGGACATGCTGGCCAAGGCCGCCCACGGGCTCGCCGACGACCTGCTCACCAACACCCTGCTCACCGCCCGCTGCCCGGTGGTCTTCGCGCCCGCGATGCACACCGAGATGTGGGAGCACCCCGCCACCCGGGAGAACGTGGCGACGCTGCGCCGGCGCGGCGCGGTCGTCATCGAGCCCGCCGTCGGGCGGCTGACCGGCAAGGACACCGGCAAGGGGCGGCTGCCCGACCCCGAGGAGATCTTCGAGGTCTGCCGCCGCGTGCTGGCGCGCGGGACCGCCGGGCCCGATCTGGCCGGGCGGCACGTCGTGGTCAGTGCGGGCGGCACCCGTGAGCCCCTGGACCCGGTCCGCTTCCTGGGCAACCGCTCCTCCGGCAAGCAGGGGTACGCCCTCGCCCGCACCGCCGTCGCGCGCGGCGCCCGGGTCACCCTGGTGGCGGCCAACACCGCGCTGGCCGACCCGGCCGGGGTGGACGTCGTACGGGTGGGCACGGCGCTCCAGCTGCGCGAGGCCGTGCTCAAGGCGGCCGCCGACGCCGACGCCGTGGTGATGGCCGCGGCCGTGGCCGACTTCCGGCCCGCCCGGTACGCCGACGGCAAGATCAAGAAGCAGGACGGCCGGGAGCCCGAACCGGTGGCCCTCGTGCGCAATCCCGACGTCCTCGCGGAGATCTCCGCGGAGCGCGCCCTGGCGGGCCAGGTGGTGGTCGGTTTCGCCGCCGAGACCGACGACGTCCTCGCCAACGGCCGGACCAAGCTCCGCCGCAAGGGCTGTGACCTTCTCGTGGTCAACGAGGTCGGCGCGGCCAAGACCTTCGGTTCGGAGGAGAACGAGGCTGTGATCCTCGCCTCCGATGGAACCGAGACCCCCGTTCCCTATGGTCCGAAGGAAGCCCTGTCCGATGTGATTTGGGACCAGGTGGCCTCGCGGCTCGCGCCGGGGGCCGACTCGCGACGCGCCTGAGCGTTGCCCTTCTCGACGGGAAATCCGTACGTCAGAATGGAGTGCCGCAGGTCACATGGCTCCCATAAGGCGAGACGGGTGGTCCGCCGGACGGTGGCGACCGATAAACTGCAATCTCGGAACGTGACCGGGCGCAGCCTCCGGTGTGGTTCCGCCAAATGATCAGCCAGCAGCCGCTGCAACCCCAGGGAGCGTTGTGTCCCGTCGCCTGTTCACCTCGGAGTCCGTCACCGAGGGTCACCCCGACAAGATCGCTGACCAGATCAGTGACACCATCCTCGACGCGCTCCTCACCGAGGACCCGACCTCGCGTGTGGCCGTGGAGACCCTCATCACGACCGGTCTCGTGCACATCGCGGGCGAGGTGACGACGAAGGCGTACGCGCCGATCGCCCAGCTCGTCCGCGACAAGATCCTCGAAATCGGCTACGACTCGTCCAAGAAGGGCTTCGACGGCGCCTCCTGCGGCGTGTCGGTGTCCATCGGCGCGCAGTCCCCCGACATCGCGCAGGGCGTGGACACCGCCTACGAGAAGCGCGTCGAGGGCGACGAGGACGAGCTCGACAAGCAGGGCGCCGGCGACCAGGGCCTGATGTTCGGCTACGCGTGCGACGAGACCCCGGAGCTGATGCCGCTCCCGATCCACATCGCGCACAAGCTCTCGCGCCGCCTGTCCGAGGTCCGCAAGAACGGGACCATCCCGTACCTGCGCCCCGACGGCAAGACCCAGGTCACCATCGAGTACGACGGTGACAAGGCCGTCCGCCTCGACACGGTCGTCGTGTCCTCGCAGCACGCCGCCGACATCGACCTGGACTCGCTGCTCGCCCCCGACATCCGCGAGTTCGTCGTCGAGCACGTGCTCGCGCAGCTCGTCGAGGACGGCATCAAGCTGGACACCGAGGGCTACCGGCTGCTGGTGAACCCGACCGGCCGCTTCGAGATCGGCGGCCCGATGGGCGACGCCGGCCTCACCGGCCGCAAGATCATCATCGACACCTACGGCGGCATGGCCCGCCACGGCGGCGGCGCCTTCTCCGGCAAGGACCCGTCCAAGGTCGACCGCTCCGCCGCGTACGCGATGCGCTGGGTCGCCAAGAACGTGGTGGCCGCCGGTCTCGCCGCGCGCTGCGAGGTCCAGGTCGCGTACGCCATCGGCAAGGCCGAGCCCGTCGGCCTCTTCGTCGAGACCTTCGGCACCGCCAAGGTCGACGTCCAGAAGATCGAGGACGCCATCGGCGAGGTCTTCGACCTGCGCCCGGCCGCGATCATCCGCGACCTCGACCTGCTGCGCCCGATCTACGCCCAGACCGCCGCCTACGGCCACTTCGGCCGCGAGCTGCCGGACTTCACCTGGGAGCGCACCGACCGCGTCGACGCCCTGCGCGCGGCCGCCGGTCTCTGAGCGGCACCGCACGACGGCGGACGGCCCCGGACCCCTGTGGTCCGGGGCCGTCCGTTGTCGGCGGCGTTTGGTAAGAATGCAGGTGTGAGCAGCGCGAACGATTCCCCGCCGGAACAGCTCGCACTGATCCGGGAGATGGTCGCCGAGGCGAAGGCCAAGGCGCCCAAGGCCAAACCGCGCACCTGGCGCGGGGCCGCCCTCGCCGAGGAGCTGCCGGTCGCGCGGATCCTCGTCAACAAGGGCGTGCTCCACCTCGACCAGCTGTGGGACTACGCCGTCCCCGCCGAGCTGTCCGAGGCCGCGCAGCCGGGCGTCCGGGTCCGGGTCCGCTTCGGCGCCGGGTCCCACCAGGTGCACGGCGGCCGCCGCGAGGGCGGCGGCCTCATCGACGGGTTCATCGTCGAGCGCCGCGCCGAATCCGACTACCACGGCGCGCTCGCCGCCCTCGCCCACGTCGTCTCGCCCGAGGTCGTCCTCGGCCCCCGCATGCTCGCCCTCGCCCGGGCCGTCGCCGACCGCTACGCGGGCAGCCTCGCCGACGTGCTCCAGCTCGCGCTGCCCCCGCGCAACGCCCGCGCCGAGGCCAAGCCCTCGCCCGAGCCGCTGCCCCCGCCCGCCGCGCCCGAACCGGGCGGCTGGGCGCGCTACGGCGCGGGCCCCGCCTTCCTGCGGGCCCTGGCCACCGGCGCGGCCCCCCGCGCGGTCTGGACGGCCCTGCCCGGCCCCGGCTGGGCCGATGAGCTCGCCCGGGCCGTCGCGGCCACCCTCGCCTCCGGCCGGGGCGCCCTCGCCGTCGTCCCCGACGGGCGCACCGCCGCCCGCGTCGACGCCGCCCTGACCGCACTGCTCGGCGAGGGGCGGCACGCCCTGCTCACCGCCGAGTCCGGACCGGAGAAGCGCTACCGGCAGTGGCTCGCGGTCAGCCGGGGCTCGGTGCGGGCCGTCGTCGGCACCCGGGCCGCCATGTTCGCCCCCGTACGGGACCTCGGGCTCGTCGCCGTCTGGGACGACGGGGACTCCAGCCACAGCGACGACCACGCCCCCTTCCCGCACGTCCGCGAGGTACTGGAACTGCGCGCCGTCACCGACGGCTGCGGCTTCCTCGCCGGGAGCACCAGCTGCACGGTGGAGGCCGCCCAGCTCGTGGAGTCCGGCTGGGCCCGCCCGCTCGTCGCCGGCCGGGAGACGGTGCGGGCCGTCGCTCCGCGCATCCGCACCGTCGGCGACGAACTGCTGGCCCGCGACGGGGCGGCCCGCCAGGCCCGGCTGCCCAGCCTGGCCTGGGAGACCGTCCGGGAAGGCCTGAAGACCGGCCCCGTGCTGGTCCAGGTGCCGCGCCGGGGGTACGTGCCCCGGCTCGCCTGCGAGCGCTGCCGCACCCCCGCCCGCTGCCGGGTCTGCGCCGGGCCGCTGGAGGCGCCCGACGAGCGGGACCTGCACTGCGGCTGGTGCGGACGGGCCGAGACCGCCTGGCACTGCGAGGAGTGCGGCTCCTTCCGGCTGCGGGCCCAGGTGGTGGGCGCGCGGCGGACCGCCGAGGAGCTGGGCCGCGCCTTCCCCGCCGTGGCCGTACGGACCTCCGGGCGCGACCACGTCCTGGACGAGGTGCCGGACCGGCCCGCGCTGGTGGTGTGCACCCCGGGCGCCGAACCGGTCGCCGCGGGCTCCGGGTACGCGGCGGCGCTGCTGCTCGACGGCTGGGCCATGCTCGGCCGGCCCGACCTGCGGGCGGGGGAGGAGGCGCTGCGCCGCTGGATCGCCGCCGCCTCGCTGGTCCGCCCCGAGGGCCAGGTCGTGGTCGTCGCCGAGCCGACGCTGCGGCCGGTCCAGGCGCTGGTGCGCTGGGACCCCGTCGGGCACGCCGTACGGGAACTGGCCGAGCGGGCGCAGCTGGGCTTCCCGCCCGTGTCCCGGATGGCCGCCGTGGCCGGGCGGGGGGAGGCGCTGGAGGCCTTCCTCGCCGCCGCCGAGCTGCCGCCGGACGCGGAGGTCCTGGGCCCCGTACCGCTGCCCGGGCGGCGGGGGGAGCCCTCGCCGGGGGAGCGGGCCCTGGTACGGGTGCCGCCGGGGAGCGGGGCCGCGCTGGCCGCCGCGCTCAAGGCCGCGCAGGCCGCCCGGATGGCGCGGGGGGTCGCGGTGGGGGACGCGGTCCGGGTCCGGATCGACCCGCCCGACATCGGCTGACCCCCGGGCCGCCCCCCGGACCGCGGCGCCAAGAGCCCCCGGCGGGAGCGACCGTGGGGGTCGTCCCGCCGGGGGCGGATCGTGGGGCGGCCGTAGGGGGTCGGCGTCCCGGCGGCCGGAGGGGTACGCGCTCAGCCGTTGCGCGGGCCCGGGAAGGCCGGGGGGCGTGCGAGCGGTCCGGCCGCGGCGGCCCCGGCCCCGGCCTGCGACTCCTCGCGCACCGGCTGCGGGGGGACCGAGCGGGCGGCGGGGATGGTGGGGAGCGGTCCCAGCGTCCTGGTCGTGGCGCCCTCGGCCTGCGGCTCCGCGGACTCGGCGGCCTGCGCGCGGCGCGCCCCGTAGCGGCGGTGCACGGCCTGCTTGGTGACGCCGAGGGCCGAACCGACGGCGTCCCAGGAGAAGCCGAGGGAGCGGTCGAAGTCCACCGCCGCGGTGACCAGCGTCTCGACGCTGTCCCGCAGCTCCTGGGCGAGCCGCACGGTGGGCGCGGGCGCCCGGCCGTAGACGACGAAGCCCGTGGAGGGACCGGAGCGGCGGGGACGGTAGACGTTGCCGAGCTGAGCGGTGAGCGTGCGCAGAGCGTCCACCTGCCGGCGAACCCGCTCGATATCCCTCACCAGGAGGTGCAGGCTGGCCCGTGCTTGGGCGTCATGGGTGGCGTGGTCGGCCATGGAGAAGCCTCTCGAACCGGTGCTGAAGAGCGGATCGGGCCGCATACACCGTTCTTGATCGCGGCCCGTTTCGGTCAATCTGTCTTGACCAACGCGCCATACGGCATTGAAGTCACGCTCCGGGGGCGTGTCGGCATATGCGAGAGGCGCGTGCGTGTGCGTACGCCCCCTCGCCGCCGCAGGTGGGCGCCCCCGGGCGGGGCCCATACACTGGTGCGTTGCTGACAGCCGAGATAGCGAGGTAGACCCCAGTGAAGCTCGTCTTCGCAGGCACCCCCGAGGTCGCCGTGCCCGCCCTGGACGCCCTGATCGCCTCCGGGCGGCACGAGGTCGCCGCCGTGATCACCCGGCCCGACGCCCCCGCCGGACGCGGCCGCAGACTGGTCGCCAGCCCCGTCGCCGAGCGGGCCGAGGAAGCCGGGATCGAGGTGCTCAAGCCCGCGCGGCCGCGTGACGAGGACTTCCAGGCCCGGCTGCGCGAGATCGCCCCGGACTGCTGCCCCGTCGTCGCCTACGGGGCCCTCATCCCCAAGAGCGCCCTGGACATCCCCCGGCACGGCTGGGTCAACCTGCACTTCTCGCTGCTGCCCGCCTGGCGCGGGGCCGCGCCCGTACAGCAGTCGATCATGGCGGGGGACCAGGTCACCGGCGCCTCCACCTTCCGCATCGAGGAGGGCCTGGACACCGGCCCCGTCTACGGGATCCTCACCGAGGACGTCCGCCCCACCGACACCAGCGGCGACCTGCTGACCCGGCTGGCGTTCGCCGGCGCCGGACTGCTCGGCGCGACCATGGACGGCATCGAGGACGGCACCCTGCGCGCCGTGCCGCAGCCCGCCGAGGGCATCTCCCTCGCGCCGAAGATCACCGTCGAGGACGCCCGCGTCGACTGGAACGCCCCCGCGCTGCGCGCCGACCGCGTCGTGCGCGGCTGCACGCCCGCGCCGGGCGCGTGGACCGTCTTCCGCGGCGAGCGGCTCAAGCTGATCTCCGTCGGGCTCGTCCCCGACCGCACCGACCTGGCGCCCGGGGTGCTGTCCCCGGCCAAGAACAACGTGTACGTGGGCACCGGCTCGCACGCCGTCGAGCTGCTGTGGGTGCAGCCGCAGGGCAAGAAGCCGATGAAGGGCGCCGACTGGGCCCGCGGGGTGCGGATCGCTCCCGGCGAGCGCCTGGGCGGGGCCGACGTAGGCTGAACCACGGCCGGTCCGCCGGCCGCCACGCCCCGCACCACCGGCGTCAGGCCCCAGCACCCCGCACCACCTCGCGACCCCCGCAGCACCTCGTAACCCCGGAGCACCTTTCACGTGAGCGAACAGCCCGCCCGTCGTCCCGCCACCGCCCCCGCGGGCGCCGGCAAGCCGTCCGGCAAGCAGGGCGGCAAGCCCGCCAGGCCGCACCGGCGGCCGAAGAAGGACCCCGTCCGCATGCTGGCCTTCGAGGTGCTGCGGGCGGTGGACGAGCGCGACGCCTACGCCAACCTCGTCCTGCCGCCGCTGCTGAAGAAGGCCCGCCAGGACGAGAACTTCCAGGCGCGCGACGCGGCCCTGGCCACCGAGCTCGTGTACGGCACCCTGCGCCGCCAGGGCACCTACGACGCGGTGATCAAGGCCTGCATCGACCGGCCGCTGCGCGAGGTCGACCCGCCGGTCCTGGACGTGCTCGCGCTCGGCGCCCACCAGCTCCTCGGCACCCGCATCCCCACCCACGCCGCGGTCTCGGCCAGCGTGGAGCTGGCCCGGGTGGTGCTCGGCGACGGGCGCGCGAAGTTCGTCAACGCCGTCCTGCGCAAGATCGCCGCGCACGATCTCGACGGCTGGCTGGAGCGGGTCGCGCCGCCCTACGAGGACGACGCCGAGGAACACCTCGCGGTCTACCACTCGCACCCCCGCTGGGTCGTCAGCGCCCTGTGGGACGCGCTGGGCGGCGGCCGCGCCGGGATCGAGGACCTGCTGGAGGCCGACAACGAACGGCCCGAGGTGACGCTGGTCGCGCGCCCGGGGCGGTCCACGCCCGAGGAGCTGCTGGAAGCGGTCGGCGAGGACTCGGCGCTGCCGGGCCGCTGGTCCCCGTACGCGGTCCGGATGGCCGAGGGCGGCGAGCCGGGCGCGCTGGAGGCGGTCCGCGAGGGCCGGGCCGGCGTCCAGGACGAGGGCAGCCAGCTGGTGGCGATGGCCCTCGCGGCGGCGCCCGTCGAGGGCCGCGACGCCCGCTGGCTGGACGGCTGCGCGGGCCCGGGCGGCAAGGCGGCGCTGCTGGGCGCGCTGGCCGCCCGGCGCGGGGCCTTCCTGCTGGCCTCCGAGAAGCAGCCGCACCGGGCGCGGCTGGTGGAGCGCGCGCTGGCGGGCAACCCGGGCCCGTACCAGGTCATCGCGGCCGACGGCACCCGGCCGCCGTGGCTGCCGGGCTCCTTCGACCGGGTCCTGGTCGACGTCCCCTGCTCCGGCCTGGGCGCGCTGCGGCGCCGCCCCGAGGCCCGCTGGCGGCGGCGTCCCGAGGACCTGGAGAGCTTCGCGCCGCTCCAGCGCGGGCTGCTGCGCCAGGCCCTGGAGGCCGTACGGGTCGGCGGGGTCGTGGGCTACGCGACCTGCTCCCCGCACCTGGCGGAGACCCGGGTCGTGGTGGAGGACGTCCTCAAGGGGCGGGGCGCCGGCGCCCAGGCGGTGTCGGCGGAACTGATCGACGCCCGGCCGTACATGCAGGGCGTCCCGGCCCTGGGCGAGGGCCCCGACGTCCAGCTCTGGCCGCACCTGCACGGCACGGACGCGATGTACCTGGCCCTGCTGCGCCGCACCGCGTAGCGCCCCGCGCCGGGGCGGCCGCGCCGGGGCGGCCGCGCCGGGGCGGCCGCGCCGGAGCGCGGCGCCCCCGGTGCGGTCCGGCAGGGCGGTGCGGGCCCGTCCCTCCGCGGGTACCGTCCGGTACCCGTACCTGAAGGACACGTGAAATCTGCCGCCGGATCCATTAAGTGACGCTACGAGAACCCCGAGTTCCGGGGGCATGGCCGGAAGTGGCCGAGGGCATGGCACGCTTGGGGCATGGCCGTTCAGATCAATCCCAGCATCCTGTCCGCCGACTTCGCCCGCCTCGCCGAGGAGGCGCGGGCCGTCGAGGGGGCCGACTGGCTGCACGTCGACGTCATGGACAACCATTTCGTCCCGAACCTGACCCTCGGCGTCCCGATCGTGGAGTCGCTGAGCCGCGCCACGGACATCCCGCTGGACCTGCACCTGATGATCGAGGACCCGGACCGCTGGGCGCCGCAGTACGTGGAGGCCGGGGCCGGTTCCGTCACCTTCCACGCGGAGGCCGCCGCGGCCCCCGTCCGCCTGGCGCGGGAGATCAGGGCCCAGGGCGCCCGGGCGGCGATGGCGCTCAAGCCCGGCACGCCCATCGAGCAGTACGAGGACATCCTCCCCGAGCTCGACATGGTGCTGATCATGACCGTCGAGCCCGGCTTCGGCGGCCAGTCCTTCCTCGACATCATGCTGCCCAAGGTCCGCCGGACCCGGGAGCTCATCGCGAAGCACGGGCTCGACCTGTGGCTCCAGGTCGACGGCGGGGTCTCGGCCTCGACGATCGAGCGGGTCGCGGAGGCCGGCGCCGACGTGTTCGTGGCCGGCAGCGCGGTCTACGGGGCGGTGGATCCGGCCGCCGCGGTACGCACCCTGCGCGAGCAGGCGGGCGCGGCCATCGCCGCCGCGCCGTGGGCTTGCGACCACTGAGCCGGCGTTGGTGGACGGCTCGGTGAACGGAAGCCGTCCAGGCTGATCAACGGCCGTCGGATCTGACAGGATGAACGGCGAGTCGAGAGTGTGAACACGACAGTGTGAACAGCAGTGAGGAGAACGCGGTGTCTGCAATGTCGGCGGGACGGTCAGCCCTGCGGATGGGACCCGCGGAGCTGGTACAGGCGGCGGCCATGGCCCGGCGCTTCTACCTGGAGGGCAAGTCCAAGATCCAGATCGCCGAGGAGTTCGGCGTGAGCCGCTTCAAGGTGGCCCGGGTCCTGGAGACCGCCCTCGAACGCGACCTCGTACGCATCGAGATCCGGGTGCCGGCCGAACTGGACGCGGAGCGTTCCGACGCCCTCCGCGCCCGGTACGGGCTGCGGCACGCCGTCGTGGTGGAATCGCCCGCCGACGCGACCGAGGACGCCCCGGACCCCGAGAACCTCGGCGCGGTCGCCGCCGACCTGCTGGGCGAGCTCGTCAACGAGGGCGACGTCCTCGGCCTGGCCTGGGGGCGCTCGACCATCCACATGGCCGCCTCGCTGCACCGGCTGCCGCCCTGCACGGTCGTCCAGCTCACCGGCGTGTACGACGCCGGGACGGCCGAGCGCGGCTCCGTGGAGGCCGTCCGCAGGGCCGCGCAGGTGTCGGGCGGCGACGCCCACCCCATCTACGCGCCGATGCTGCTCCCGGATCCGGCGACCGCGGCCGCGCTGCGCGGCCAGACGGGCATCGCGCGGGCCTTCGAGTACTTCGACAAGGTGACGGTCGCCGCCGTCTCGATCGGCTCCTGGGAGCCCGGCATCTCCACCGTCCACGACATGCTGACCGACGAGGAGCGGGCGCACTACGCCTCCCTCGGCGTGGCCGCCGAGATGTCCGCGCACCTCTTCGACGCGGACGGCCGCAGGGTCGGACGGGACCTCGGGGAGCGCTGCATCACGGTCGAGGCGGACCGGCTGCGCCGGATCCCCGAGGTGGTGGCCATCGCGGGCGGGCTGCGCAAGGCCTCCGCCATCGGCGCGGTGCTCCGCTCCGGGCTGGTGACCAGCCTCGTCACCGACACGGCGGTGGCGGACTACCTCCTGACGGAGTCCGCTCCGGGGCTGCGTCCGGCGCTCGACCGGGCGGACCCTGACGACTGACGGGGCCGCCGCACCGAGCCGGTGATCCGGAAGGTGCCGGAATCGAGACCCGAACAGCGGACCGCGAGGCGGCTCCGGGGGCGCATACTGGCTTCAATGACTAAGTCCGCAGTACCTCGCCGCCATTTGCCGTCCAGCCCGTTCAAGGCCCCCGTGGAACCGCCGCTCCGGCAGTTCAGCGTCGGCGACCGGGTGAGTCACGACGAGCACGGCCTCGGCCGTGTCGTCGGTATCGAGGAGGGGATCGCCGTCCTGGTCGACTTCGGGTCGGTCCAGAAACGAATCCTGAGTCCGTACACCAAGATGTCCGCGCTCTGAGATCTCCGGGTCTCCGGGGCCGCCGGGTCCCGAAGCCGTCGGACGATTCGCGAGCGAATCGGATATTTGGCACGATCGGCGCATGATCTTTCGGAACGTGCCCCGGTCGTTGCTGCGCGTGCTGGGTGCGCTGTTCCTGTGCGCCGCGCTGGCCGGCGCGGCGGGCTGCGGCGGGAAATCCGCCCCGGCACCGCCTGCCGCCAGCTCCAGCGCCGCCACCGGCGCCAGTGCCGGTGTTCGTGATGCCCCCGGCTGGGCCGCGGGGATGGCCACCGTACGGGCCGACGCGCTGCCGCAGCAGGCGCGCGAGGTGCTGGCCCTGATCGACAAGGGCGGGCCGTACGCGTACCGGCAGGACGGGACCGTCTTCGGGAACTTCGAGAAGGTCCTGCCGAAGCAGAAGCGCGGCTATTACCACGAGTTCACGGTGCGCACGCCCGGGGAGCGCGACCGCGGGGCCCGGCGGATCGTGACGGGCGGGGGCGGGGAGTTCTACTACACGGACGACCACTACCAGACCTTCAAGGCGGTTCTCCGATGAGCCTGGACCCGCAGTCCCTCGCGCCCGCGCTGGCCGCCGCCGAGGAGGCGGGCTGGACCGTCCTGCGGCTGGACCTGGACGGCGTACGGAGCAAGGCCGCGCTGATGCGGCGCTGCGCGGAGGCGCTGGGGGCGCCGGAGTGGTTCGGCGCGAACTGGGACGCCCTCGCGGACGCGCTGACCGACCTGTCGTGGCTGCCGCGGGCGCCGGCCCGGCTGCTGGCCGTGACCTCCTGGCGGGGGTACGCCGCCGAGCGGGCCGGGGACTGGGAGACGCTGCGGGAGATCCTGGAGGAGGCGGTGGACTTCTGGCGCGGGCAGCGGGACGCCCCGCCGCTGACCGTCCTGCTGGCCGGGCCCGGCCCGGCGGCCGCCGCCGCGGGCCGCGAGCGCCGGCGGGGCTGACCGTCCAGCCGACGGGACCGGCGGGACCGGCGGGGCTGATGGGCCTGGCGGGGCTGATGGGACCGGAGCGCCCGGCGGGCCCGGAGCGCCGGATGGGGACGGCTGCCGCCGCCCCCACCGCCCGTTACTCGGGTGCCGGTGCCGTGGTCTTCGGGACCCACGGAGGGGTCTGGCCCCAGGACCAGACCGGGATCTTCGCCGCGTCCACCGGGGGCGGGTTGGGTCCGGAGTAGATCAGGGCCATCCGGGTGCCCCACTCGATGTAGTAGACGAACACCGCCCGGAACTCGGGGTCCGTCGGGAGACCGACCTCGTCGGCCGTGTCCAGCAGCAGGTCCACCCAGCGGCGGCGCTGCTCCTCGGTGATGCCGCGCCCCAGGTGCTTGGTGGCCATGTGCTGGTGGCCGCCGTGGTGCGCCGTGTACTCGGCCGGGCCGCCGAAGACCTCCGACAGCCAGACCGCGACGTGCTGGGGGTGCTCCGCGTCCATGCCGGCGAAGACCGGGGCCAGGATCTCGTCGCGCAGGGCGTACCCGTAGAAGACGTCGGTGAGGCGCCGCAGGGCCTCCGCACCGCCCATCCACTCGTAGATCGTGGGCGTCGTGCTCATGACTGACCGGCGGCCTTTCCCGGACCCGCCACACCGGTCACGAGGTAGTGCTGCATCTCCTCGATGGCCGTCACGTACGGGCGGATCGCGCTGAAGAACGCCGGGAAGTGCTCACCCTTGCGGAAGCCGTTCAGGTGCGCGTCGATCGAGGTCCAGCGGATGCGGAGGATGTAGCGCTCCTTCTCCTCCTCGCAGCGGGCCAGCTCGTAGTCGATGCACTCGGGCGAGGCGGCCAGGGCCTCGGCGGCCCTCGCGTACGCCTCCTCGAACGCCTGCTGGTCCTGCGAGGCGATCCGGTAGCGGATGTACTCGACGGTCGTGGTCATGGTGTGCGTGCCTCTCCCTGGGATCAGGTGGTCCCGGCTACCCTTCCGGGATCATGCGTGCCCGGTGACGCTTTCCCTTACTCGGACTGCGACTTCTGGATGTCGGGGCCCTGGGCGCGCACCTGCCGCACCTTGTCGAGGGAGTCGCGCAGCTCGCCGAGCCAGGCGTCGGTGTTCTCCCCGACGAGGCGCACGCACCAGGCGAGGGCGTCGGCCCGGCTGCGCGCCACGCCGGCGGCGACCAGGGTGTCGAGCACCTGGCGCTCCGACTGGCGCAGCCGGGTCATGACGGGGACGGCGAGGTGGGTGAAGAGGGTGGTCTCGGTACCCGACCGGACGCCCCAGGCGACCTTGCGGCGGTAGAGCTCCTCCGCCTCGCGGGCGACCTCGACGCGCTGCTCGCGGGTGCGCTCGCGGAACTCCTTGACGGACTCGGACGCCGGGACGGTGCCGACGACGGTGATCTCCTCCCGGTCGACGGTGACCGAGACGAGGGACTCGTAGACGTCCACCGGCAGGCGCTCGGCGAACCACGTGCGGAGCTTCTCGCTCTGTTCGGCTGTAATCATGTAATCAACGTTGCATCCACTCTCCCCATGAGCGCAAGGGCCCGCGCGTTCGCTCTCAGCCCATCGAGCGGTAGCGGTGGATCAGCGACACCGCCATCGCGCCCTCGCCGACGCCCGAGGCGACCCGCTTGACCGAGTGGGCCCGTACGTCGCCCGCCGCGAAGACCCCGGGGACGCTGGTCTCCAGCGGGTAGGGGGCCCGCTCCAGGCTCCACTCGGCCGGGAGTTCGCCGCCGTTGGAGATCAGGTCGGAGCCGGTGAGGACGAAGCCGTACTCGTCCCGCTCGACCACGGAGGCCAGCCAGTCCGTGTGCGGACGGGCGCCGATGAAGGTGAACATGAAACGGGCCGGGGTCTCGGTGTCCTCGCCGGTGTCCGCGTCGTGCAGGGTGATCCGCTCCAGGTGCTCGTCACCGTCGAGCGCGACCACGGTGGTGCGGACCCGGACCTCGATGTTCGGCGTGCGCTCGATCTCGTCGATCAGGTAGCGGGACATGCTCGCGTCCAGGGAGGCCGCCCGCACCAGGACCGTCACCCGGGCCGCGTACTTCGCGAAGTGCACCGCCGCCTGGCCGGCCGAGTTGGCCCCGCCGACGATGAACACGTGCTGCGAGATGCAGGCCGAGCTCTCCGTGGTGGCCGCGCCGTAGTACAGGCCCGCGCCCTCGAAGCGGTCCGCGCCGGGGGCCTGGAGCCGGTTGTACGAGACCCCGGTCGCCAGGAGCACCGTCTCGGCGCTGATCTCCGTACCGTCGGCCAGGGTCAGGATCTTCGCCGGATCGTCGCGGGTCAGGGAGAGCACCTCGACCGGGTGCAGGATCTCGGCGCCGAACCGGGAGGCCTGGATGGTGGCCCGGCGGGTGAGGTCGCCGCCGGAGAGGCCCGAGGGGAAGCCCAGGTAGTTCTCGATCAGGCTGGAGGTGCCGGCCTGGCCGCCCGGGGCCCGGGAGTCCAGCATCAGCGTGGTCAGGCCCTCGGAGGCCGCGTACACCCCGGCCGCGAGCCCGGCCGGACCGGCGCCGACGATGACGCACTCGTAGTGCGGGCGCGAGGCGGTGGTGGCCAGGCCCAGCCGCCGGGCGAGTTCGGTGTCGGACGGGGCGGAGAGCACCGAGCCGTCGGGGAAGCGCACCAGCGGGAGCGCCGCGTCGGCCTGCGCGGCGGCGATCACGGTCAGCGCCTCCGGGTCCCGCTCGACGTTCAGGAAGCGGAACGGCTGGCCGTTGCGGGTGAAGAAGTCCCGCACGGCGTGGGTGCCGGGGGAGACCAGATGACCGGCGACGATGATCCCGTCGTAGGCGGGCCGGTAGGTGGCCAGCCAGTCGGACAGCAGGTCGTCCAGGACCGGGAAGAGCCGCTCGTGGGGCGGGTCCCAGGGCTTGAGCAGGTAGTAGTCCAGCCGGACCCGGTTGATGGCGGTGATGGCCGCGTCCGTCTCCGCGTAGGCCGTGAGCAGGACCCGGCGGGCGTCCGGGAAGCGGCTGACGGCTTCCAGGAGGAACTCGACGCCCGTGACGTCGGGCATCCGCTGGTCGACCAGGAACAGGGCGGGGTCGTGGCCGCGCTCGTCGAGGGAGTCCAGGATCTTCAGCGCGTCGGCGGCCGAGGAGGCGCCGAGCACCCGGTAGCGGTCCCCGTAGGCGCTGCGCAGATCACGGCGGACGGCGCGCAGCACCTGTGGGTCGTCGTCCACCGCCAGGATCACGGGCTTGCGGCTCTCCGCGCGTTCGGCGGCGGCGGTGGCGCCCGGGGCGGAGGCCGCGGCGGCGGTGGTGGTGGGCGCGCCGGCGCCCTTGCGGGCGTTCACGCCGGATCCAGCATCAGCTGGTCGGCGTAGCACCAGGCCCAGTCCTCGCCGGGCTCGTGCGAGGCCGCGATCGGGTGCTCGGTGGTGCGGTAGTGCCGTGTGGCGTGACGGTTCTTCGACGAGTCGCAGCAGCCGACGTGCCCGCAGCTCAGGCACATCCTCAGGTGCACCCAGCCGTCACCGGACAAGAGGCACTCCTCGCAGCCCTCGGTGGTGGCCTTCACCGGACGTATCCGGTCGACGTGTGTGCACAACAGGTCCATCGTCATCGTCCCCGTCCCTCTCCTCGCGCACTCGTGCTCCCCGGCCCGCCCGTGGTGCCCGGCGCGTCCAGACCATAAGTCGGGGGCCGGGGGAAGGTTCATCGATCCGGCCGAAGTCAGGAAGTCCGGCGAGTACTTCATGACCTCGCGGGACGACTAGGTGAGGTGCCCCGGCGACCTTGCCCGCTACCTCACGAAGTCGCATTCACGCCCTTTGACGCAGGCCCGCGCCGCACGCAGTGTGGGGGACGCCAAGGACAACAGGCGGCGCCAGGAGGAATCTGTGAGCAGAAAGATTCTGGTCATTGTCTCCGAACACGGTTACTGGGCCGAGGAACTGATCGGTCCCGTATCGAAGTTCGACGAGCGGGGATATGAGGTCGTATTCGCCACGCCGACCGGAAAGCGTGCGCACGCACTTCCGCCGAGCCTCGACGCGCACTACGTCGACCCCCCGCTGGGCCGCTCGGTGACCACCGAGGAGAACGCCCGGCTGGGCCGCGAGTTCGAGCAGTCGAGCCGGCTCGACTCGCCGCTCGACATCGAGGCCTGGGTGCCCGAGCGCCCGTACACGAGCGACGAGGGCTACCTGCGCAAGCTGGAGCAGTACCACCGCGACCTGGACAAGCTGGACGCCGACATCGCGGACTACGACGCGATCCTCATCGTCGGCGGCAGCGGCCCGATCGCCGACCTCGCCAACAACGAGCGCGTGCACGCCCTGATCCTGGCCTTCCGGAAGGCCGGAAAGGTGGTGGCCGCCGAATGCTACGGGGTCGCCTGCCTGGCCTTCGCCCGGGACTGGGACGACCGCAGGAGCATCCTGTGGGGCAAGCACGTCACCGGCCACTGCAAGGAGTACGACTACAAGGACGGCACCGGATTCCTCGGTACCGACTTCAACATGGGCCCGCCCCCGTACCCGCTGGAATACATCCTGCGCGATGCGACCGGCCCGCGCGGCGCCTATCACGGAAATTTCGGGAAGCCGGTCTCCGTCATCGTCGACTTCCCCTTCGTCACCGGACGCTCGACCCCCGATTCCTATCTCACGGGGCAGAAGATCGTGGAAGTCCTGGAAGACGGACTCACCCGCTACGGCTGGTAATTCCGCGATCCGCGGGAGAAGAGGGGGAATACCGTGAACGCGGAAGCCACTCCCGGCCGGGAAAGGCTCATCGAGCAGTTCAAGGCCGACGGCCTGACGGTGATGTTCGGAAATCCCGGAACGGTGGAACAGGGATTCCTCGACGCGGTGGACGCGGCGGCGGACTTCCACTACGTCCTCGCGCTCCAGGAGACGGTGGCCGCGGGCATCGCCGACGGCTACGCCCGCGCCACCGGCGGCGCCGCCCTGCTCCAGCTGCACTCCGGCGTGGGCCTGGGCAACGGCATCGGCATGCTGTACCAGTCGCTGCGCGGCCACACCCCGCTCGTCGTGGTCGCCGGTGACGCCGGTGTCCGCTACGACGCCATGGACGCCCAGATGGCCTGCGACCTGGTGGCCATGGCCAGGCCCGTCACCAAGTACGCGACCCGGGTCACCGACCCGCGTTCCGTGCTCCGCACCGTCCGGCGGGCCGTGAAGATCGCCCTCACCCCGCCGCGCGGCCCCGTCTTCGTGGCGCTGCCCATGGACGTGCTCGACGAGCTCAACTCCGAGCCCGTGCTGCCCGCCACGGTGCCGCTGACGGACGTCGCCCCCTCGCCCGCCTCGGTGGGCCGGGCCGCCGAGCTGCTGGCCGGCGCGCAGCGGCCGGTCGTCCTCGTCGGGGACGGGGTGGCGCTCTCCGGGGCGCAGGCCGAGCTCGTGGCCGTCGCCGAGCTGCTGGGCGCCGACGTGTACGAGGTCGACTCCTCCGAAGTGAACATCGCCGCCTCGCACCCCCTGCGGCGCGGCCAGACGGGCCACATGTTCGGCCCGCACAGCAGGGAGCTGGTCGCCGCCGCGGACGGGGTGCTGATCGTGGGCACCTACGTCTTCCCGGAGGTGTTCCCCGAGCTGGAGAACCCCTTCCGGCCGGGCGCGAAGGTCGTGCACATCGACCTCAACGCCTACGAGATCGCCAAGAACCACCCCGTGGACCTGGGGCTGGCCGCCGATCCGCGCCACGCGCTGCGCGCGCTGGCCGGCGTACTGGAACAGCGGCTGACCCCGCGGCGCCGGGCGGCGGCCGCGGCGCGGCTCGACGTACGGACCCGGGAGCGGGCCCGCGAGGACGCCGCCGCGGCGGCGGACGACGACGGCACGCCGATGGCCGTCTTCCTGCGGACGCTGGCCGAGCGCACCGGCCGGGACCTGATCGTCTTCGACGAGGCGCTGACCACCTCGCCGCTGGTGACCCGGTACCTGCCGCCGGAGCGGCCCGGCGACTACCACCTCACCCGGGGCGGCTCGCTGGGCGTCGGCTTCCCGGGGGCGGTCGGCGCGAAGCTCGCCCACCCGGAGCGGCTCGTCGTCGGCTTCGCGGGCGACGGCGGGTCGATGTACACCTACCAGGCGCTGTGGACGGCGGTCCGGCACGGGATCGACGCCAAGTTCGTGGTCTGCAACAACCGCAAGTACCGGCTCCTCGACGACAACATCGCCCAGTACTGGCGCGAGCGGGACATCGCCGCCCACCCCTTCCCGGGCTCCTTCGACCTCGGCAGCCCCGAGATCGACTTCGCCGGCCTGGCCAGGGCGCTGGGCGCCGACGGCACCCGGGTGGAAAAGCCCGACGAGGCGGTGGCGGCCGTGGCGCGGATGCTCGCGCACCCGGGCCCCTACCTCGTCGACATCCAGATCTGAGCAGCGCTCACACACCGACGGACAGGAGGAGACCGCATGCCCGCCGAGCGGCTGACCGAGGACGCGATCCGCACCTTCACCGAGAACTGGTACGTGGCCCTGGACCGGCACCTCCCGCTGGACCGGGTGCTCGCCTTCATCACCGAGGACCTGGAGTTCAAGGTCCCCGAGGACACCTTCCTCGGCCACCAGGGCTTCGGCCGCTGGTACGCCGCCGTGACCGGCCGGTTCTTCGACGAGGTCCACACCGTCACCAAGGTGGAGCCCGTCATCGAGGGCGACCGGGCGATCGTGCGGGTCCTCGTGAACTGGCAGGCCAAGATCTGGGACCCGCCGGCCGCGCGCAGCCAGTGGCTCGGCTTCGACGCCGACCAGACCTGGACCGTGGTGGCCGGCCCGGACGGGCCGCTGATCCAGCAGTACACCGTCAACGAGCTGGCGCCGATGCCCGGTTCCGGCGCCCTCTGAGAAGGCGGCGACCATGACCGAAGTGACGCGCGAACGGGTCGAGGCGGCCTACCGGGCCCTCGGCTCCGGCGACCGGGCGCGGATCCTGGAGTACTACGCCGAGGACCTGCGCTGGCTGGTCCCGGGCAACCACCCGCTCGCCGGCTGGTACGAGAGCCTGGACGCCT
The DNA here is from genome assembly GCF_042890765.1 of Streptomyces sp. NPDC002032. Lineage (NCBI taxonomy): Bacteria > Bacillati > Actinomycetota > Actinomycetes > Kitasatosporales > Streptomycetaceae > Streptomyces > Streptomyces sp. NPDC002032. The sequence goes on along the minus strand of NZ_JBIASM010000009.1, from coordinate 120,542 downwards.
TCCTGGAGCTGATGGGCCTGACCCACAAGCTCACGGGCGGCACCTTCCGGATGGACCTGGAGGCGGTCCTGGTCGGCGAGGACTGCAGCGCCGACGTGTGCCGCAACGTCGCCCGGCGCGAGGGCGCCGACCCGGCGGGCAGCACCCCGTACGAGCGGATGGACTACCCGGTCTTCCACTTCATGCGCTGGCGGGACGGCCGGATCGTCGAGGGCCGCGACGGGCTCTTCGGGGACACGGCCTCCGCCTTCAGCCAGTTCTGGGCGCCCTTCGCGCCGGACGGAACCCGCAGGGACCGATAGGGGGATGACTGCAGTGAGCGCGACGGACGACGCCCGAGAGAGCCTCATCGAGGTCCTTCGGAAGTATTACGAGTACGCCAACGCCGGGGACTGGGACCGCTGGTGCGACCTGTTCGCCGAGGACCAGGTCATGGACGAGCAGCTGGCCGGACACGTCGAGGGCCTGGAGACCCTGCGCTCGATGATGAAGGGCATGGGGTCCATGTACCGGGCCTTCCGCAACGAGCCCGTGCACTTCCTCGTCGACGGGGAGAAGGCCGCGGCCGTCTCCCACATCACCGCCGTCAGCCCCTCCGGTGAGGCCATCGAGGCCGAGGTCATGAACTTCTTCCGGATCGTGGACGGACGCATCGCCTACATGGCGAACTACCACGACACCGTCCCCTTCCAGGTGCTCGGCCAGGGCTGAGGGGAGGAGGGGCATCGTGGCCACAGAGCAGTACGACTACGTGATCGTCGGTTCCGGCACCGCCGGCAGCGTCCTGGCCGGCCGGCTCTCCGAGGACCCGGACGTCTCGGTCCTCGTCCTGGAGGCGGGCGGCTCCCGCGTCCCGCCCGAGGTGGACGACCCGTCCTCCTGGTACAAGCTGCTGGGCGGCCCCGTGGACTGGGGCTACACCAGCGTCCCGCAGCCGGGGCTGGGCGGGCGGCGCACGTACGAACCGCGCGGCAAGGCCCCGGGCGGCAGCAGCAACCTCTACATCATGATGCACGTCCGGGGCCACGCCTCGGACTTCGACAACTGGGCGTACCAGGGCGCGGCGGGCTGGGCGTACGAGGACGTGCTCCCGTACTTCGCCCTGCTGGAGGGCCAGGAGGACGCCACCGCGCCCACCACCGGCACCGAGGGCCCGCAGCGGATCACCCACGCGGGCCGGCACCACCCCAATCCCGTCTCCCGCGCCTTCATCGACGCGGCCGTCGAACTGGGCCACCAGGAGATCGCCGACTTCAACACCGACGGCCCCCGGCGGGGGCTCTTCGGCACCGGCTGGCACCACATCGACGTCGCCGACGGCCGCCGCCAGGGCGTCCTGGCCGCCTACCTGGAGCCCGCGCTGGGCCGGTCCAACCTGACCCTGCGCACCGGAGCCCAGAGCACCCGGCTGCTGTTCGACGGCGACGCCTGCACCGGCGTCGAGTACGTGCAGCAGCGGCCGCCGCAGACCTTCGCGGGCCGGACCGTGCGCGACGGGCACAGCCGGGACGCGGCCCCCGGGACGCACACCGTACGGGCCCGGCGCGAGGTGATCGTGGCGGCGGGGGCGATCGAGTCGCCGAAGCTGCTGCTGCTCTCCGGGCTCGGGCGGCCCGAGCAGCTGCGCGAACACGGCATCGAGCTCACCGCGGCCCTGCCCGGGGTCGGGGAGAACTTCCACAACCACGTCCTGGCCGGGCTGATGGCGGAGGTCACCCAGGAACTGCCGCCGCCGGCGCAGAACCTCTCCGAGAGCGCTCTGTTCCTGTCCTCGCGGCCCGGGCTGCCGGCCCCCGACCTGCAGATCGCCTTCGTCCACGTCCCGTTCGACGTGATCGTCGGCCAGGACCACCCGAACACCGTCTCCATCCTGCCTGGGGTCGTGCGTCCGGTCTCGCGCGGCTGGATCCGGCTGGCGAGCGCCGATCCGCTGGCCCACCCGCTGATCCACCCGAACTACCTGGGTGACCGGTGGGACCTCGAACGGATGGTGCAGGGCGTCAAGACCGCCCGGGAGCTCTTCGCCACCTCCGCCTTCTCGCCCTGGTACAAGCAGGAGCTCACGCCGGGGCCGGGCACGGCGAGCGACGCGGAGCTGCGGACCTGGGTCCGCCAGAAGGCCGAGAGCTACCACCACCAGGCCGGCTCCTGCCGCATGGGCATCGACGACCTCGCGGTGGTCGACCCCGAGCTGCGGGTGCACGGCGTACGGAACCTGCGCGTCGTCGACGCCAGCGTGATGCCCGCCGTCCCGTCGGGCAACTGCCACACCGCCATCGCGATGATCGCCGAGCGTGCCGCGGACTTCATCGCCGGCCGGAACAGGGGGGCTTCCCGTGCCTGACGCGGTCCTGCGCGACGGCGCGCTCACCGGGACCCGGATCGCGGTCCTGGTCGAGAGCGACTTCTACGAGCCGGAGATCTTCTACTACCAGCGCCGGTTCGCGGAGGAGGGCGCCGAGGTCGACTTCCTGACCCGGCTGTGGGGCAACGACTCCATCACCTTCACCGGACACGAGTACCGGGCGCCCTTCACCGCCGACCGGTCCCTGGAGGGGCTCGGCGACGAGGAACTGCGCCGCTACTCCGCCCTCATCGTGCCCTCGGGCATGGTGGCCGACCGGCTGCGCTACACGGAGGACGTGGACGTACTGGCCCCGGCGACGGAGCTGCTGCGCCGGGCCTTCGAGGAGCCGACCGTCCTCAAGGGGATCATCTGCCACGGCATGTGGCTGGCCTCCTCGATCCCGGGGAAGGTGCGGGGCCGCAAGGTGGTCTGCCACAACAACCTCATCGGCGACGTCCGCAACATGGGCGCCGAGTACGTCGACGAGGACGTGGTGGTGGACGGGGACCTGGTCACCGGCCGCACCGGCGCCCACCACCACCTCTTCGCCCGCCGGATCATCGAACTGATCGCCGCCGGGCGGGGCCGGCGGGCCGGCTGATGCCGGGCCCGATGGTCTGGTCGCACGTGGGCCTGAACTGCGCCGACCAGAAGACCACCGAGGAGTTCTACACCCGCCACTTCGGCTTCGCCCGGGCCCGGGTGGTCGACCTCGGGGAGAGCCGGATCGTGTTCCTGCGCAAGGGGGACGCGTACCTGGAGCTCTTCGCGGCGGAGGTCGGCCCGGCCCGCGCGGGCCAGGACGACGGGCCGCCGGCGCCGGGCCGCGTACGGCACCTGGCGTTCCAGACCGACAGCGTCGACGCGTTCCTCGCGGAGCTGGGCGACGCCGCCGAAGTGACCCTGGGGCCGCTGGACTTCGACGACTTCATCTGCGGCTGGCGGACCGTCTGGGTCCGCGATCCCGACGGGGTGATCGTCGAGGTCAGCCAGGGATTCGAGGACGACCGCTCACACGACAAGGACGGTGCATGACATGGCGGGCTCGTTGGGCTTCTCCTTCTCCGACACGATCGCGGGCTACGTCGTCCGCTTCGATTCCGCCTCGCGGCTGCTGCGGCTGAAGACCGCGGACGACCGCGAGTTCGAGGTCTCGCTCGCCGGGGACCCGAGTGCCGAGCTGGTGCGCAACCTGGACGAGCCGTACGTCGACGCCTCCGGGCACATCGACGAGATGCTCTCCCCGGGCCGCTTCCTCTACCTCTACGGGGTGCACTACCCGGAGCACGGCGGCCGGTTCGACGCCAAGCGCCTGGTGTTCCTGGGCCGCGGCGCGGAGGACTACCGGTTCGAGGAGACCAGCTGGTGGGTCAAGCAGATCGAGTCGCTGGCGGACTTCTACCGGCGGGCGCAGTTCGGCGACGGGCCGGTGGACTTCACCGAGTACCGCACCGAGGTCCGCCTCGGCGGCGACAAGACCGCCAGCCACGTCCAGGAGACCGACACGATCTCCCGCCTGGTCTACGGCATGGCCTCGGCCTACCTGCTGACCGGCAAGGACGAGTACCTGGAGGTCGCCGAACGGGGCACCGAGTACCTGCGCAAGCACATGCGGGTCGTGGACAGTGAGGAGGACGTGGTCTTCTGGTACCACGGCATCAGCGTCGACGGGGACAGCGAGCGCAAGCTGTTCACCTCGGAGTTCTCCGACGACTACGACGCGATCCCGATGTACGAGCAGATCTACGCGCTGGCCGGCCCCATCCAGACCTACCGGGTCACCGGTGACGTCCGGATCAAGAACGACGCGGACGCCACCATCCGGCTGTTCGACAAGTTCTTCAAGGACGAGGAGCAGGGCGGCTACTACTCGCACATCGACCCGATCCTCTTCAGCCCCGACCACGAGTCGCTGGGCGAGAACGCCGAGCGCAAGAACTGGAACTCGGTCGGCGACCACGCGCCCGCGTACCTGATCAACCTGTACCTGGCGACCGGCGAGCAGAAGTACGCCGACTTCCTGGAGTACACCTTCGACACCATCGCGGACAAGTTCCCGGACTACAAGAACAGCCCGTTCGTCCAGGAGCGCTTCTTCCGCGACTGGTCGCACGACACCGCGCACAGCTGGCAGCAGAACCGCGCGGTCGTCGGGCACAACCTCAAGATCGCCTGGAACCTGATGCGAATGAACTCGCTGAAGGCCAAGCCCGTCTACGAGGAGCTCGCCCGCAAGATCGGCGAGATCATGCCGGCCGTCGGCAGCGACCTCCAGCGCGGCGGCTGGTACGACGTGGTGGAGCGGGTGAAGCACGGGGACGAGGAGGCGTACCGATTCGCCTGGCACGACCGCAAGGCCTGGTGGCAGCAGGAGCAGGCGATCCTCGCCTACCTCATCCTGGGCGGCACGGTCGGTGGCGAGGCGAACCTGCGCGAGGCCCGGCAGGCGCAGTCCTTCTACAACACCTTCTTCCTCGACCACGACGAGGGAGCCGTCTACTTCAACGTGCTCGCCAGCGGTACGCCGTACCTGCTCGGCACGGAGCGGCTCAAGGGCAGCCACTCGATGTCCATGTACCACTCGGCGGAGCTCTGCTACCTGGCCGCCGTCTACAACAACCTGCTCGTCAACGGCCGGGAGATGGACTTCCACTTCCAGCCCGACCCGGCCGGCCTGCCCGACCGCATCCTGCGGGTCTCGCCCGACCTGCTGCCCCCGGGCTCAGTGCGGATCGCGTCCGTGGAGATCGACGAGAAGCCGTACGAGGAGTTCGACGCCGACGAGCTGACCGTGCACCTCCCCGACGTCCAGGGCCGGGTCAAGGTCAAGGTCCGGCTCCGGCCGGTGACCCAGAAGTAGCGCTCAACGGGGGGCGCCCCAACTAGAGGGGAAAGCAATGACTCTGACCGTGAAGGAACGCCGGAACAAGTCGGGCACCGTGCTCGTCGCCACCGGCGAGATCAACAGCGAGACCTCCGGTGCCCTGCTCCAGGCACTCCTGCCGCTGGTCCGCGAGGGCCGGCCGCTGCGCATCGACCTCACCGCCGTCACCTACGTGTCCAGCGCGGGCCTGCGCACCCTGCTCGTCGTCTACCGCGAGGCACAGCACGCCGGTGTCGCGGTCACCCTGTACGGGGTGAGCGAGGAAGTCCGGTTCGTCATGTCGGCCACCGGCTTCCTCGACTTCTTCCAGACCGGCGAGGCCGAGGCCGCCGCGGCCAAGGCCAAGGCCAGGGCCGCGCGATGAGCGAGACCACCTCCGAGCAGGTGCTGCGGGTGGACGCGTACCCGACCCACGAGGTGGGCGGGTACCGCGTCCGGGCCGGCAAGCCGTTCCCGTTCGGGGCCAACGTGGTCCCCGGCGGGGTCAGCTTCTCCGTCTTCTCCGACCAGGCCACCTCCATGACCCTGGTCATCTTCAAGCGCGGCGAGCCCGAGCCGATGGCCGAGCTGGAGTTCCCCGAGGAGTTCCGCACCGGCAGCGTCTTCGCCATGACGGTCTTCGGCCTCGACCACGAGAACATCGAGTACGGGTACCGGGCCGACGGCCCCTTCGACCCGGCCTCCGGGCACCGTTTCGACGCCCGCCAGGTGCTCTCCGACCCGTACGCGCGGCTGATCGCCGGCCGCGACGTGTGGGGCGTGGAGCCGGACCGCAGCCGCGGCTACCAGTACCGCTCGCGGGTCTGCCTCCAGGACTTCGACTGGGGCGACGACACCCCGCTGCGGATCCCCGCCGAGGACCTCGTCGTCTACGAGGCCCATGTCCGCGGCTTCACCCGCCACCCCTCCTCGGGGGTCACCGCCCCCGGCACCTTCGCGGGGCTGCGGGAGAAGATCCCGTACCTGAAGGAACTCGGGATCAACTGCATCGAGCTGCTGCCGGTGTTCGAGTTCGACGAGAGCGACAACCCGCGCAGCAACCCGGAGACGGGGGAGCGGCTCTTCGACTACTGGGGCTACAACACCGTCTCGTTCTTCGCGCCCAAGGCCGGCTACGCGGCCACCGGACGCTACGGGATGCAGGGCGACGAGTTCCGCACCCTGATCAAGGACCTGCACGCGGCCGGCATCGAGGTCATCCTCGACGTCGTCTTCAACCACACCGCCGAGGGCAACGAGCTGGGCCCGACCATCTCCTTCAAGGGCCTCGACAACGCCACGTACTACATGCTCACGCCGGAGGGGTACTACTTCAACTTCAGCGGCACGGGCAACACGGTCAACTGCAACCACCCCGTCGTGCGCAACTACGTGCTCGACTGCCTGCGCCACTGGGTCGCCGACTACCACGTCGACGGCTTCCGCTTCGACCTCGCGGCCATCCTCGGCCGGTCCGCGGACGGCACCCCGCTGCCCAACCCGCCGCTGCTGGAACTGCTCGCCTTCGACCCGGTCCTGCGGCACACCAAGCTCATCGCCGAGGCCTGGGACGCGGGCGGCCTCTACGAGGTCGGCAACTTCCCGGCCTACGGCCGCTGGGCGGAGTGGAACGGCAAGTACCGCGACACGGTGCGCAGCTTCCTGAAGGGTGACCCCGGGGTCACCGGGGAGCTCGCCACCCGGATCGCCGGCTCGCCGGACCTCTACTCCACCCGGGGGACATCGGCCTCCGTCAACTTCCTGACGGCGCACGACGGCTTCACCTTGGCCGACCTGGTCTCCTACAACGACAAGCACAACGAGGCCAACGGCGAGGGCAACAACGACGGCGGCAACGACAACGCCAGCTGGAACTGCGGCGCCGAGGGGCCGACCGAGGACGCCGGGGTCAACGCGCTGCGGCTGCGGCAGATGAAGAACGCCCTCGCGATCCTCTTCACCAGCCAGGGCATTCCGATGCTGCTGTCCGGGGACGAGGTCGCGCGGACCCAGCAGGGCAACAACAACACGTACTGCCAGGACAACGAACTGTCCTGGTTCGACTGGGACCAGGTCGACGACAACGCCGAACTGCTGCGCTTCACCCGGCAGATGATCGCCTTCCGGCGGCACCACCGCGAGCTGCGCTCCACCAGCCACCCCACCGGCCGGCTGCGCGACAGCCTGGGCCTGCCGGACATCAGCTGGCACGGGGAGCGGGCCTGGCAGCCCGACTGGTCGCAGGAGAGCCGGCTGCTGGCGGTGGCCCGCTGCGGGGCCGGTGACGAGGACGTGGTCTACGTGGCCATGAACTCCCACTGGGAGGCGCACGACCTCGAACTCCCCGCGCTGCCCGGCGGCCGCAGCTGGCACCTGTTCGCGGACACCGGCGCGGAGGCGCCGCACGACATCCGCACCCCGGGGACGGAACAGGAGCTGGACAACGCCGGGAAGTACCTGATCGGCCCGCGGTCGGTGGTGATCCTGGTGGGCCGCGCGAACGACCCCGACCCCCGAGGCGACTGAGACGCCCCGACCGAAGGAGACCCTGACATGCCGCTTTCCGTGTCCCTGAGCATCGAGGGCGACACCACCGTGATCGAACTCACGGGCGAGCTGGACGCCAAGACCGCGCCGGACTTCCACCGCACCATCGAGAAGGCCGCCGGGCACGGCACCACCACCGTCGAGATCCGGATGGCCGGCGTCGGCTACATGGCCAGCGCCGGGCTCCGCTCGCTGGTCTTCGCCCAGCAGAAGGTGGCCTCCGGGGTCACCATCAAGGTGGTCGGAGCCATCGAGCCCGTCTCCCGGACGATCCGCACGGCCGGGCTCGACCGCAGCATCCAGCTCGCCGACGGCTGAGCGCGACGGCCGGCCGCGCGGTGAGTGAGACGGTCGAAGTGGCGAGCACGCCCGCCGTACTGGAGGTGCCCGCGACGGTGGGGGCACTGGGCGAGATCGCCTCCTTCGTCCTGCTGCTGGCCGGCCGGGCGGGCCTCGGCAAGGGGGCCACGTACCGGATCCGGCTCGCGGTGGACGAGCTGGCCACGAACATCGTCATGCACGGGTACCGGGGCGGCGACGGGCGGATCACCGTCCGCGGCCGCTCCGGTCCCGACGGGGTGCGGATCGTCATCGAGGACACCGCCCCGGCGTTCGACCCCGTCGAAGGCCGCCTGCCCCCCGCCCCCGGGGTCCCCCCGGAACGGCGGCGGGTCGGCGGCCTCGGCATCCACCTGGCCCTGACCAGCGTGGACGCGTACTCGTACGCCTACAGGGACGGCCGCAACATCAGCACGCTGACGGTGAAAGCCGAGGGGACGGACGCATGCCCTCCACGATCGTGATCATCCTGGACGTGTACCCGCCCCCACCGGCCGGACTGCTCGAAGCGCTCCGGCTGATGGACGCGGAACTCGTCACGCGCACGTTGTCCGAACTGCTCGTCGGGCGGCTGGATTCGCTGCCCGCCGCAGACGTACTGCTGGCCCCGGCCGAGGCCGACGGGGTGGCCGTACGGACCGCCGTGCGCCGGCTGCGCCGCTGGGCCGGGGCCCCCGTCGTGGTCGTCTGGACCGTCACGGAGTTCGCGGCCCTGGAGCGGCACGTGCGCCTGGGCCACGACTACCTCGTACCGCCCTTCCTGCCCGCCCTCGTCGGGGCCCGCCTGCACAGCTGCACGGAGCGCGCCGGACTCGGCCGCACCCTGCGCGAGGCCGACGCCCGCGCCGAACTCATGGGCTACGAGAAGGAACTGGAGATCGGCCGCGAGATCCAGGCCGGCTTCCTGCCCGAATCCCTGCCCGTCCCGGCGGGCTGGGAGATCGACGTGCGCTTCCGCCCGGCCCGCCAGGTCGCCGGGGACTTCTACGACGTCTTCGAACTCTCCCGGGGCCGGCGCCTGGCCGTCGTCGTCGCCGACGTCTGCGACAAGGGCGTGGGCGCCGCCCTCTTCATGGCCCTCATCCGCTCCCTGCTGCGCCACACCGCCGAGAACAGCGGACTCCAGCACCTCATGGCGGCAACCCGCCCCGGCGGCAGCCGCCGCACCCCGGTCGTCGGCGCGACCCCGCTGCTCAACGCGGTCACCGCCACCAACGGCTATCTCACCCGCAACCACCTGCGGCAGGGCTACTTCGCCACCCTGTTCTTCGGCGTCCTGGACCCGCTCACCGGCAGCCTCGTCTACATCAACGGCGGCCACAACCCGCCCTTGGTGCTCTCCGGGGACGGCGCGGTGCCCCGGCCGCTGGAGGTGACGGGACCGGCCGTCGGGGTGCTGCCCGACTGCGTCTACACCCTCGGGTACGCCCAGCTCGATCCGGGCGACACCCTCTTCGTGTTCACCGACGGGGTCCCCGAGGCGCGCTGCCCCGAGGGCAGTTTCCTCGGGGACGAACGGATGCTGGAACTGCTCGCCGGCCCCCCGGCGAGCGGGCGGGACGTGGTGGACCGGATGGACCTGGCGGTGCGCGAGCACACCGGGACCGCCGAACAGCACGACGACGTCACCATGCTGGCCCTGCACCGGCCACGTGCGGCGCGGGGGCCGCACGGGGACGGCGCCGGCTACCGGGTGGTGGCCTGATGACCCGGACCATCGTGGTGCACTCGCACCGCGGCGGCACCGGGAAGTCCTCGGTGCTCGCCAATCTGGCCGTGCTGCTGGCGGCCGGGGGAGCGCGGGTGGGGGTGGTCGACACCGATCTCCAGTCGCCCACCCTGGACCTGCTGTTCGGGCTCGGGCCGGGCGCGTTCTCGCTCACCGACTACCTGCTCGGCCGCTGCGAGATCGAGGCCGCGGCCCGCCGGACCGCCCTGTCCGGGCTGTACGTCGTCCCCGCCCGGTCGGGGACGGCGGCCCTGCGGGAGCTGATGACCACCGGGTACGACGTGGGGCTGCTGCCGGAGGGTTTCGACCGGCTGGCCCAGCGGCTCATGCTCGACGTGCTGCTGCTCGACACGCACGCGGGGCTCAACAACGAGTCGGTGACCGCCATGGGCAGCGCCGACGTCGTCCTGATCATGGCGCGGGCGGACCGCGTCGACCTCTCCGGGGTCGAGGAGACCGTCGCCCTGGCCGGGCGGCTGGCCTGCCGGCGGGCCCTGGTGCTGAGCATGGCACCCGAGGGCTTCGACCGGGACGCGGTGCGCCGCCGGGCCGAGGAGGTCTACGGGGCCCCGCTGGCCGGAATTCTCCCGTACGTGCCGGAAATGGCGGCCCTGTACGGGGAACGCATATTCGCGCAGGCGCTGCCCGACCACCCGCTGGTCGGCGAATTCCACGCGATCCTCACGGCGTTGGACGCACGTGACGAAGTATCACGGGCCTGACGTCCACCCCTTACGCCCCTGACAGGGGGCGTGTTGAATCGGCTCCGAATCCAGGAACAAGGAGAGAATCATGAAGATTCTCGTCGTCATGACGGCAAAGGCCACACTCCATCTGCTGGACGGGGAACAGCACCCCTCGGGATTCTGGGCCGAGGAATTCGTCGTTCCCTACCGCCTCTTCCGGGACGCCGGACACACCGTGGACCTGGCGACGGTCGGCGGCCGGGCCCCCACCGTCGACCGGACCAGCATCGACCCCGGATTCCTGCGCTGGGTGCGGCCCGAGGGCTCCCCGGACGAGGACGCGGCCAACGCCGCCGAGTACGTCCGCGTCATCGAGTCGACCCCCCAGCTCCAGCGCCCCCTCGCCCTGGAAGACCTGGGCGAGAAGGACGTCGCCGGCTACGACGGCATCTACATCAGCGGCGGCCACGGAGCCATCGGCGACCTCCCCAAGTCCGACGAACTGGCGCAGGTGCTGCGCTGGGCGCTGGCCCAGGACAAGCCGCTCGCCACCGTCTGCCACGGCCACACCGCGCTGCTGGCGCTGCGCGACGGCGAGGGGAACTGGCCGTTCGAGGGCTACCGGATGACCGCCTTCTCGCACAGCGAGGAACTGGTCACCAACATGGCCGGCCGGCTCCCGCTGATCCTGGAGGCCGAACTCACGCGGCTCGGCGCCCGCTACGAGAAGGCCGAAGCGATCTGGGACTCGCACGTGGTGGTGGACCGCAGGCTCACCACCGGCCAGAACCCGTACTCCTCCAAGGCCCTCGCCGAGACGTTCCTGAAGCAGCTCGAACAGGCCTGAGGGGTGTCCGGCGGATGAGAGCCGGACACCTCCTGCCCCCGCGACACCGGAAGGTGCAGCCATGACCCAGCGCGTGCTCGGCGACCGACCCCTGGCCAACCCCGGGAAGCTGTTCATCGGCGGCAGATGGGTGGCCGCCCGGGACGGCCGGACCGAACCGGACGTCAGCCCGATCGACGGACAGGAGATCGTTCCGGTGGCCCAGGCCACCGCGGCCGACGCGGACGCCGCCGTCACGGCGGCCCGCACGGCGTACGAGGAAGGGCCCTGGAGCCGGCTGTCCGCCCAGGAGCGCGCGCTGCGGCTGAACCGCGTCGGCGAGCTGATCGAGCGGGACCTGGAGGAGATCGCCCTGCTGGAGACGGTGGACATGGGCAAGCCGTTCGCCTTCTCCAGCACCGTCGACGCCCCCATGGCCGCCCAGCTCATGCACTACTACGCGGGCGCGGTCACCCGGGTCGACGGCTCCTCCCGGGCCCCGGCCGGCGGACAGCTCGCCTACACCCTGCGCGAACCGCTGGGCGTGGTCTGCGCCATCACCCCGTTCAACTTCCCGCTGCTGCTGTCGATGACCAAGATCGCCCCGGCCCTCGCGGCGGGGAACACGGTGGTCCACAAGCCCTCCCCGGCCACTCCGCTCACCGCCCTGAAGATCGCCGAACTCTTCCAGGAGGCGGAGATCCCCGACGGGGTGCTGAACGTCATCACCGGCCCCGGCGTGGAACTCGGCGAGACGCTCACCGACCACCCGGGCATCGACAAGATCGCCTTCACCGGCTCGACCGCCGTCGGCCAGTCCATCATCCGCAAGTCCGCCGGCACCCTGAAGAAGGTCACGATGGAACTCGGCGGCAAGTCCGCCAACATCGTCTTCGCCGACGCCGACCTCGACGCCGCCGAGGAACTCGCCTTCTTCGGCATCTACTACAACAAGGGCGAGATCTGCACCGCCGGGTCCCGGCTCCTGCTGCACCGCCCCATCCACGACGAGATGGTCGAACGCCTCGTCGCCCGGGCCGCCGCCCTGCGGCCCGGGGACCCGCGCGACCCGGCCACCCTCTTCGGACCGCTGGCCCACCGGGGCCAGTTCGACAAGGTCAGCTCCTACATCGAGGTCGGCGAGAAGGAGGGCGCGCTGCTGCGCACCGGAGGGACCGGCTGGACCCCCGAAGGCGCCTCCAGCCAGGGCCTGTACTTCCTGCCCACCGTCTTCACCGGCGTCGACAACGGGATGCGGATCGCCCAGGAGGAGATCTTCGGACCCGTCCTGTCGATCATCCCCTTCGACACCGAGGAGGACGCCGTACGCATCGCCAACGACAGCGCGTACGGCCTCGCCGCCGGGGTCCACACCAAGGACCTGCGGCGGGCCCACCGGGTCGCCTCGCAGATCAAGGCGGGCACCGTCTGGGTCAATTGCTACAACCAGTACGACCCCTCGGTGCCCTACGGCGGCTACAAGGCCTCCGGCTACGGGCGCGAGTGCGGACCGGAATCCCTGGAGAGCTACACCCAGACCAAGTCGGTCTGGATCGGCATGGATTGAGGAGCCCCCATGCGGACAGGCATCATCGGCACCGGGCGGATCGGCTCGGTCCTCGCCCGGATCCTGGTGGCCTCGGGCCACCAGGTGGTCCTCGCCAACGCGCGCGGACCGCGCTCCCTCGGCCCCCTGCTGGCCGAACTCGGACCCGACGCCGCGGCCGCGGGCCCGGTGGAGGCGGCCGGCCTGGCCGACCTCCTGGTGCTGATGGTGCCGTTCGAGACCGTGCGCGGGCTGCTGCCCCCGCACGTCGTGCAGGACAAGGTGCTCGTGGACGCCACCAACGCCTTCGCCGGTCCCGGCGTCGCGGCCGACCTCGGCGGGCGCGGCTCCAGCGAACTCGTCGCCGAGTGGTATCCCGGCGCCCGCGTCGTGAAATCCCTGAACACCATGCACTTCGAAACCCTCGCCGTCGCCGGCCGCGCCTCCGGGCGGGAGCCGGAGAGCCGCCTCGCCCATTTCACGGCGGGCGACGACGTGAAGGCGAAGGAAATCGTGGCGGGAATCATCACGGACCTCGGATTCGTGCCCGTCGACACCGGCCCGCTGCACTCCGGAGGAATTCTCCAGCAGCCCGGCGGTCCCCTTTTCAACCGGCCGCTCACGGAAGCGCAGGCGCTCGCATGGATCTGACTCTGAACGTGAACGGAAGACCCGAGGAGTTCTCGGCCCGGCCCAACGAACTCCTCGTGGAACGGCTCCGCGACGGACTCGGACTGACCGGCACCAAGGTGGGCTGCGACACCGGCCAGTGCGGGACCTGCGTGGTCCGCCTCGACGGCCGCTCCGTCAAGAGCTGCCTGATCCTCACCGCCGCGGCCGCCGGCGCCGAGATCACCACCATCGAGGGGGTGACCACCCGGGGCGGCGAGCTGACCGGCCTCCAGGAAGCCCTGCGCCAGGAGCACGGCACCCAGTGCGGGTTCTGCACCCCGGGCATGGTCATGGCGCTGGGCGAGCTCGTCGAGAGTGCCGAGGGGGGCGAGGCCCCCACCGAGCCCGAGATCCGCGAATGGCTCACCGGCAACCTGTGCCGCTGCACCGGCTACCACAGCGTGGTCCGCGGGGTGCAGCGCGCCTGCGCCCCCGCCGCCGGATCCGCCGAGGCTGCCGAGGGTACGGAGACGGCCGCGGCCGGTGCGTCCGGACGGGAGGGCTGAGGACGATGACCGCAGTGACGGGGGAGACCGCCGTGACCGGCGGGGCCGCGACCGTGGACACCGCCGCACCGGCGCAGGCCGCGCCGGGTGAGGCGCCGCCCGCGCCGGGCGCCGTACCCGAGGAGCACACCGTCCTCGGCACACCGATGGACGCCCGCGAGGACCCGCAGCTGCTGCGCGGCGAGGCCACGTACGTGGCGGACATCGACCTGCCGGGCACCGCGCACATGGCCATCCTGGGCAGCCCGGTGGCCCATGCCAGGATCCTCGGCATCGAGACCAAGGGCGCCGAGCAGATGCCGGGCGTCCTGAAGGTGGCCACCGCCGCCGACTTCACCGACGTGATGCCGCTGCCCTGCATCTGGATCCCCGGCGGGGTCGAGAGCCACTTCCCGCCCCACCCCTACGGACTGCCCGGCTCCCGCACCGTGCTGAGCGGCGACACCGTCCGGCACGTCGGCGACCCGGTCGCCGTGGTCGTCGCCGAGACCCCGCGCCAGGCCGCCGCCGCGCTCGCCGCCATCCACGTCGAGTACGAGCCGCTGCCCGTGGTCACCCGCGCCGACGACGCCCTCGCCGAAGGCGCGCCCCAGCTCCACGAGGCCGTCCCCGGGAACCTGAACGCGTACTGGACCTGCGGCGACAAGGACCGCACCGACGCGGCCATCGCCGCCGCCGAGGTGACGGTGGAGCTGGACCTCGTCAACCAGCGCACCATCAACAGCCCCATCGAGCCGCGCGGCGCGGTCGGCGACTACAACGCGGCCACCGACGAGTACACCCTCTACGCCTCCACCCAGGGCCCGCACAACCACCGCTTCCTGCTCGCCGGGCTGGTCCTCGGCATCCCCTTCAACAAGCTCCGGGTGATCGCCCCCACCGTCGGCGGGAGCTTCGGCACCAAGGGCTACCTCTACCCCGACATGGCGCTGGTCCTGCTCCTGTCGAAGGCGCTGCGCCGTCCGGTGAAATGGGTGGACACCCGCACCGGACTGATGAACTCCACGGTCCAGGGCCGCGACCACCGCCAGCACGTCACCCTCGCCGGCACCCGCGACGGCCGCATCACCGCCGTGCGCTGCACCAGCTACGCCAACCTCGGCGCCTACCCCTCCACCATCGGCCCCGGCGTCGCCACCGCCCTGATGGGCCGCTCCATCAGCGGCATGTACGACATCGACGCCGCCTTCTGCGAGGTCTACGCCGCCTTCACCAACACCGTCTCGCTCGGCGCCCAGCGCGGCAGCGGGCGCGCCGAGGCCGCCTTCCTGATGGAACGCCTCGTCGACCGCTACGCCTCGGAGATCGGCATGGACCCGGCGGCGGTGCGGCGCATGAACCTCGTGCCGAAGGAGAAGTTCCCGTACGACAACGGTCTGGGCTGGACCTACGACTCCGGGAACTACCAGCTGAACTTCGACAAGGCCATCGCCCTGTCCGACTACGCCGGGATGCCCGCCCGCAAGGCCGAGGCCCGCGCCCGCGGCAAGCGGCTCGGCGTCGGCATCGCCACCTACGTCGCGATCTGCGGGGTCGGACCCTCCACCCGGATGTCCAAGGAGGGCATGCTCGGCGGCACCTGGGAGAGCGCGAACATCCGCGTCCACCCCACCGGCGAGGTCACCGTCACCGTCGGCTCCGCCTCCACCGGCCAGAGCCACCACACGGTCTTCGCGATGGTCGCCGCCGACGAGCTCGGCATCGACCCGGCCCAGGTCCAGGTCTTCGAGGCCGACACCCAGAAGGCCCCGTACGGGCAGGGCACCTACGGCTCCCGCTCCTACAGCATGGCCGCGCCCGCCATCGCGCTGACCGCCCGCAAGATCAAGGCCAAGCTCGTCAAGGCGGGAGCCGTCTTCCTGGACGTCCCCGAGGAGAAGGTCGTCTACCGGGACGGCGCGGTCCACGAGGACGGCAACCCGCAGAACACCAAGACCTTCGCCGAGCTGGCCATGGCCATGTGGTACGGCTGGGGACTGCCCCCGGAGATCGAGCCGGCCCTCGACGAGACCACCCACTTCGACCCGCCGGACTTCAACTACCCCTTCGGCACGCACGTCGCGGTCGTCGAGGTCGACGAACTGACCGGCGAGACCGAGGTGGTGGCCTACACCGCCGTCGACGACGCCGGGAACATCGGCAACCCGAAGATCGTCCACGGCCAGATCGAGGGCAGCATCGTGCACGGCCTCGGCCAGGCCCTGATGGAAGCCGCCGAGTACGACGAGAACGGGCTCCTGATCAGCTCCGACCTGAACCACTACGCCCTGCCGCGCGCCGCCGACGTGCCCTTCTTCGCCCTCGACAAGACCGTCACGCCCTCCCCGCACAACCCGCTCGGCGCCAAGGGGGCCGGCGAGATCGCCACCGTGCCGCCCGCCGCCGCCGTGGTCAACGCCGTCGTCGACGCCCTCTCCGACCTGGGCGTCCGGCACATCGACATGCCGCTGACCCCCGAGAAGGTCTGGCGCCGCCTCCAGGGAGAGACGCAGTGATCCTCACCGAGTTCGACTACGTCCGGCCCGCCGGGCTCGACGAGGCCCTGGACCTGCTCGCCGCCCCCGGCGCCCGGGTGCTGGCCGGCGGCCAGAGCCTGCTGCCCGGCCTGCGCACCGGCGCCGAGACGGCCCGCCTGCTGGTCGACGTACGGCACCTGGCGGAGCTGCGGGGCATCGCGTCCGACGGGGGGACCCTGCGGATCGGCGCCCTGACCACCCTCGCCGAACTCGCCGCGCACCCCCTGGTACGGGCCGGGGCGCCCGAACTCGCCGCGGCGGCCCGCGCCAACGGCGACCCCCAGGTGCGCAACCTCGGCACCACCGGCGGCAACCTGGCCGTCACGGGCCGGCCCACCGACCTCCCGGTCGCCGCCGTCGCCGCCGACGCGGTGGTGGAGCTGGCCGGCCCCGGCGGACGCACCCGGATGGCGGCCGAGGCGTTCGCCGCAGCCGGCCCGCCCGCCGGATCGGTGCTCACCGCCCTGCTGGTGCCCGACGCGGGCCCGGCCGCGGCCTTCGAGAAGGCCGCCGACCGGGCCACCCGCTACCCGCTGTGCGCCGCCGCCGTACGCCTCACCGCCGACGGGCCGCGGATCGCCGTCACCGGAGCCACCCCCCGAGCCCTGCGCCTGCGCGGGGTCGAGGACCGGCTGCGCGGCGGCCCGTACACCACCGAGGCGGTGCTCGCGGCCTTCCGCGCCGAGCCCCGGGAGCTGTTCGTCCCCGGGCGCGGCACCTCGGCCGAGTACCTCGGCCACCTCGCGGGGGTACTCACCGCCCGCGCGCTGGCCGGGGCGGCCCGGACCAGCACCTGAGCGCCCACCGGGCACCAGGAGGAGGGGAGTTGACGCAGATGGCCGAACCGACCGAGACGACGCCCGCGGGAGACGCCGTGCACCCCGCGGGCCACCACCGGGCCGCCGCCCGTCCGGCCGCCGCCCGCGCGGCCGGTCCCGTCAGACCGTCCGGCTTCTGGGTGGTGGGCGCGGTCCTCGTCCTGCTGATGCTCTCCTCCTCCGTGCCCTCCGCCCTCTACGTGCTCTACCAGCAGGAATGGGGCCTGTCCCCGGGGAACGTCACGGTGGTCTTCGCCGTCTACGCCGTCACCGTGCTCGCCGGACTCCTCCTGTTCGGGTCCCTCTCGGACAGCCTGGGCCGCCGGCCCGTGCTCGGCGCCGCACTGGTCCTGGCGATCGTCTCCATGGGCCTGTTCGCCGGGGCCCGGGGGCTCGGCCTGCTGCTCGCCGCCCGCGCCGTCCAGGGCCTGGCGGTGGGCCTGGCCACCGGGGCGATGGGCGCCGCCCTGCTCGAACTCAGCCCGCGCTCGCGGCCCGCGCTCGGCGCCCAGGTCAACAGCGCGGGACCGACCATCGGCATCGGCCTCGGCGGGCTCGGCGCCGGACTCCTCGTCCAGTACGCCCCCGCGCCCACCGTGCTCAGCTACCTGCTGCTGGTCGGGGCCTTCGCGCTCACCCTGATCGGCGTCGCGCGGATGGACGAGAGCGCTCCCGGGGCGGGCGGCCGGCTGCGGGTGGTGCCGCGCCGGATCCGGGTGCCGGCCGCCGCGCGCGGCCGCTTCGCCGTACTCGTCACGACCATCGTCGCCGTATGGACCGTCGGCGGCTTCTACCTCTCCCTCGGCCCCCACCTGGCCCTGTCCCTGCTCCACACCACCAACTACCTCGCCGGCGGGGCCACGGTGGCCCTGCTCGCGGGCGCCGCCACCGCCGCCCAGCTGCTGCTGGGCCGCACCGAACCGCTGCGCACCGCCGTGCTGGGCCTGCTCGGGCTGCTCGCCGGACTCGCCCTCGTGCTGCTCGCGCTGGGACTGGGCTCGGCGGCCGTCTTCCTCGTCGCCACCGCCGTCCTCGGCAGCGGCTGGGGCGCCGCCTTCCTGGGCTCCTTCCGGGCGCTGAGCTCGCTCGCCGAGCCCGCGCACCGCGGCGAACTGACCGCCGCGGTCTACGTGTTCGCGTACCTCGCCATGAGCGTTCCGGCGGTCCTCGCCGGACTGCTGACCGACATCCACGGCCTGCAGCGCACTTCGGTCGGCTTCATGGCCGCCGTCGCCGGAGTGTGCGCGCTGGCCCTGTTCACGACCCTGCGGCTGGCCGCGCGCACCAGGGCGGAAGGGAGCACGGCGTGAGCGCCGCCGCGACGCACGGCAGGGAAGAGAAGGAACTGCGGGACGCCCTGTACGGGCTGGAGATCTTCGCCGGGCTCACCGAGGACCAGCTGGACTGGCTCGTCTCGGTGTCCGAGCCGCGGGTCCTCGCCGACGGGGAGGTCCTCTTCCGCGACGGGGAGGAGGCCGGGTGCTTCCACGTCCTGCTCTCCGGCGGGCTCGTCGTCACCAAGGTCGTCGACGGCCGCGAGGAGGTCCTGACCCGCCACTCCACAGAGCAGGACGGCGGCGCCGCCGAGGAACACGACGGCAAGCCGTCGGCAGCCCACCGCTTCACCGGCGAGCTGCCCCTGCTCACGGACGGCTCGTACGTGGCCACCGCGGCCGCGAGCGGCCCCGCCACCACCGTCGTCGCCTATCCGAAGCCGGTCTTCTTCGAGATGCTGACCCGCTGCCACGGGGTGGCGGCCGTCCTCCTTCCCGTGCTGGCCTGGCGGATCAAGTCCTCCGAGGTGCAGGCCCGCAAACGGGCCACCGTCGAAGCGCTCGGCACCCTCGCCGCCGGGCTCGCGCACGAGCTGAACAACCCGGCGGCCGCCGTGGCCCGCGCCGCGCAGGAACTGCTCCCCGCCCTGGAACGGCTGACCGGCACCGCCTACGCGTGGGGCGCGGCCGCCACGGCCGCGGAGCGTACGGTCATGGACCGGATCGCGGTGGAACTGGACGAGCTCCCGCCGCCCGACACCACCGACCCGCTCGCCCAGGCGGACGCCGAGGAGGAGATCGCCGACTGGGCCGAGGAGGCGGGCGCCGAACGCCCCGGGCTGCTCGGCTCCGGGGCCGCCGACCTCGGGCTGGAGCCGCACTGGCTGCCGGAGCGGCTGGCCGGGGTCGCCACGGCCTCCCTGCCCGCCGCCCTGGACCACCTCGGGGCGCTGCTGGAGGCCCGCTCGCTGGCCGCCGAGCTGCGCGCGGCGGGCCCCAGGATCTCCCAGCTGGTCGCCGCCACCCGGGACTACGCCAACCTCGACCGGGCTCCGGAACAGCGCTTCGCGGTCGCCGAGGGCCTGGAGAACACCCTGGTCGTGCTGCGCGCCAAACTCGCCGGAATCACCATCGTCCGCGCCTATGACCCCGGCCTGCCCGAGCTCACCGGCTACCCGGGGGAGCTGAACCAGGTGTGGACCAACCTGGTCGACAACGCGGCCGAGGCCATGGAGGGCGCGGGCACGCTCACCCTGCGGGTCCGCGCCGAGGGCGTCTGCATGGTCGTGGAGGTCGGCGACACCGGGCGGGGCATTCCCGAGGACGTGCTGCCCCGCATCTTCGAACCCTTCTACACCACCAAGGACGTGGGGAAGGGCACGGGCCTGGGGCTGCACCTCAGCTACCGGATCGTGACCCAGCGCCACCACGGGTCGATCACGGCCCGCTCCCGTCCGGGCGAGACCCGGATGGTGGTCCGGCTGCCCCTCGCGCCGGCCCCGCCGGCCCCGCCGGCCCCGGCCACCACCGGCTGAACCCGCGCCGGCCGCACCCGCGTCCGAACCGTCACCCGCCGGAGCGGCGCGGCGGCGGTCCGGACGTCAGCACGGCACCACCCGTCACCCCAGGAAGAGGAGTCGAATCATGGCCAAGTACGACATCGCCACGCTGCACCCGGTGTTCGTCCGCCAGATGGAGGCGCTGGCCGCCCTGGACATCGAGGCGGTGATGAAGAACTACACGGACGACGCCGTCCTGCTGCGCTTCGAGGGCGCCTCGGTGGGCATCGAGGCAGTTCGCGAGACGTTCACCGGCTATCTCACGGTGAAGCCCACGCTGGTCGAACTCCAGGAGTACATCGAGACCGAGGACACCATCTTCTACCGGGCGATCATGAACCTGAACGGCGAGCCGGAGCACGCGTTCGGGACACTTGTCGTCCGCGATGGCCGAATCTGGCGCCAGACCGCCGGATTCGGCGGCTGAGGCCCCTTTCCTGGGTAGCGTGTGCGGGGAGGGCGGGGCATACGCTCTCCCCGCACACGTGAATGATTCGGTGAAGGGGAGGCCGGGGGCGATGGAGCAGGAAACCAACCGGGTGGAGGCGTTCAGCGACGGCGTATTCGCCATCGTGATCACCATTCTGGTATTGGAGTTAAAGGTTCCGGATGAGGGCGGAACGGCGCTGTGGCACGGCCTGTGGGAACAATGGCCGCACTACGCCGCCTATCTGGTGAGTTTCCTCATCATCGGCGTGATGTGGGTGAACCACCACACGATCTTCAGTCACCTCAAGCGGGTCGACCGGCCGCTGTTGTTCCTGAATCTTCTGGTGCTGATGGTGGTATCGGTGATTCCGTATACGACCAACGTCCTCGCCGAGCACCTTACGGACGAGGATTCGGCCAACGTGGCCGCCATCCTCTACAGTGCGTGGACCGTCGTGTACGCTCTCGCCTTCTTGGGATTCTGGTGGTACGTCACCCAGGTCGGTCACCTCTTCCACGAAAAGGTGGACAAGGAGGGGGCCCGGGCCACCCGGATGCGGTTCGGACTGGGTGCGGTCGCCTACCCCTTGACCGTCGTCCTGTCCTTCTTCTCGGCACCTCTCACTCTCGTCGCACACTTTGTTATCGCGCTCTACTATGCGGCGAACCAGATCCCCATCCCGCTCGTGGTAGAGGAAGAGCGGCTCGAATCTGCCAGCGACCTCAGGAAGTAGCCGCTTGGGCCTACGGCCGTTCTCCGCGGTCAAGTAGGGTAACGGATCTAGTCTGGTCGCGGGGGAGGCCCAGATGGCTCGCGCAGTCCTGCCGGAGGAATCCGCCAAGGAAATCTCCGATTTGATCGATGCGCTGATCTCGCTTTTCTTCGAATCATTACCCCGGCGGGACCAGCGAAACTGGGCCCGCGTTTACCTGAACGGCCTCGTGCGGACCACCGGGAAGAAAACGATCCGTAACATCGCCGGAACGGGGGCCAGTTCCGTCGAACAGAGCCTCCAGCAGTTCATCAGCAAGTCACCGTGGGACTGGACCCCCGTCCGCCGGTCCCTCGCCCAGCACCTGGAACGCACGGCCCAGCGCCCCCTCGCCTGGGTCGTGCAGCCCATGGTCATAGAGAAGGCCGGCGACCGCTCCGTCGGAGTCGGCCGCCAGTTCGTCCCCCAGCTCGGCCGCACCGCCAACTGCCAGCAGGCGGGCGGGATCTGGCTCGCCTCCAGCGACGCCAGCTTCCCCGTCGAATGGACCCTCACCCTCCCCGGGCCCTGGACCAGCGAACTGCTGCACCGGCGGCGGGCCGGCATCCCCGACACCGCACGCTCCCAGACCCCCGCCCAGGACGCCGTACACGCCGTCCAGCGGATGGCCGCGACCTGGCAGCTCCAGCGCCGCCCGGTCGTCATGGAGGTCTCCAACCCCGACCTCCCCCAGACCATCGAAGCCTTCGCCCTCCACGACATCCCCTTCGTCCTCAAGGTCGACGGCTCCCTGCCCGTCTCCTTCGGCGGTGCGGGCCGTCACAAGCCCGGGCCGCACACCGCGCCCGCCCGCGAGCTGATCGACTCGCTGCGCTCCCAGCGCCGGGTCGTCGAATGGACCCGGCACGGCCGCGCCGAGGGAGCGGTGACCCTGCTCACCTCGGCGCCCATCCTCGCCACCGCCGGCGAGGACCGGGCCGCCGCCGCCCCGCCCTCCGGGCTGCTGCTGGTCGGCGCCTGGACCGAAGCGGCCCTGCTGCCCTCCGAGTTCTGGATCACCAACATCGCCGACCGGCCCCTCGCCCAGCTCTTCCTGCTGGCCAAGCTCACCGACCGGGTCTCCCTGGACTTCGCCGAGACCTGCGAACCCGTCGGCATCCGCGATTTCGAGGGCCGCTCCTTCCGCGGCTGGCACCATCACGCCACCCTCGCCAGCGTCGCCCACGCCGCCCGGCTGCTGGCCGCCGGCGGCCGCCACCCCGACCCCGTGGCCCTGGCCGCCGCCGCCCCCGCCCGCTACCCGGGCACCCCCGGCGGCAGACCGCCCGCCGTCCTGCCCCCGAGACCGCTCATCCCCGGGCAGTCCCCGCACCGCGAATTCATCCGCTGATGCTCGACATCGCCGGGGGCCTGCGGGCCTGGTGCGCCGAGCGCCGTGAGTTCGCGCTCGCCACCGTCGTCGCCGTCAGCGGCAGCGCGCCGCGCGGACCGGGCGCCTCACTGGCCGTGGACGCCGGGGGCACCGCGCTCGGCTCCCTCTCCGGCGGCTGCGTCGAGTCCGCCGTGCACGAGCTCTGCCTGGAGGCCATCGCCTCCGGCCAAGGTGGCGTGCACCGCTTCGGCTACAGCGACGACGACGCCTTCGCGGTGGGGCTGACCTGCGGCGGGATCCTGGACGTGCTGGTCACCCCGGTGCGCGGACAGGACCCCGTCCGGCCCGTGATCGGCTCCGTGCTCGACGCCGCCGCCGGCGGGACCCGCGCCGCGCTCGCCCGCGTGGTCAGCGGCCCGCCCGGGCAGCTCGGGGGCGCCCTGGCCGTCCACGCCGACGGCAGCTACGTGGGAGGCCTGAGCGGCGGCGCGGCCCTGGACCGGGCCGCCGCCGACCGGGTCCGCGCCCTGCTCCAGGCCGGGCGCACCGGCACCGCCGAGCTCGGCACCGCCGGCGGACTGTGCGGGCAGCCGCTGACGCTGCTCGTGGAATCCGCCGCCGAACCGCCCCGGCTGATCGTCTACGGGGCCATCGACTTCGCCTCCGCCCTGGCCCGGATGGGCGCCTTCCTCGGACACCGGGTCACCGTCTGCGACGCCCGGCCCGTCTTCGCGACTCCCCAGCGCTTCCCGGGCGCCGACGAGGTGATCGTGGACTGGCCGCACCGCCACCTGGCCGCCGAACACGCCGCCGGACGCCTGGACACCCGTACGGCCGTATGCGTCCTGACCCACGACGCCAAGTTCGACGTACCCGTCCTCGCGCTGGCCCTGCGGCTCCCGCTGGCCTACGTCGGCGCCATGGGCTCGCGCCGCACCCACGCCGACCGGCTGGCCCGGCTGCGGGCCGAGGGGGTGACCGAGGCCGGCCTGGCCCGGCTCAGATCGCCCATCGGCCTCGACCTGGGCGGACGCACCCCCGAGGAGACCGCCCTGGCCATCGCCGCCGAGTTCACCGCCGTCCGCCACGCCGCCCCCGCCACCCCCCTCACCGGCGGATCCCTCCCCCTGCACGGCCGCGGGACCAAGGTCCCGTAGGAACCGACCAACCGGACCGGTGCGTCCTGGACGATCGCCCCGGGCGGTGTGAGCCCCGGGGCATGGGAGAATGAAGTACGTGCGTTTCCTCGGCTGACCCCGTCAGCCACCAGAAGGAATCCTTCGATCGACTGGGATGTTCAGCACGTGCGTTTCCTCAATGACCTGAAGCCGCCGTACGACCTGACGTACGACGATGTGTTCATGGTGCCGAGCCGCTCCGCGGTCGGCTCCCGCCAGGCCGTCGACCTCTCCTCTCCCGACGGGACCGGCACCACCATTCCCCTCGTCGTGGCGAACATGACCGCCATCGCGGGCCGCCGGATGGCGGAGACCGTGGCCCGCCGCGGTGGAATCGTCGTCATCCCCCAGGACATTCCGATCGAGGTCGTCACCGACGTCATCTCCTGGGTCAAGACCCGCCACCTCGTGCTCGACACCCCGATCACGCTGGCGCCCACCCAGACCGTCGCCGACGCGCTCTCCCTGCTGCCCAAGCGGGCCCACGGCGCCGGTGTCGTCGTCGACGGCGAGGGCCGCCCCGTCGGCGTCGTCACCGACCACGACCTGACCGGCGTGGACCGCTTCACGCAGCTCTCCGAGGTCATGTCGAAGGAGCTGCTGCTCATCGACGCCGACATCGACCCCCGCGACGCCTTCAACCAGCTCGACGCGGGCCACCGCAAGCTGGCCCCCGCCGTCGACGGGGACGGCCGGCTCGTCGGCATCCTCACCCGCAAGGCCGCCCTGCGCGCGACCCTCTACACCCCGGCCACCGACGCCAACGGCAAGCTGCGCATCGCCGCGGCCGTCGGCATCAACGGCGACTTCGTCGCCAAGGCCAAGCAGCTGCTCGACGCGGGCGTCGACACGCTGGTCATCGACACGGCCCACGGCCACCAGGAATCGATGATCAACGCGATCAAGGCCGTCCGCGCCCTGGACCCGCAGGTCCCGATCGTCGCGGGCAACATCGTCGCCGCCGAGGGCGTCAAGGACCTCATCGAGGCCGGCGCCGACATCATCAAGGTCGGCGTGGGCCCCGGCGCCATGTGCACCACCCGCATGATGACCGGCGTCGGCCGGCCGCAGTTCTCCGCGGTGCTGGAGTGCGCCGCCGAGGCCAAGAAGTACGGCAAGCACGTCTGGGCCGACGGCGGCGTCCGCCACCCGCGCGACGTGGCCATGGCGCTGGCCGCCGGTGCGTCCAACGTCATGATCGGCTCCTGGTTCGCCGGGACGTACGAGTCCCCGGGCGACCTCCAGCAGTCCGCCGACGGGCGCTTCTACAAGGAGTCCTTCGGCATGGCCTCCGCCCGCGCGGTGCGCAACCGCACCTCGGAGGAGTCGGCCTACGACCGCGCCCGCAAGGCGCTGTTCGAGGAGGGCATCTCCACCTCGCGGATGTTCCTCGACCCGGCCCGCCCGGGCGTCGAGGACCTGATCGACTCGATCATCGCCGGTGTCCGCTCCTCCTGCACCTACGCCGGTGCCGGCTCCCTCGCGGAGTTCGAGGAGAACGCCGTCGTCGGCATCCAGTCCGCGGCCGGCTACGCCGAGGGCAAGCCGCTGCACGCCAGCTGGAGCTAGGCCGTCTCTGGGGACACCCCCTGATCCCCTTCGCGGTGGCCCCGGCCCGTCCCCTCCGGACGGCCGGGGCCACCGGCGTGTCCGGGCGGGGCGGCGCCCGCCGGGGGCGAGGTGTGCACGCCCGCGCGGTACTTGGGGATCCGGACCGTGATCTTCATGCCCGCGCCGACGGCCGTTTCCATGACCAGCCCGTACTCGTCCCCGTAGACCTGCCGCATCCGCTCGTCGACGTTCGGCAGCCCGATGCCCGAGGAGGCCCCCGGCCGCTCCCCGGCCAGGATCCGCCGCAGCAGCGCCGGATCCATGCCGACGCCGTTGTCCTCGATGGTCAGCACCGCCTCCGCGCCCGCGTCCCGGGCGGCGATCGTGATCCGGCACTCCTCGGTGGAGTCCTCCACCCCGTGCTTCACCGCGTTCTCCACCAGCGGCTGGAGGCACAGGAACGGCAGCGCCACCGCCAGCACCTCCGGCGCCACCTGCAAGGTGACCTTCAGCCGGTCCCCGAACCGGGCTCCGGCCAGCGCCAGGTACTGCTCGATCGAACGCAACTCCTCCGCCAGGGTGGTGAATTCACCGTGCCGGCGGAAGGAGTACCGGGTGAAGTCCGCGAACTCCAGCAGCAGCTCCCGCGCCCGCTCCGGATCGGTCCGCACGAACGAGGCGATCGCGGCGAGGGAGTTGAAGATGAAGTGCGGGGAGATCTGCGCCCGCAGCGCCTTGATCTCGGCCTCCATCAGCCGGGTCCGCGCCCGGTCCAGTTCCGACAGCTCCAGCTGGACGGAGACCCAGCGCGCCACCTCCGTCGCCGCCCGCACCAGCACCGCCGACTCTCGCGACCCGTAGGCGACCAGCGCCCCCAGCAGCCCGTCCTCACCCGTCAGCGGGGCGAACACCGCCCACTTCAACGGGCAGCCGGGCCGCGGGCACTCCGTGCGCACGCTCAGGCTGCGGCCCGACTGCAGCATCAGCGCCACCCGGGCCATCGCCCGGCGCTGATGGTGGTCGGCGCCCGGCCCGTCCCAGGCCAGCACCGCCTCCCGGTCGGTCAGGCACAGCGCCTCCGTGCCCAGCAGCGAGCGCAGCCGTCGGGCGGCCTTGCGCGCGGCGTCCTCGGTGAGGCCCGCCCGCAGCGGGGGAGCGGCCAGCGAAGCCGTGTGCAGGGTGTGGAAGGTGGCCCGCTCCACCGGGGTGCCCAGGTCCGGCCCGGCGGACCGCTCCCCGCCTCCGGCGTGCCACCGGCCCGCCGCCCAGCCCAGCCCCAGCAGCAGGGCCGCGCCCGTCAGGGCCAGCACCGCGAGCGCCGCCCCGGTCACCGCGCGCCCCCCGGCGCCCGCTCCCCGCTGACGTCCTCGGGCAGGTGCAGCCGGGCCAGCGCGGCGGCCGTCCCCGCCGGGATCCGGGACCGGGTCGCCAGCGACACCCCCGCCATGGTGAGGAAGCCCAGCGGCACCGACCACACCGCGGGCCAGGCCAGCAGCGCGTGCGCCCAGCCCTGCGGCACCACCCCCACCCGGGTGGCCAGCACCGCGCCCAGCGCCGCCCCGCCCCCGGTCAGCAGCCCGGCCACCGCGCCGGGCGGGGTCAGCCCGCGCCACCAGATGCCGAGCACCAGCAGGGGGCAGAAGGAGGACGCCGATACGGCGAAGGCCAGCCCGACCGCGTCGGCGACCGGCACCTCGGTGGCCACCGCCCCGCCGGCCAGCGGCACCGCCATCGCCACCACCACCGCGAGCCTGAACGTCCCCACCCCGCGCCGGGGCAGCACGTCCTGGTGCAGCACCCCGGCCACCGCCATGGTCAGCCCCGAGGCCGTCGACAGGAACGCCGCGAAGGCGCCCCCGGCCAGCAGCGCCCCGAGCAGGTCCCCGAGCCGGCCGCCCAGCATCCGCTCCGGCAGCACCAGCACCGCCGCGTCCGCGTCCCCGGTCAGCGCCAGCTCGGGCGCGTAGATCCGGCCGAGGGCTCCGTACACCTGCGGCAGCAGGTAGAACACCCCGAGCAGGCCCAGCACGACCAGGGTGGTGCGCCGGGCGGCCCGGCCGTTGGGGCTGGTGTAGAAGCGCACCGCCACGTGCGGCAGGCCCATCGTGCCGAGGAAGGTGGCCAGGATCAGCCCGTACGTGGCGTACAGCCGGTGCTCGCCCCCGGACAGCGGCCGCGACCAGCCCGGCGCGTCCGGGCCGGGGCCCGCGTGCGCGTCCGGGACCAGGCTGCCGGGGGCGAACTCCAGCCGGGTGCCGCCCGCCACGGCGTGCCGGCCGGACTCCAGGGACAGCGGTACGCCCGCGTACGGGACCCCGTCGACCCGGCCCGTCACGCGCACGGTCAGCGGGGCGTCCAGGCTGAGCCGTACGTCCTCGCCCAGGGTGACGGCGGTGTGCTCGCGGAAGACGGCCGGCGCGTCGAAGGAGGCGCGGGGCGAGCCGTCCCCGGCCCAGGCGGCGATCAGGAAGAAGGCGGGCACCAGCAGGGCGGTGAGCTTCAGCCAGTACTGGAAGGCCTGGACGAAGGTGATGCTGCGCATGCCGCCTGCCGCCACGGCCGCGGTGACCACGAAGGCCACCACCACCCCGCCCACCCAGTGCGGGGCCCCGGTCAGCACCTCCAGCGTCAGCCCGGCCCCCTGCAACTGCGGCAGCAGGTACAGCCAGCCCACCCCCAGCACGAACAGCACCGCGATCCGCCGCACCGCCCGCGACTGGAGCCGGTCCTCCGCGAAGTCCGGCAGCGTGTACGCGCCCGAGCGCCGCAGCGGGGCCGCGACCAGCACCAGCAGCACCAGGTACCCGGCCGTGTAGCCGACCGGGTACCAGAGCATCTCCGGCCCCTGGAGCAGCACCAGCCCCGCCACCCCCAGGAAGGAGGCCGCGGAGAGGTACTCCCCGCTGATGGCGGCCGCGTTGAGCCGGGGGCCCACGGTGCGGGAGGCGACGTAGAAGTCGGAGGTGGTCCGCGATATCCGCAGGCCGAGCGCCCCGACCAGGACCGTGACCAGGACGACGGCGGTGACCGCGGTCAGCGCGTACGTCTGGTTCAACAGGGCTTCCTTCGCCGGGGGGAGCGGGGTCCTGGGAGTGTACGCAGGCCCCCGCCCCCGGCAACAGGCGCGATCCGGGCGGCGGTCAGCGGGCCGGATCGTGGTGCCGGGCGCAGTCGCGCAGGGCGATCTCCAGCTCCACGTACGACTCCTCCGCCCGGCGGAACGCCAGCGTCAGGGCCGCCTCCACGCGGGGCGGCAACTGGCCGCGGGTGCCTTCCTGGGCCTCGTAGAGGACCTCGGCCCAGCGGGCGGCCGCGCTGCGCAGCCGGGCGAGCAGGACCTCGGCCTCGGCGGGACCGGCGGCCCGGGTCCGGGGCAGACCGCTCAGCGCGTCCAACAGCGCCTGGATCTCGGACATTCAGCTCCTCCCCGGCCGGAAGATCCACGATACGCGCGGCCCGCGCCCGGGGCGGGCGGTCGCGCCGCCGCTGCGGCCGACGGCCCCGGTGGATCGCCGTACGCGGGCTCCGGCGCGACGAACGGTGCTCCGGTACGCCGGACGGTCGCCCGGGCGGGCGGACCGGCGGGCCGGGCACGGCGGACGGCGGCCCCCGGGGGCGCCGGTGCGGCGGGGGCGGCGGGGGCGGGCGGGTGCCCGGCCGCGCTCCGGGGGCGGCCGGAGGGTTCAGCCCGTCGCCTGGCGCATCAGCAGGTCCCGGAGTTCGCGCGCGTGGCGGCGGCTGACCTGGAGTTCGGCCGGGCCCACGCGGACGCTCGTGGTGCCCGCGTCGATCCGCAGCTCGTCGATCCGGCCCAGCGCCACCAGGTGGCGCCGGTGGATGCGGACGAACCCGCGGGACGCCCAGCGGTCCTCCAGCGTGGACAGCGGGATCCGCACCAGGTGGCTGCCCTCGTCGGTGTGCAGCCGGGCGTAGTCGCCCTGGGCCTCCACGTACGCGATGTCCGCGATGGCCACGAAGCGGGTGACGCCGCCCAGTTCGACCGCGATCTGCTCCGGCGCCCGCTCGGCGGCGGCGGTGGCGGCCGCGGCGGCGGTGGTGGCGGGGGCCGCGCCGGCCGGTTCCGCCTCCGGCTCCGGTCCGGGCCGCGCCGGAGCCCCGTCGGGCCGCTCCAGCAGCGCGCACGCCCGCCGCACCGCCTCCGCCAGCCGCTCCGGCCGTACGGGCTTGAGCACGTAGTCCACCGCCTTGAGGTCGAAGGCCTGGACGGCGAAGCCCTCGTGGGCGGTGACGAACACGATCAGCGGCGGCCGGGCGAACCCGGCCAGCAGCCGGGCGATGTCCAGCCCGGTCAGCCCGGCCATCTGGATGTCCAGGAACACCACGTCGATGCCCTCCGGCCCGTCCGGACCGCTCTCCAGCGCCAGCGTGACGCGGCGCAGCGCCCCGGTGGCGTCCGACGCGCCCTCCGCGCTGCGCACCCGCGGGTCGGAGCGCAGCAGGTAGAGGAGTTCCTCCAGGAGCGGCTTCTCGTCGTCGACGGCCAGTACGCGCAGCATGGGGGTCACTGTAGGCAACGGGGCGGCCGCGGGGAACGGTGCGCGGCCCCCGCCCGGGGGGAGGGGGGCGGGGGCCGCGCGGACCGGGGAGGGAGCGGCTACTGGACGGTGATGAGCTTGCCGTCGGGGGCGACGGCGTACCAGGTGCCGCCCACGCCCTGGCCGTTGGTGTCGCCGGCCTTCTTGTCGCCGGTGAAGGTGTAGACGGGCCAGCAGTTCACGGTCTGCTGCTTCTTGCCGTCCGGGCGGTCGAGGACCAGGTAGTTCTTCTCGATGATGCCCTTGGCGTTGGCCTTGTCCACCGGCGGTACGACCGGCCACTTGGCGACGCAGTCGCCCTCGCACTTGGAGACCATCGGCCAGGCGGTGTCGGGCTTGAAGCGGTAGACGGTCATGCCGTTGCCGTCGACGATGTGCTCGCCCAGCCTGGCGTCCTTGGCGACGGTCAGGGCGCCGGCGGTCTGGCCCGCGCCGGCGGGGGCGCCGGCGGGCGCGGCCGCGGGCTTCGCGGCCTTCTTGCCGTCGGGGGCGAGCGCGAACCAGGTGCCGCCGACGCCCTGCCCGTTCAGGTCGCCCGCCTTGGTGTCCTTGGCGAAGCGGTACGCGGGCCAGCCGGCCACCGTCAGCTGCTTGCCGCCGTCCTTGCGGACCACCTCGCCGAGCAGGGACGGGTCCATGCCGGTCGCCGCGGCCGCGTCGCCCGCCGGGACCGCGGGCCAGGCCTTGGCGCAGTCGCCGTCGCAGTTCGAGGTGGGCGGCTTGGCGGTGTCCTTGTCGAAGCGGTACAGGGTCAAGCCGGCGCCGTCGGTCAGGACCGAGCCGAGCCGGTCGGTGGCGGCGATCGTCAGCTGTCCGGCGGAGGCGCCCGCGGCGCCCGCGCCGTTCTGGGGGGTCTTCTCGCTGCCGTAGGGGTCGGAGGCGGGGGCCTGGGCGTCGGCGACGGCGCCGGCCGGCTTGGCCGCGTCGGCCGCCTTGTCGGCCCCGCCGCAGGCGGTGGCCGCGAGGGCGACGACGACCGCGACCGCTGCCAGGGAAGTTCCGCGCTTGATACCCATGTTGATCTCTCCCACGTGTGGTGTCCGCCGGGTCCGCCGTCGGTGGCCCGGCAACTTGTGCAGGACACGGGGCCGCGGGCCCGCCGCGTTCAGTGGGAGCGGTATGAGCTGTTTCACTCAGCCGGCGTCGAACCCGGCCCGCCGGGCGGCCGTGACCACAGCGAGGCCGAGGACCCGGTGCCCGGCGTCGTTGGGGTGCAGTCCGTCCGCGAGGTGCCCGGGCTCCAGCAGCCCGCGGCCCGGGAGCAGCGCGAGGCGGTCGTCCCCGGCGCCGATCCGGTCCCGGACGGCCCGCTCCATGGCGTCGCGCAGAGCCCCCAGGGTGGCGCCCAGGCGGTTCGGGGTGCGTTCGGCGTCCGGGCGCAGCAGGGGCGACAGGAGCAGCAGGGGGGTCCGGGGGTGGCCCTGGCGGACGAGGTCGAGGAATGTGCGTGTGGTCTCGTACAGCAGGGGGGCGGTGTAGGGCACGCGGGACCAGCAGTTCGTGCCGAAGGCGAGGGTGAGGGCGTCGGCGCGCAGGGTGGCGAGCTGTTCGGCGGTGGCGAGCTCCCCGCGGGCGGCGCCCGCGTAGCCGAGGTTCACGGTGTCCCAGCCCAGGGCCCGCCCCGCGACGGCGGGCCAGCCGTGCGCGGGCCGGGTGGACCACCAGCCCTCGGTGATGGAGTCGCCGTGCACCACCCAGCGGGGGGCCGCGGGGGCCGGGGCGAGCGGGCCGCCGATCCCGCGCAGGCCGAGGACCAGCGGGGACTGCGCCTCGGGCGGGTACAGCACGAAGGGGCCGCCCGCCGCCCCGCCGCCCCGGGGCAGCTCCAGGCGTACGACGGACTCCGTCGCGGGCTCGGTGAACACCTCGGTGAGCAGCCCGTGGCGGTTCCACAGGGCGAAGCCGTGCGCGAGGTCGCGCAGCGCGTCGGTGGGGCCGGGGACGGTGGCCCGGTAGCGGACCTCCACCGCGTGCGCCGGGCCGGCGGTGAACTCCAGCCGGACCCCGATGGGCAGGGTGGCGCGCTCGCCGGTGTCCCAGGGCAGCCGCATGGTGTCGGCCGGATCGGCGCGCACGGGGCGGCCCTCGTCCAGCCAGGCGACCCCGCGCAGGAAGGGCCCGGGGTCCAGCCACCGCTCGTCGGACTGCGTCGGCCCCACTGATCGCCTCCGGTCCTCGGGTACAGGGGAGGAGAGGCACGCTGCGCCATGCCTGACGTGGTGTCAAGAACGGGGGTCGAGGGAGGCCTGCGCAGTGATCGATCATCTGTGCGCAACGAACGGCCATCCCGGACAGATCCGCGCAATGATCGTTCGCCAATGTGCAAGGATGGTGCATTACGGGCGGTATCACTCAGCTCGTAGGCTCACTCGCTGTACGTGGAGTGGCGCGGACCGCCTGCTCGGCGGTCCCCCCATGCCCAGGCAGGGCTCACCCCTGCCTGTGAACTGCTCCGGACCGCTGCGGTCGACGCCTGACAGTCCCCATCCGCAGTGTCAAAGGAGTCCCTTCGTGCTCGATCACGGCCAGGCGCCACCGCTCACGTCCGAGCCCCGCAAGCCCGCCCACCCCCTGCTGCGCCGCAAGCCCGTGGAGAAGCTGGTCGCCGAGGGCGGCCAGGGCGAGGGCGGCACGCTGCGCCGCTCGCTCACCATGTGGCAGCTGACGATGATCAGCATCGGCGCCACCCTGGGCACCGGCATCTTCGTCGTCCTCGGCGAGGCCGCCCCCAAGGCCGGCCCGGCGGTCACGATCTCCTTCATCATCGCGGGCCTGACCGCGCTGTTCTCGGCCCTGTCCTATGCCGAGCTGGCCGGTTCCGTGCCGGTCTCCGGCTCCTCGTACTCGTACTCGTACGCGACCATGGGCGAGTTCATCGCCTGGATCTGCGGCTGGTGCCTGGTCCTGGAGTACGCCGTCTCCGTCGCGGCCGTCGCCGTCGGCTGGGGCCAGTACCTCAACGAACTGCTCGACGGGACCATAGGCGTCACCCTGCCCCAGAGCATCTCCGCCCCGATGGGCGAGGGCGGCTTCATCAACCTGCCGTCGCTGGTCGTGGTCCTGCTCGCCATGGTCTTCCTGATGCGCGGCGCCAAGGAGAGCGCCACGATCAACTCGATCATGGTCGCGGTGAAGATCGTCACGCTGCTGCTCTTCATCGGCATCGGCGTCATGGGCATCAAGTCCGGCAACTACACGCCGCTCGCGCCGCTCGGCGTCACCGGCATCAGCGCCGCCGCCTCCACGCTCTTCTTCTCCTACATCGGCTTCGACGCCGCCTCCACCGCCGGTGAGGAAGCCAAGAACCCGAAGAAGGACCTGCCGCGCGCGATCATGCTCTCGCTGGGCATCGTCACCATCCTCTACGTCCTGGTCGCCTTCGTCGCCGTCGGCGCCATGCCGTGGCAGGACTTCGAGGGCACCGAGGCCGCGCTCGCCCAGATCATGACCAACGTCACCGGCCACAGCTTCTGGGGCGTCGTCCTCGCCGCCGGCGCCGTCGTCGCCATCGCCTCCGTCGTCTTCGCCGTCCTCTACGGACAGACCCGCATCCTCTTCGCGATGTCCCGCGACGGCCTCGTCCCCAAGGTCTTCGCCAAGGTCGACGAGAAGTCCGGCGCCCCCCGCGCCAACGTGGTCATCGTCTCCCTCTTCTGCGGTGCGCTCGCCGCGTTCATCCCCCTGGGCGAACTGGCCAACGCCACCAGCATCGGCACGCTCTTCGCCTTCGCCCTGGTCAACGTCGCCGTCGTGATCCTGCGCCGCACCAAGCCCGACCTGCCCCGCACCTTCAAGGTGGCGCTGTTCCCGGTCACGCCGATCCTCGGCTTCCTCGCCTGCGCCTACATGATGTACAGCCTGCCCGTCGCCACGTGGGTCGCCTTCGGTGGCTGGATGGCCGTCGGCCTCGTGGTCTACTTCCTGTACGGCATCCGCCGCTCCACACTGGCCACAGCAGAGAAGTGATCCACCCGCAGTGCGACTGAACGATCTCGACGAACGCATCGTGCACGCCCTCGCCGAGGACGCCCGCCGCTCCTACGCGGACATCGGCTCCGAGGTCGGCCTCTCGGCCCCCGCCGTGAAGCGGCGCGTCGACCGGCTCCGCGCCGAAGGCGCCATCACCGGCTTCACGGTCCGTGTGGACCCCGCCGCGATGGGCTGGGAGACCGAGGGCTTCATCGAGATCTACTGTCGCCACAACACCTCGCCGGACGACATCCGGCGAGGACTGGAGCGGTACCCCGAGGTGGTGTCCGCGTCGACCGTCACCGGCGACGCGGACGCCCTCGTCCAGGTCTTCGCCTCCGACATGCGCCACTTCGAGCGGGTGCTGGAACGCATCGCGGGCGAGCCCTTCGTGGAACGGACCAAATCCGTCCTCGTCCTCTCGCCGCTCCTGCGCCGCTTCACCTCGGGCGCCCCGGCCTGACGGCCCCGGCCTGACGGCCCCGGGCCCCGGTGCGGCCGACGGGTTGTCAGCGCCGCGTGCCAGGATCGCCGGCATGAAGATCCAGATCCGGCCGCCGGCCGATCCGCACGTCTCGACCGTCTACCCGGACTGGGCCGCCGCGCACGACCCCGCCCGGGCCGCGGAGGCCGCAGCGCTCTTCGAACTGGTCCGCGGCACCATCCACACCGCCCGTGAGAAGCCCGGCCGGTTCGTGGACGGCCTGGAACGGCGCGTGCGCGACCTGGAGCCCGCCCACCTGCCCTGGTTCTGGGACACCGTCGGGCACCGGCTGATCTCCTGGCACCGGCGCTCCGCCGCCCGCGCCTACACCCTGGCCCGCACGGCCGAACGCACCCACGCCCTGCCCGTCTACCCCGACTGGCACCGGGCCAACGTGCTGCTCCTGGCCCGCCACGGCGCCCTCCCCGCCTCCGAGACCGGCGCCCACCAGGCCTGGCTGGCCGCCACCCTCGACCCGGTCCCGGCGCACGAGGAGTTCGTACGGGTCCTGGAGGCGCTGGCCGCCTCGCCCGCCGGGCCGCCCGCCGACCTCGCCCGCCGCGTCCGCCTCTCCGCCCGCGCCGCCGGCCTCGCCGCCGCCGAGGACGCCCGGGTGCTCGGCGCCGTCCTCGGCGCCGCCCGCGGCAAGGACGTCCCCGACCGGCTCCTCGACGCCGTCACCCCCCTGCTCGCCGAGCACCCCCCGGCCGACGGCACCGCCGCCCTCCTCCTCGACCTGTTCCCCGAGTCCCGCGGCGACGCGAGCGCCTGGCTGCGGCTGCTCCTGGCCTGTGGCGCCGCCGACGCGGCCGCGGCCGGCCGGATCGACCCCGAAGGCGGCCCCGGCGGCTGGTTCGCCCGCTACACGCACCGCTTCGGGCACGTCCGCTCCGGCAGCGGCATCACGCGCCGGCCCCTGCCCGCGGAACTCTTCGAGCTGCTGACCCGCTGGGCCCCCCGGCTGCGCGCCGCCGCCACCCCGCTGCGCCTGCACGAGGACCGCTACCGCCACCCCGGGCTCGACGCCGACCTGCTCGACGCCTGCCTCGCCGAGGGCATCGCCGTCGAGGACCCCGGACCCGCCGTGCGCCTGTACTTCTGGGACGGCGACTCCCGGCGCGACCTCAAGGCCCTCGCCGCCGACCCCGTCTTCGGCCCCCGCCTGGAGGGCACCGTCCACCAGGCCCTGCGCGGCGGCGGCAGCGCCATCACCCGCCTGCCCCGGAACGCGGGCATCACCGCCGAGGTGCACGGCCGCGTCGAGGGCCTGCTCGCCGCCCTGCGCGGCGGCGGCCTCGCCGCCGCCGACGAGGCCGTGGAGGAACTGCGCACCCTGCTGGACCGCCCGACCGCCCGCGCCCTGGACGGCATCGAGGAGGCCCTCGGTGCCCTCGACCTCACCGGCCCCCTCGGCCGCGCCCTGCGCGCGGGACTCCCCGAGGAATGGGCCTGGCCCGCCCTCGAAGAGGCCGTCGCCGAGCTGGGCGGCCCCGACCGGGTCGTCGGCGTGACCAGTACCTGGCCCGTCCTGACCGTCTACGGCCCGGACCGCGCCATCGCCGTCGACCACGCGGGCCCGCGCGCCTCCTGCGCGTTCCGGGTCCCGCCGGGCGCGGCCCCGCAGGCCGACGCCGGAGCCGCCGACGCCGGAGCCGACCCCGCCGACGCCGCGCCCGCGCTCGCCGTGCACTACGCCGGCGGGCAGTTCCTCGTCTCCTGGAGCAGCGCCCCCCAGGGCACCTTCGGGGACCGCGCCTTCTGGACCGACCGCCCCGACGAGGTCTTCGAGCCCGCGGACAAGCTCGGCCTGCGCCGCTACGGCGGCATGATCCAGGGCGGCCTCGGCTACCAGTTCGCCACCCCGGACGGCACCGGCCGCCACGACGGCGTGCGCGTCCTGCGCCCCGGCGACCGCGAGGGCATCTCCCCGCACGAGGTCCAGATGAGCGACGGCCACCACCACTGGAGCGCCGAGACCTTCTGCCGCTGGGGCAGCTGGACCCGCGTCGACCCCGCCACCGGCGAGCCCGGCACCGACCGCACCCCGCCCGCCTTCCACACCGCCGCCCCCGTCCCGCCCGGCCACGAACTCTTCGGGGACCTCCAGACCCTCGCCGTCCTGCCCCCCGGCGCGCCGCGCTCCCCGCTCGGCCAGGACGGCCGCCTCGCCGGCTTCCGCGTCCTCAACCGCACCCCCTACGCCGGCCCCTCGCCCCGGGAGTTCCTGCTCCAGGGCGCCGACGGCCGCAGCGCCGCCTACCGCAGCCGCCGCCTCGGCCGCCGCCCCTGGGCGGTCCTGCGGATGCCCCGGGGCGGCGAGGACGCTGTCCTGGCCGGCCAGGAGACCATCCGCTGCCACGCCGCCGAGGACAATTCCCTGCTCTGGCAGGTCCAGGGCTTCCCCGGCTCCGGGCGCCGCCGCGTCCCCGGCTTCGGGGACGGCGCCGGACCCGTCCCGCCGCCCGCCTTCTGGCACTTCCTGACCCCCCGCGACGAAGCCTCCTCCACCGCCCTGCGCGCCGTCGCCGACCCCGCCGTACGGGACCTCCTCGACGCCGCCGCGAGCGGGGACGCCCCGCCGCGGCTGCCCGCCGCCCTCGAACCCCGCATCGCCGAAGGGGTCGCCCGAGCCGCCCGCCTCGCCGCCGACGTGCTGCGCCGCCGCCGGGCCCTGTCCCGCCGGGTCGCCGCCCTGCGCGCCGCACCGGCCGTGTCGCTGCGCACCGAAGTCCCCGACACCGTCCTCGCCCCCGCCCTGTACGGACTGCTGCCCGAGCACCGCCGCCACCAGGGACCGGCGCCCCAGCCGCAGCCCGCCCTGCTCACCGCCGTCGCCGCCGACGGCCGTCACCTGCGCGGGGAGATCGACGAGGAGACCCGCCGTCTCGCCCGGCCCGCCGAACCGGCCCCCTGGGAGCCCCTGGTGGGCCGGATCGGCGCCGTCGCCTGGCGGGCCTGCGCCGCCACCACCCCCGACGGCGAACGGGCGGCCCTCGCCGCCCTGCTGGGCACCTGGAGCGGGCAGCCGTTCGCCGAGCCGGGCAGCGCCTGGCGCACCGGCCGGGCGGCCCCGGAGGCCCTGGCCGCCGTCCGCGCCGCCGGCCACCCGATCGCCTCCGGCGCCGGAACGGGCAGGGCCTGGTTCCTCCAGCGGGCGGCCGACCCGGCACCCGCCGGCGCCGAGGACTGCGAGAGCCTCACCGTCGACGCGGACGACGCCGCACGCCTGCCCCGGCTGCTGGAACTGCTCGCCGAGCGGGGACCGTTGACGCAGACGCCCGCCGCCCGGGAGGCCTTCGCCCGGCTCACCGGCGTACGCGGCCCCGTCGCCGCCCTGGTCCTCGCCGGTTTCCCGGGCCGCGACCACCACGGCGAGCACCAGCGCCTGCTGGCCGGGCCCCCGTACAAGGCCACCAAGGCCGTGATCGGCACCTACGACGAGTTCTGCCGCACCCTCGGTGCCGCCGGACGCCGGGCGGTCCTCGCCGCGGGCCTGCCGCAGGACCCCGCCGAACTGTGGGAGCCCGCCGGCCTGACCGCCGCGGCCGAACGGATGGGCGCCGCCTGGGCCGGGCTGCTCGGAGCCCGGGAACACACCGACGAGGAACTGGCCGCCGCCCTGGAGGCCGAGCTGGGCCTGCACGAGCGCTGGGCCCGCAGCCTGCCCGCCGGCCGCGCCCCGGCCGAGGAGCCCTTCGGCGAGGCCGGCTTCGTCCTCGCCGGCAGCCGCCAGGGCGGCCTGCACCTGCACCACGCCCGGGCGGACGGCGCCGCCGGGCCGTGGATCCCCGGGGCCGCGCCCGCCCACCGCACGGCCGCCTCCGTGATCGCCTGGGCGCTGACCGAACGCCCCGTCGCCGACCCCGCGCACCGGGGGGCCCTGGCCCTGCACCGGCGGCTGCGCGAGCAGCTCGCGGACCCCGGCGCGCTGATCCCCGTAGGGACCCTGCCGGAGCTGGGGCGGTCGGTGGCCGGGGACCCCGCCTTCACCCCGTACCGGGGGACGGTGCTGCCGTGCCCGCGGCCGCTGCCGGACGGCGTCGTCCCCGCCACGGTCCACGACGACGGGACCTTCGTCGTGGCCGCGCCCTCGGGCGACGCCTTCGTCCGGGCGGCCGCCCTGACCGCCCCGGGCACGGCCGAGCGGG
Source organism: Streptomyces sp. NPDC002032 (assembly GCF_042890765.1). Classification (NCBI taxonomy): domain Bacteria; kingdom Bacillati; phylum Actinomycetota; class Actinomycetes; order Kitasatosporales; family Streptomycetaceae; genus Streptomyces; species Streptomyces sp. NPDC002032. The sequence continues at coordinate 81,914 of NZ_JBIASM010000009.1, read as the reverse complement.
CCGCCGAGGTGTGCGGGACCGGGACCCGGGCCTGGCTCCTGCGCGACCTGCTGCGCACGGTCCGGCTGCTGGAATGCCTCGACCGGCTGGCGGCCCGCGCGGCGGACACCCCCGTGCCCGCGGGCGGATACGAGAGCGACCCCTCGCTCAGCGCGCCCGGCCTGGTCGGCGAGGTCTCCGGCACGCTCGGGGTCGGCGCGGACGCGGCCGCCCTGTACCTCCAGCTGCTGGCCCTGGCCCGGCCCACCGACCGGTGCGTCCGCCGCTGGAACGGCTGGACGGCGGCCCGGCACAAGGCCGCCCGGGCGGAACTGGAGGCGGCCGGGGCCGTGGTGGCCGGCAAACGGGCCCGCGCGGGCCGCACCGCCTTCGCGCCGGGCGAGTGGACGGACCTGAAGGCCCCGCACCTGCCGCTGGAAACGGCCAAACTCGAAAGCCACCTGGCGTGGGCGGCGGGCAAGAACCTGTACGCGCCGATGCTGCGGCTGCTCGCGCCGCTGCCCCCGCACGAACTGTTCGCCCGCGCCTGGGAGGCGGCGAGGCCGTAGCCGAGGGGAGGGGCGCCGGCGGGAGGGGCGCCTGCGGCGTTACACCGCCACGCGCCGGGCCGGGGCACCGCTGAGCAGCCGGCGCCGCTCCTCCTCCGTCAGCCCGCCCCACACCCCGAACGGCTCGCGGGTGCTCAGCGCGTGCTCCAGGCAGGCCGTCCGCACCGGACAGCCGGCGCAGACCCGCTTCGCGGCCTCGTCCCGCCCCTCGCGGTCGTCGCCCCGCTCCCCGGCGGGGTGGAAGAAGCGTCCGGGGCCCAGGCCCCGGCAGGCCGCGCGCGCCTGCCACTGCCAGTGCCGGGGTCCGGCGCCGGGCTGGCGGGAGACGTCGTTCATGGCAGTTCCCTTCCGTAGGCTTCGTCGCTCCTCCCGCGTGTGACCGCGAGGCGCGCCCCGAAACCCCGGATCCGGTGCTCCTCGTCAGGAACCGGTGGGAGCCGTCACCGCGGGCACGGCCAGTCCCAAGTGGTCGCGCAGGGTGGGCCCCTCGTACTCGCGCCGGAAGACGCCCCGCTCCTGGAGCAGCGGTACGACCGTGTCCGCGAAGGCGTCCAGGCCGCCGGGCGTCAGGTGGGGGACGAGGATGAACCCGTCGGCCGCGTCCCGCTGGACCAGATCGTCGATGGCCGCGGCGACGGTGGCGGGCGAACCGACGAAGGACGGGCGTCCGGTGGTCTCGATGACCAGCTCGCGGATCGACAGCTGCCGGGCGGCGGCCAGCTCCCGCCACTCCTTGGCCGTGGCCAGGGGGTCGCGGAACATGCGGACGCTGGCCCGGCCCAGGGCGATCGTGTTCTCCCCGGGGTCCGGGTCGATCTCCGGGAGCGGGCCGTCCGGGTCGTACGCGGACAGGTCCCGGTTCCAGACGTGCTCCAGGTACTTGATCGCCGTGGCCCCGCTGACCTGCGCGAACCGTACCTCGCGGGCCTGTTCGGCGGCGTCGGCGTCGGTGTCGCCGAGGACGAAGGTGGCCGCGGGCAGGATCTTCAGCTCGTCCGGGGTGCGGCCGTACCGGGCCAGCCTGCCCTTGACGTCGGCGTAGAAGGCCCGCCCCTCCTCCAGGGTGGCGTACCGGCCGAAAACGGCGTCGGCCCCGGCCGCGGCGAACTCCCGGCCCTCGTCCGAATCACCCGCCTGGAAGATCACCGGGCGGCCCTGGGGGCTGCGCGGCACGTTGAACCGGCCCGCGATGTCGAACTGCCGTCCCCGGTGGACGAAGGCGCCCGCGCCCGCGTCCCGCAGGAAGACCCCGCTCACCGGATCGGCGAGGATCTCGCCGCCGTCCCAGGAGTCGAACAGCTCGTGGGCGGTGGCCAGGAACTCCCGCGCCCGCTCGTAGCGGTCCTCGCGCGCCAGGAAGCCGCCCCGGCGGAAGTTCTCCCCGGTGAAGGCGTCCCAGGAGGTCACCACGTTCCAGGCGGCCCGGCCGCCGGAGAGGTGGTCGAGCGTGGCGAACTGCCGGGCCACCTCGTACGGCTCGTTGAAGGTGGAGCTGATCGTGCCGGTCAGCCCCAGGTGCTCGGTCACGGCGGCCAGCGCGGCCAGCACGGTGAAGGTGTCGGGCCGGCCGACCACGTCCAAGTCGTAGATCCGGCCGCCCTGTTCGCGCAGCCGCAGCCCCTCGGCCAGGAACAGGAAGTCGAACCGGGCGCGCTCGGCGGTCCGGGCGAAGTGGACGAACGAGTCGAAGTCGATGTGGCTGCCCGCCTCCGGATGGCTCCACACGGTGGTGTTGTTGACCCCGGGGAAGTGCGCGGCCAGGTGGATCTGCTTGAGCGGCTTGCCCATGGCGGTACGTGTCCTCGCGTCGTGTCGTATCGGGTCCTGCGGGCGCGGCGCTCAGGCGGCGGGCCGGGCGTACCGGTTCGCGGGGCGGGGCAGCCCCAGCAGGCCGCGGAGCGAGGAGGCCTCGTAGGAGCGCCGGAAGACCCCGCGCCGCTGGAGTTCGGGCACCAGGCCGCGGGTGATCGCCGGGAGGTCGTGCGCCAGCACCCCCGGGCGCAGCCGGAACCCGGAGAGGCCGGCCCGCCGCCAGTCCAGCAGCAGGTCCGCGAGCTGTCCCGGGGTGCCCGCGAAGAGCAGCGCGTCGCCGGAGTACGCCGACCCGTGGACGGAGTCCAGCCGCTGGAGCCGCCGGGTCGCGGCCGCGGGGCCGGAGTCGAGGAAGACGGTCAGCTCCCCGAACACGTGCAGCGGGCTCCCGGCCGTGCCCGCCTCCTCCTGGGCGGCGCGGATCCCGGCCACGGCGGCGCGCGCCTGGCCGGCGTCCCTCGGGGTCACGTAGCCGACGTCGGCGCCCCGGGCGAGCAGCGGGTAGCCGGCCGGGTCCGGCGCGAGCGCGCTGACCGGCGGCTGGCCCTGCGGGGGGCGGGGGGTGATGGAAGGGCCCCGGACCCGGAAGTGCGGGCCCTCGAAGTCGACGGGATGCAGCTTGTCCCGGTCGACGAAGCGGCCCGTGGCCACGTCCCGGATCTCGGCGTCGTCCTCCCAGCTGTCCCACAGCCGCCGTACCACCTCCACGTGGTCGCCCGCCTCGGCGAGCAGCGCACCGGCCGGCTCCAGCGGGTCGCGGCGGCCGAAGTGGCGTGCCTCGTCGGGGCGTTCGGAGATCTGCACGCGCAGGCCTGCCCGGCCGCGGCTGACGTGGTCCAGCGTGGCCACGGCCTTCGAGACGTGGAAGGGCTCGGTGTGGGTGGTGCTCACGCTCGGCACCAGGCCGATGTGCCGGGTCAGTGGGGCGACCCGGGCGGCCACCAGCACCGCGTCGAGCCGGCCGCGCACCAGGTCGGTGCGGCCGTCGGCCTCGGAGGGGTCGGTGGACTGCAGGCCGAGCGCGTCCTCGAAGGTGACGAAGTCCAGCAGGCCCGACTCGGCCTCGGCGACCGTGTCGGCCCAGTACCGGGCCGTGGTCAACTCGGCCGGGCGGGCCCCCGGTTCGCGCCAGGCGGCCGGGTGCCAGCCGGCGCCTTCGAGGGCGACGGCCAGGTGGACCGGGGCGGTTTCGGATGCGGGCACGGCGGCGCCGCCTTCCTGATCGGGGCGGGCCGGCGCGGCGGACGCCGCGGCGGCGGGGGCGTGATCAGGGGGGACAGAGCGAGGCGCAGACCCGCTGGAGGTCGATGTGGGTGCGGGCGTACAGGCGCACCGCGCGGCGCGGGGCGAACACGGGAGCCGGACGGAGGGCGGGACGACCGCTGATCTGCAACGTGTTCACCGCCACGGCCCTCTCGCCTCCGTCCGTGCTCCCGTTCCCACGACGCTACGGGAGACTCCGGCGGCACTCAATGAACCCTGTGTTAAGCCGTGTTACGGCCGTCCGCGGGGGCCGCCGGGGCCGCGGAGGCCGCGGGGGTGCGCACGCCGATGAAGACCGGCTCGCGGCGCAGGGTGAACCCCATCGCCTCGTACAGCCGGACGGCGCCGGTGTTCTCGGCCGCCGCGTGCAGGAAGGGGGCTTCCCCGCGGTCCCGGATCCCGGCCGCGACCGCCCGGATCAGCCGCCCCGCCAAGCCCTTGCCCCGGTGGTCGGGGTGGGTGCAAACGGCGCTGATCTCCGTCCAGCCGGGCGGATGCATGCGCTCCCCGGCCATCGCGACGAGCCGGCCCTCGTGCCGGATGCCGAGGTACGTGCCGAGCTCGACGGTGCGCGGGAGGAAGGGGCCCGGCTCGGTCAGCCGGACCAGCTCCGTCATCTCCGCGACGTCGGCGGGGCCGAGGCGGACGGCCTCCGGCGCGTGCTCGGCGCGCACGGCCCGGCCGTCGAGCTGGACGCCGGGGATGGTCATCACCGTGTCCCAGCCGGGCGGCGGGGCGGGCGGGAGGCCGGTCAGCCACACCGTCTCGCCGGGCCCGGCGAGAGCGGCGAGGTCCGCCCAGGAGGCGGGGTCGTGCGGATCGGCGAGGGCGGCGAACGGGTTCGCGGCGGGCAGGTAGCGGGCGGCGAGCCCGCCGGGGCCGGCCACGGCGAAGGCCTGGTGCGGGCCGGTCAGGGCCGCCCACACCGGGTTGTCGAGCGGGGCGGTGGGGTGGTCGGTGGGCATCGGGTGCGGGGATCCTCTCGTGGGGCGGGCAACGGCCGGTCCCCGCCGCCTTCTTGACGGCTCCGGCTCGGCGCCGTGAGACTGCGGGGGACAGCGTCGGCCAGGGGCAGGTTATGCCCCGCGGACAGCGGGGAGCAGGTCGATTTCCGTGACACCGGTCGAGCACGCGTCCCCGCGCCGCCGCTGGTGGCTGACCCGCCGCCTGCACATCGACCTGCTCCGCGTCGCGAGCGCCACCCCGCACTGACCCGCCCCCGGCCCGCCGCGCCCGGCGCCGTGTCGGGACGCACCGGTCCGTCTCCCGGCTCCGGCTCTGCGCCGCGCCGCGCCGCCGGCACTCCGGCTCCCGGCCCCGCGTCGGGCGTCGCGCTCCGGCTCCATGTGAGCGCCCCGCCCCGGGCCCTGCCCCGCGTCGGCTCGCGGGCGCTGGGTACCGGCTCCGCACCCGGTGCCGGGTGCTGAGCCCGCTTCCCGGGCCCGGTCCCGCACCGGGTGCCGGGCGCCGGCAGTCGGCCCTCGGTTCCGCGTCGGGCGCCGGGCGTCGGGCGCCGGGTTCCGGTTCGGCGTGGGCGTCGCGGCCCGGTGGCTGTCTCGCGCCGGGCGGTCACCGGCCCGTGCTCCGGCTCCGCGCCGGGTGCCGGGCCCGCGCCGGGTGCCGGGTGCCGGGTGCCGGGTGCCGGGGGGCCGGCTCTCGGGTCCGCGTCGGGTTCCGGGTCGCGGCCTCGTGCCGGGTGCGGGGCCGCAGCCGGGGCCCGGTCCGACGTGCTCCCGGCAGGGGCCCGGCGAAAGCGGCCGTTTCGAGATCGACCCACCCCCGGCCAGGGGAGTGGTCCACCACGCCCCCCGGAGGGTCACCGTGCTTCCGACCGTCATGCCCCGCACCACCCCCCTCCCCGCCCCGCGCGGCAGGATCGGGGCCGGCTTCCTGCCGGTGCCGTACCGCTACCACCTCTACCTCGCCGAAGGCTGTCCCCGGTCCCGCCGCGTCCGCACCGCCCTCGCGCTGCTCGGTCTCACCGGCTCCGTCGGCACCACCACCCTCGGCGCCCCCGCCGCCCTCGCCGCCCTGCGCCGGGCCTACGAGGCCGCCGGGCACCACTACGACGGCACCCTCGCCGTCCCCGCCCTCTGCGACACCTGGAGCGGCCGCGTCGTCAGCAACCACACCCCCGACATCCTCGACGACCTCGCCGTCCGCCTCGCCGGGCGCCCCGACCTGGCCCCGCCCGCCCCCGCCCCCTTCGCGCGGCCCCTGCGCACCCTGCTCGACGCGGATGCCCCGGCCGCCGCCCGGTCCGCCGCCCTCGGCCTGCTGGAACGGTGGCTCACCGTGCGCCCGTATGCTCTGGGGGGCCGTCCGACCGTCGCCGACGCGGACCTCTGGGTGGCCCTCCAGGACCCCGCCGTCCTGCCCGCCGCCGGCCCGCACCTGCGCGCGTACGTCCGCCGGCTGCGCGCCCATCCGGCCTTCGGAGCGGCCTCGTAACGCCTCGGCGCAACGAATCGTCGTACTTGCCTGAGAACACGCAACGAATCGATGCGCCCAGCGCAACGGTGACGGCTTGTCGCGGTCGAACGCGCGAACGTACCGTTTTACGACCCCCACCCCACCTGTCACAGAGGTACGCCCATGCCCCCGCTGCGCACCGCACTCCTCCAGAGCTCCGGACGGCTCGGCGACACCGCCGAGAACCTGAAGCGGCTCGACGAGGCAGCCGCGCGCGCCGCACAGGGCGGGGCCGGGCTCCTCGTGACCTCGGAGATGTTCCTGACCGGCTACGCGCTGGACCTCCAGGACATCCCCGGCATCGCCGAACCGGCCGACGGCCCGTCCGCCGTCGCCATCGGCGAGATCGCCCGCCGCCACGGGGTCGCCGTCCTGTACGGCTACCCCGAGCGCGCGGGCGAGGCGGTCTTCAACGCGGCGCAGCTCATCGGCCCCGACGGGACCGCGCTCGCCAACTACCGCAAGACCCACCTCTTCGGCTGCTTCGAACAGGACGCCTTCACCCCCGGCGACACCCCCGTCGTCCAGGCGGACCTCGGCGGGCTCCGCGTCGGCATCATGATCTGCTACGACGTCGAGTTCCCCGAGAACGTCCGGGCCCACGCCCTGGCCGGGACCGACCTCCTCCTGGTCCCGACCGCGCAGATGCACCCGTTCCAGTTCGTGGCCGAACAGCTGGTCCCCGTCAGGGCCTTCGAGAACCAGATGTACATCGCGTACGTCAACCGGACCGGCCCCGAGGGCGAGTTCGAGTTCGTCGGCCTCAGCTGCCTCGCCAACCCGGACGGAGTCACCCGCACCCGGGCCGGCCGCGGCGAGGAGCTGGTCTTCGGCGAGGCCGACCCGGAGCTGCTCGCCGCGTCGCGGGAGAACAACCCCTACCTGCGCGACCGCCGCCCCGGGCTCTACGCCTCCCTCGTCTGAGCCAGTACCGCCGCTCGCCCCGCCGCCCCCTGCCACACCCCGCAAGGAGACGTACCCCCATGACGTCCACGGTGCCCACCACCGCCGTCCCGCACAGCGACGGTCAGCCCCCGATCACCATGTTCGGGCCTGACTTCCCGTACGCGTACGACGACTTCCTCGCCCACCCGGCGGGGCTCGGCCAGATACCGGCGACCGAGCACGGCACCGAGGTGGCCGTCATCGGCGGCGGTCTCTCCGGCATCATCTCCGCCTACGAGCTGATGAAGATGGGCCTCAAGCCCGTCGTCTACGAGGCCGACCAGATCGGCGGCCGGCTGCGCACCGTCGGCTTCGAGGGCGCGGGCACCGAGGGCCTGACCGCGGAGATGGGCGCCATGCGCTTCCCGCCGTCCTCCACCGCGCTCCAGCACTACATCGACCTCGTGGGCCTGGTCACCGAGCCGTTCCCGAACCCGCTCGCCGAGTCCACCCCCTCGACGGTCGTCGACCTCAAGGGCGAGACGCACTACGCCGAGACCATCGCCGACCTCCCGCAGATCTACCGCGACGTGTCCGCCGCGTGGAACGCCTGCCTGGACGAGGGCGCCGACTTCTCCGACATGAACACCGCGATGCGCGAGCGGGACGTCCCGCGCATCCGCGAGATCTGGGCGAAGCTCGTCGAGAAGCTCGACGACGAGACCTTCTACGGCTTCCTCTGCAAGTCCGAGGCCTTCCAGTCCTTCCGCAAGCGGGAGATCTTCGGCCAGGTCGGCTTCGGCACCGGCGGCTGGGACACCGACTTCCCCAACTCCATCCTGGAGATCCTCCGCGTCGTCTACACCGAGGCGGACGACCACCACCGCGGCATCGTCGGCGGTTCGCAGCAGCTGCCGCTGCGCCTGTGGGAGCGCGAGCCCGAGAAGATCGTGCACTGGGCCCAGGGCACCTCGCTGTCCTCCCTGCACGACGGCTCCCCGCGCCCGGCGGTCACCCGCCTGCACCGCACGGCCGGCAACCGCATCACGGTCACCGACGCCGACGGCGACATCCGCACGTACCGCGCCGCGATCTTCACGGCCCAGTCCTGGATGCTGCTCTCGAAGATCGCCTGCGACGACACGCTGTTCCCGATCGACCACTGGACGGCGATCGAGCGCACGCACTACATGGAGTCCAGCAAGCTCTTCATCCCCGTCGACCGGCCGTTCTGGCTGGACAAGGACGAGGACACGGGCCGCGACGTCATGTCGATGACCCTCACCGACCGCATGACCCGCGGCACCTACCTGCTGGACAACGGCCCGGACCAGCCCGCCACCATCTGCCTCTCGTACACCTGGTGCGACGACAGCCTCAAGTGGCTGCCGCTGTCCGCGAACGAGCGGATGGAGGTCATGCTGAAGTCCCTCGGCGAGATCTACCCCAAGGTCGACATCCGCCGTCACATCATCGGCAACCCGGTGACCGTGTCCTGGGAGAACGAGCCCTACTTCATGGGCGCGTTCAAGGCGAACCTGCCGGGCCACTACCGCTACCAGCGCCGCCTGTTCACGCACTTCATGCAGGACCGCCTCCCCGAGGACAAGCGCGGCATCTTCCTCGCGGGCGACGACATCTCCTGGACGGCCGGGTGGGCCGAGGGCGCCGTCCAGACCGCCCTGAACGCGGTCTGGGGCGTCATGCACCACCTCGGCGGCGCGACCGACTCCACCAACCCGGGTCCGGGCGACGTCTACGACGAGATCGCACCGGTCGAGCTCCCGGAGGACTGATCCCTCCCGGACCCCCGTGACCACGGGCCGCCCCCGCGCACGAGCGCGGCGGCGGCCCGTTCTCATGCCCGCCGCCCGTCCTCCAGGGCGCGCGTTCAGATCAGGTGCCTGCGCAGACGGTGGGCGAGGCGCACCTCGACGCGCCGCCCGGCCGGATGGAACTCCGGGTCCGGCCAGAACAGCCACTGCGACGGCTGTGGCGGGTCCGCCCGCCGCACCCCCTCCCGTTTCTGCGCCCGCCGCCCGACCTGCCAGGCGGCAAGCTCCGCCAGCCACAGCCGCCGCGCCTCGTCGAGCTCCTCCACCGCCCGCACCAGCGATGCGGGGTCCTCGTCCAGGTCGCGCGGGATCCCCGCGCTGCGGCACAGGTGGTGGTAGGTGGCGTAGAAGCCGTACGGGGCGAACTCGCTCAGGCAGGTGCGCAGCGCCGACAGCCTCCGGTACGGCGGGCGGGCGGCATCGTGCACCCGGAGCCGGTGCGTCGCGAAGCTGGCCATCCGCCGAGGCTAGAGGGCGTACGCCCCGGTCGCACGGGGTTTCAGGGGGGAGGGGGTGAGCAGGCAGCGGCCGACCAGGCCGACTCCGGCGTCGAGGGATTCGGTGAATTCCCCGGCCAGTTCGGGGGAGCGGCGCAGTGCCCACAGCAGCCGGGCCGCCGCCCAGGCGCCGGAGCGGGCGCGCTCCAGGCTCCAGGAGCCGAGCAGGTGCGTCAGCGGGTCGGCGACCTCCAGGAGGTCCGGACCCGGCATGAGGTCCTCGCGGATGCGCTCCTCCAGGGAGACCAGCGTGTCCCCGACCCGGTGGAAGTCGGCTTCGAGGGCGGCGGGCGCGCAGCCCAGGGCGTGGCAGGAGGAGACGACCGCCAGCGCGAGGTCGTGCCCGATGTGGGCGTTGATCCCGGCCAGCGCGTGCTGGAGCGGCCGCACCCCCGGGTGGCGGCGGTACTGGAGCAGCGGGCGCCAGCAGGCCGGGGCCCGGCCCTCGGCCTCCACCGCCCTCAGGTAGCGCTCCGCGAAGCGCACGCTCAGGGTCTCGGCCCGGCGGGGCGCCGGGAAGCCGCCGTGGCCGATCCGGTGGTGGAGGGTCTGGGTGACCGTCAGGTAGACCCGGTTGAAGACGGCGACGCCGTCCTGCGCGGGGAGCCGCTCGTCGAGGGCGCGCATCCGCGCGAGTACCGCTTCCATGTCAGGCAGCGTGGCAGCCGGGACGGGCCGCGCGGGGAACTTGGCCGTACGCTTCGCCGGTTCGGGCGAAGCCGCCGTCAACGCGGCGTGTCCCGCCCGCCGTCCCGCCCGCCGTCGCGCCCGCCGTCCCGCTCGGCGTCGCCCTCGTCGTAGGCGGAGGTGCCCGAGTCGAGGAGGGGCTCCTGCAGCTTGAGGTGGGGCGGGGCGAAGTAGCGCAGCGTGTGGTAGCCGGTGATCACCACGATGGTGCCCAGGGCGATGCCGCCCAGCTCGAAGCTGTCGCTGAAGTGCAGCTTGACCCCGCCGACGCCGATGATGATGCCCGCCGCCGCCGGGACCAGGTTCAGCGGGTTGCGCAGGTCCACCCCGCCGTTGATCCAGATCTGCGCGCCGAGCAGGCCGATCATGCCGTAGAGGATCACGGTGATGCCGCCGAGCACCCCGCCCGGGATCGCGGCGACGACCGCGCCGAACTTGGGGCACAGGCCGAAGAGCAGGGCGAAGCCCGCCGCCGCCCAGTAGGCCGCCGTGGAGTAGACGCGGGTGGCCGCCATGACGCCGATGTTCTCGGAGTACGTGGTGTTGGGCGGGCCGCCGACCGCCGTGGAGAGCATGGACGCGGCGCCGTCGGCGGCGATGGCGGTGCCGAGCTTGTCGTCGAGCGGGTCGCCGGTCATCTCGCCGACGGCCTTGATGTGTCCGGCGTTCTCCGCGATCAGCGCGATCACCACCGGCAGTGCGATGAGGATCGCCGACCACTGGAACTGCGGGGCGTGGAAGGACGGGAGCCCGATCCAGTCGGCCTTGGCGACGCCGGAGAGGTCGAGCCGCCAGTGGTCCACGGCCTCCGGGCCGCCCGCCGTCGAGTGGATCTGCCCGAAGACCAGGTCGAAGATCCAGGAGACCCCGTACCCGAAGATCAGGCCCAGGAAGATCGCGATGCGCGACCAGAACCCGCGCAGGCAGACCACGGCCAGCCCGGTGAACAGCATGGTCAGCAGCGCCGTCCACTGGTCCTGCGGCCAGTACGTGGAGGCCGTCACCGGCGCCAGGTTGAAGCCGATCAGCATCACGACCGCGCCCGTGACCACCGGCGGCATCGCCGCGTGGATGATCCGCGCGCCGAACCGCTGGACGGCCAGCCCGGCCAGGAACAGCGCCGCGCCGACGACGAACACGGCGCCCGTGACCACCGCGCTGTTCCCGCCGCCGGCCCGGATCGCCGCGGCCACTCCGACGAAGGAGAGGGAGCAGCCCAGGTACGAGGGCACCCGGCCGCGGGTCGCGAGCAGGAAGATGACGGTCGCGATGCCGGACATCATGATCGCCAGGTTCGGGTCCAGGCCCATGAGGACCGGGGCGACGAAACTCGCGCCGAACATCGCGACGACGTGCTGGGCGCCGAGCCCGGCGGTGCGCGGCCACGACAGCCGTTCGTCCGGCCGCACCACCGCGCCGGGGGCGGGGGTCCGCCCGTCTCCGTGCAGGGTCCAGCGCACGCCGAAGCCCATGTCCCACCACTTCCGTTCGATTCGTCAGGCACCTGGCCGGACGCTCCCGGAGGGCGTGGTCGACCAGCCGATATATTACGGCCGGGTTGGGGCAGGTTCGTCCCGATTGGACGGGCCGACCGCCCCCGGCACCGGCTTGCCGCGCAGCACGGCCGCCCCCACGACCAGGGCGAAGGCGAGCAGCGTGACCAGACCGAAGGACACCACGAGCGAGGTCGCGTCCGCCACCGCGCCGATGGCGGACGGGGCGATGAGTCCCGATGTGTACGTGATCGTCGCCACGCCGGCGATGGCCTGCGCGGGAGCCGGACCGCTGCGCGCCGCCGCCGCGAAGGCCAGCGGCACCACCACCGCGATGCCGAGTCCGATCAGCCCGAAACCGGCCAGGGCCGCCGCCGGCTGGTGGACCGTGACCACCAGCAGCCCGCCCGCGGTGGCCAGTACCCCGCCGGCCCGGACCGTGCGCACCGCCCCGAACCGGTCCACGACCCGGTCCCCGGCCAGCCGGGCCAGCGTCATGGTCAGCGCGAACGCGGTGGTCGAGGCGGCGGCCAGCCCCGCGTCCGTGTGCAGTACGTCCCGCAGGTACACCGCCGACCAGTCCATGCTGGCGCCCTCGGCGAAGACCGCGCAGAAGCCGACGAGGCCGATCACCAGGGCCGATTTCGGCGGCAGGGTGAAGTGCGGGGGCGCCTCGCCGGCCTCCCCGCGCAGGTCCAGCACTCCCCGTACGGCGAGCAGCCCGGCCCCCGTCAGGGCGAGGGCGGCGATCAGGTGGTGCAGCCGGGCGTCGGCGCCCGCGTGCGCGGCGAGCGTCCCGGCGGCCGAACCCAGCAGGGCGCCCGCGCTCCACATGCCGTGCAGCGAGGACATGATCGACCGGCCGAGCCGGTTCTCGGTCTCCACGCCGAGCGCGTTCATGGCGACGTCCGCCATGCCCGAGGTGGCTCCGTAGACGAACAGGGCGCCGCACAGCACGGCCAGGTTCGGAGCCAGGCTCGGCAGGATCAGCGACAGGGTCCACAGGGCCAGCAGGCCGCGCAGGGCGGCGCGGGCGCCGAAGCGGTGGTTGATCCGCCCGGCCAGCGGCATCGCGAGGGCCGCTCCGAGGGCGGGGAAGGCCAGGGCCAGGCCCAGGGTGCCCGCGCTGAGCTGGGCGTGGTCCTGGATCCAGGGGATGCGGGTGGCGAACGAGCCGGTGACGGCGCCGTGGGCGCAGAAGACGGCGGCTATCGCGAAGCGGGCGTGGCGCAGGCGCGCCGGGCTGGGGCCGGGATCCCCGGACGTGGGCCGTGTCATGGGCGTAAACTATCAGGGACCCTGCCTGATAGTTAGTGGCTCTCCCCTCCCTAAGATGGGCGCCGTGACCCCTGCCAAGGTGCTGACCCCCGCCGCCGCCCCGTCTCCGGCTCCGGCCCCCGCCTCGCCGAGCACGGCCCGGGCCATCAACGACCGCCTCGCCCTCGAACTCCTCCAGGAGGAAGGGCCCCTGACGGCGAGCCGGCTCAAGCAGCTGACCGGACTCTCCCGCCCCTCCGTCGCCGACCTCGTCGAACGGCTCGCCGAGGCCGGACTGATCGAGGTCGTGGGCGAGTCCGGCGCCCAGCGGCGCGGCCCCAACGCCCGCCTCTACGGGATCGTGGCCCGCCGGGCCCACCTCGCGGCCCTGGACGTACGGACCGACAGCGCGACCGCCGTCGTCACCGACCTGCTGGGCCGCCCGCTGGCCTCGGCGGCCCTGCCGGTCGACGCCGTGGAGGAGGCCGTGGAGCGGCTGGAGGCCCTCACCCGGGAGGCCGGCGCCGAGGCCCTGCACACCGTGGTCGTCGGCGCGCCCGGCCTGGTCGCCCCCGGCAGCGGCGAACTGGCCGGCCCGGTCGGGCTGCCCGTCTGGCACGGGGAGCTGGTCTCCGCCCTCCAGCGGCGGCTGCCCGCCACCGTCGTCGTGGAGAACGAGACCAACCTGGCGGCCCTGGCCGAGCAGCGCGTCGGCGCCGCCCGGGACCTGGACTCCTTCGTGCTGCTGTGGCTGGGCGCGGGGGTGGGCGCCGCCGTGGTGCTGGACGGCCGGCTGCGCCGGGGTGCCTCCGGCGGAGCGGGGGAGATCGGCTTCCTCCCGGTGCCGGGGACGGCGCGGCTGCCCTCCGCCACCGACTGCGGGGGCGGCTTCCACGCGCTGGTGGGGCGGGACGCGGTGAGCGCCCTCGCGGTCGCGCACGGGTTCCCGGGCCCGGTCGAGGAGGCCGTCGCCGGGGCGGCCGGGGCCGCCTTCCTGGAGGCCCTCGCGGAGCGGCTCGCGCTCGGGGCGGCCGCCGTCGCCGCGGTGCTCGACCCCGGCTGCGTGGTCCTCGGCGGTGAGCTCGGCCGGGCCGGCGGCCCCGGCCTCGCCGACCGGGTCGAGCGCCGCCTGGCCACCCTCACCCCCGTCCCGACCCGGGTCCGGGCGACCGCCCTGGGCGGTCCGGCGGTCCTGGAGGGTGCGCGGCTGGCCGCCCGCGAAGCGGCCCAGTCGGTCCTGTTCGGCCCCTGACGGGGCCGCCGCGCGGGCCGGCCGGCGTCCGGACGTGCGAGGACCCGGTGGCCGCCGGGCCACCGGGTCCTCACGTTCGGCGGGGCAGGGGTGCCGGGATCAGCAGGCTCCCTGGTCCTTCCAGACCCCCCAGTCACCGGTGGTGCCGGGCTCCTCGTTCTGCGTCCACCACTGGGCCTTCCAGGTGTGGCCCTTGTGGGAGACGACGGTTCCGCCCGTGGAGACCGAGCCCGCCACGTACGCCGGGGCGGTGCACGTACCGCCCGGAGGCGTCGTCGGAGGCGTGGTCGGGGGAGTGGTCGGCGGGGTCGTCGGCGGGGTGGTGGGCGGCGTGGTGGTGCCCGGCTCCGTCAGCGTCGTGCCGCGCGCCAGGTCCCCGGCGAGGGCGTAGGTGGTGCCGGAGATGTTCACCGTCCAGTTGGAGGGCGTGGACACCGGCAGGTAGTAGTTGAACGCCAGGTCGACCGAGGCGCCCGGGGCCAGCGTCTGCCAGGCCGGGAGCTTCAGGGAGACCCGCTGGAAGTCGCCCTTCAGGCCGCCGACGTTGCTGCCGCTGTGGCCGGTGCTGATCACCTTCGTGCCGAAGCCGGACTGGTCGGAGGCGTTGGCCGGGGCCGAGGTTCCGTAGTCGAACTGGAACTCCGTACCGCCGGGCAGCGTGGTCTTCGTGTTGTTGGTGATCTTCAGCTTCGGGGTGATCGGGTAGTTGGAGTCGCCCAGCTTGAACTCGGTGAACTCCGTCTTGATGTCGACGGCCCGCGCGGGCAGCGCCGCGCCCGCCTTCTTCGCGCCGTACGGGGTGGCGGCCTTGAACTTGTCGTACATCAGGGAGGTGAGCGTGTCGCCCATCTCGTACTGGCCCTTGGCCGCGTTGTAGGAGTAGTCGCCCGCGAGCTCCCACACCATCGTGCCGCCGATGCCCTTGTTCACCACGTAGTCGGCCTTGGCGGCGACGGACTGCTCGTCCTCCGTCGACAGGAAGACCTTCTTCTGCGCGTTCCACAGCCACGGCGCCACCAGCGTGGAGTCGTACTTGCGGGCGTAGGTGCCGCTCAGCGTGGTGTTCGCGGGGAAGCCGTACTTCGTGACGTAGTCGCCTACGACGCCCTTCTCCAGGTTCTTCGCGTGCCACATCGGGTTGGAGCCCGCCGGGGACTCGGCCCCGTTGGTGTCCAGGTCGTGCCAGAGGTTGTCGATGCCGACCGCGCCGTCACCGCACTTGGTCAGGCCCGCGCCCGCCGGGCAGGTGGTGGCCGGGGCCTTGCCCCACAGGCCGTCCGTGCCGCCCTGCACGTTCTTGAAGCCGCGGGTGTAGTACGGCAGGCCGATGTTGATCCGGCCCGACGGCATCGAACCGCGGAAGTAGTGGTAGGCCCAGTCGGTGTTCAGGTAGCCGGTGCCGCCGTACTGGGAGGTGGAGTAGACGCTCGCGGCGGCCAGTTCCCCGTCCTTGCCGTCGTCGAAGAGCGCGGCGTTGGGACCGACGTACTCGTTCCAGGCGCCGTGCAGGTCGTAGGACATGATGTTGACGTAGTCCAGGTACTGCTGCATCTGGAAGGTCTCCATGCCCCGCAGCAGGTAGCCGGAGGACGGGGCGGCGACGGAGAGCAGGTAGTGCTTGCCGTCCGTGGCGCCCGCGCGGTCGAGCTTCTCGCGCAGGGACTTCATGAGGGCCGCGTAGCCCTTGACGAGACCGCCCCGGCGGGCGTTGGACAGCTGCCAGTCCAGCGGGTTGCCCGAGTCCTTCATGGTGGTCGGGTACTCGTAGTCGATGTCGACGCCGTTGAAGCCGTACTTGCGGATGAACTCCACCGAGGAGTCCGCGAAGGTGTCGATGCCGGCCTGGTTGACGGAGCCGTCGGCGTTGGTGGCCATGGAGTAGAAGCCGCCGGAGGCGACGCGGTTGCCGTCGTCGCCGAAGTAGCCGCCGGTCTCCGCCCAGCCGCCCACCGAGATGAGCGTCTTGACGTTCGGGTACTGCTTCTTGAATTTGTTCAGGAGGTTGAAGTGGCCCTTGTAGGGGAGGGCCGGGTCCATCTCCGCGCCGGCGACGCCGGGCCAGGTCATCCCGGTGGCGGCGTTGTTCGCGTTGTCCGCGCCGACGGAGATCTTGTTGTCACCGCCGACGTGCGCGAAGGCGTAGTTGAGGTGGGTGACCTTGGACCACGGGACGTTGTTGGCGAGGTAGGCGGGAGTGCCGTCCTTGCCGGTGCGCCAGCCGGTGAAGTAGCCGATGACGCGGCGCTGGTGGTCCGCGCCCATCTTCTCGCGGCCTTCGGAGTCGTAGACCGAGCAGTACGGGACGTCCACGCCCGCGGTCTTGTACAGACCGTCGGGGCGACAGCTCTCGTTGTCGGCGGCGTGGGACACGCCCGCCGAGAGCCCGCCGACCAGCAGTCCGGCGATGGCGGCGCCGGACGCGAGGAGCAGCGCTCTCGTACGAGTGGGGGACGGCATGGTGCCTCCTGGGGAGGGGAGGATGGCAGGACACGGCGTGCGGTGACGTGCGGGAACGTGACGCTGGTCGGCCTATGACGTGCGCACGTCGGCAGGCCGGGAACCCCGGGGAAGATGAAGGGAACGTTAAGAGGACTAGACCAACCCGTCAATAGGTCTGGACCAAAGCGAGGGCGGCGCGGCTCCGGCACCGGCGCGGCGCGGGTGGCGCGAGAGCGACCCTCGAGAACGGCTGGTTTGTGACCCAGGCCACAGCGCTTCACTCGCATGGCCGTCGGCGGCCCGTGGCACACTGGCCGTAGTACCAGTAGCAGCGCACTCCGGGGTCGGTGTAATTCCGAACCGGCGGTATAGTCCGCGACCCGTCCGCATCCAGCGGCCGGTTGACCAGGTGAAATTCCTGGACCGACGGTTAAAGTCCGGATGGGAGGCAGTGCGCGGCGGGCCAGTCACCGGTACGCCGCCGTCGGCGGTCCATCGGCGTATCCCCAGCGGATACGTGTCGGACGGACCGGTCTTCCGGCCTCGGCGCCCCCGCGTGTGCTCACCCGCTTCATCTGTCGTATCCCGACAGGCCCCGGAGTCCGTGCCCGATGAGGCAGGAGGACCCGGTGGCGACACACGCCGACGTGAACGCGGAGCCCGGCACCGACGTGCGGGCCATGCGGCGCGCCGTCGCACTCGCGGCGCGCGGACTCGGCTCCACCAGTCCCAACCCGGTCGTCGGGTGCGTGATCACCGATGCCTCCGGCACCGTCGTCGGCGAAGGCTGGCACGAGCGGGCCGGCGGCCCCCACGCCGAGGTCCACGCCCTGCGCCGGGCCGGCGCGGCGGCCCGCGGCGGCACCGCGTACGTCACCCTCGAACCCTGTGACCACACCGGCCGCACGGGCCCCTGCACCCGGGCCCTCCTGGAGGCCGGCGTCACCCGGGTGCGCTACGCCGTGTCCGACCCGGACCCGCGGGCCGCGGGCGGCGGCGCCACGCTCCGCGCGGCCGGCATCGACGCCGAGGGCGGACTCCTCGCCGAAGAGGCCGAGGCGGGCAACGCCGCCTGGCTGACCTCCGTACGCCTCGGCCGCCCCCACGTCACCTGGAAGTACGCCGCCACCCTCGACGGGCGCAGCGCCGCCGCCGACGGCAGCAGCCGCTGGATCACCTCCGCCGAGTCCCGGGCCGACGTCCACCGGCTGCGCGCCGAGTGCGACGCCGTCCTCGTCGGCGGCGGCACCCTGCGCGAGGACGACCCGCACCTCGCCGTCCGCGGCGTCGACGGCGCGACCCAGCCCCTGCGGATCGCCCTCGACACCCGCGCGGGCCTGCGCCCCACCGCCCGCATCCTCGACGACGCCGCCCCCACCCTGCTCGTCGTGGGAGAGGACGCCGACACCGGCCACCTGCCCGGCGTCGAGCTGCTCCGCGTGCCCCTGCACGAGGGCCGGGTCGTCATCGCCGGCCTGCTCGAACGGCTCCAGGCCCGCGGCCTGCGCTCCCTGCTCCTCGAAGGCGGCCCCACCCTGGCGGGCGCCTTCCTGCGGGCCGGAGCCGTCGACCGGGTCGTCGGCTACCTCGCCCCCGCCCTCCTCGGCGCGGGCCCCGCCGCCCTCGCCGGCGCGGGCATCGAGAACGTCTCCGACGCGCTGCGCCTCGACATCACCGAGGCCGTCCGCATCGGCCCCGACCTCCGCATCACCGCAGTCCCCACCGTCCGTACGCCCCTCAAGGAGCACTGAGTGTTCACCGGAATCGTCGAAGAACTGGGCGAGGTCACCGCCGTCGAGCGGCTCGCGGACGCCTCCCGCTTCCGCCTGCGCGGCCCCGTCGTGACCGAGGGCGCCAAGCACGGCGACTCGATCGCCGTCAACGGCGTCTGTCTGACCGTCGTGGAGAGCGCCGACGGCGAGTTCACCGCCGACGTGATGCAGGAGACCCTGAACCGCTCCAGCCTCGGCGCGCTCACCGCGGGCTCCCGCGTCAACCTGGAGCGCCCCATGGCCCTCGGCGGACGCCTCGGCGGCCACCTCGTCCAGGGGCACGTGGACGGCACCGGCGAGATCCTCTCCCGGACCCCCTCCGAGCACTGGGAGATCGTCCGGGTCGCGCTCCCGGAGAACCTCTCAAGGTACGTCGTAGAAAAGGGCTCTATCACTGTGGACGGTGTCAGCCTCACCGTGGTGGAGGCCGCTGCCGGTCACTTCAGCATCAGCCTCATCCCCACCACCCTGGCGCTGACCACCCTGGGCATCAAGCAGCCCGGCGACCCGGTCAACCTGGAGGTCGACGTCCTCGCGAAGTACGTCGAGCGCCTCCTCGCGGCCGGGGTCGACCCCCTGACCGCCACCCCCGAGCACCCGAAGGAGACGAACCGGTGAGCGCCCTGACCTGGCTCAACTCCGAGGCCTTCAGCGCCTTCGGCCAGAAGATCATCTGGTCGGACGCGATCGGCAACACCATGGGCCTCGCCGCCCTCGCGCTCGGCTGGCGGCGCTCCATATGGACCTGGCCGACCCAGTTCCTCTCCGGCGCCATCCTCTTCGTCGCGTTCGCCGCCGGGCACCTCTCCGGCAACGCCGGCAAGCAGGTGGTCGTCATGGTGGTCGCGCTGTGGGGCTGGACGATGTGGAGCCGCGGCAAGCGCCGGGCACAGGACGCCTCGCTGGCCGTCCGCTTCGCCACCTGGCGCGAGCGCGGCCTGCTGCTGGGCGCCGCCGCCGTCGGCACCCTCGCCGTCGCCGGGCTGTTCACCCTCTACCCGTGGATGTCCTGGAACCCGCTGCCCGACGCCTACATCTTCGTCGGCACCGTCGTCGCCATGTACGCCCAGGCCAAGGGCCTGGTCGAGTTCTGGTTCGCCTGGCTGCTCGTCGACGCGGTCGGCGTCCCGCTCGCCTTCACCAGCGGGTACGCCTTCTCCGCCTTCGTGTACGTGATCTACGGAGCCCTCGTGCTCTGGGGTGCGTACGACTGGTACCAGCGCTCGCGCACCAACCCCGCCCCGGCCCTCGAAGGAGCAACGGCATGACCCCCCTCAAGCCCGTGCCGGACGTCCCCGCCTCCGCTCCGCAGGAGTCCTTCCGCCTCGACCCCGTCGAGCAGGCCCTGCGCGACATCGCCGCCGGCCGCCCCGTGGTCGTCGTCGACGACGAGGACCGCGAGAACGAGGGCGACCTCGTCATCGCCGCCGAGATGGCCACCCCCGAGATCATCGCCTTCATGATGAGCGAGTGCCGCGGCCTGATCTGCGCGCCCATGGAGGGCCCGGAGCTGGAGCGCCTGGAGCTCCCGCAGATGGTCCATCGCAACACCGAGTCGATGCAGACCGCCTTCACCGTCTCCGTCGACGCCTCCGGCGCCCACGGCGTCACCACCGGAATCTCCGCCGCCGACCGCGCCACCACCCTGCGCCTGCTGGCGAGCGGCGCCTCGGGACCCGAGGACTTCGTCCGCCCCGGCCACGTCTTCCCGCTGCGCGCCAAGCCCGGCGGCGTCCTGGTCCGCAACGGCCACACCGAGGCCGCCGTCGACCTCGCCCGCCTCGCGGGCCTGCGCCCGGCCGGCGCCATCGTGGAGATCGCCGGCGAGGACGGCGTCATGCTGCGCCTGCCCGAGCTGATCCCCTTCGCCCGCAAGCACGGACTGACGATCATCTCCATCGAGGACCTGATCGCCTACCGCCGCTCCGCCGAGCCGACCGTCCGCCGCGAGGCCGAGGTCAGCCTGCCGACCGCGGCCGGCGAGTTCACCGCCTACGGGTTCCGCTCCACCGCCGACGGCGTCGAGCACGTCGCCCTCGTCCACGGCGAGATCGGCGACGGCGAGGGCGTCCTCGTCCGGATGCACTCCGAATGCCTGACCGGCGACATCTTCCAGTCCCAGCGCTGCGACTGCGGACCCCAGCTCCAGGCCGCCATGGCGCGCATCCAGGCCGAGGGCCGCGGCGTGGTCGTCTACCTGCGCGGCCACGAGGGCCGGGGCATCGGACTCCTGTCCAAGCTGCGCGCCTACGAACTCCAGGAGCGCGGCCGCGACACGCTGGACGCCAACCTGGAACTCGGCCTGCCCGCCGACGCCCGCGACTACGGGGCCGGCGCCCAGATCCTCGCCGACCTCGGCGTCCGCAGCGTCCGGCTGCTGACCAACAACCCCGACAAGTCCGCCGCGCTCGTCCGCCACGGCATCGCCGTCAGCGGCCGCGAGCAGATGCCCATCGAGGCGGGCGAGCACAACCTGCGGTACCTGCGCACCAAGCGGGACCGGATGGGCCACGACCTGCCCTGGCTGGAGGGGGCCGTGCCCACCTCCGCCTGCGGCAACCAGTGACACCCGCACACCCGTAGACGTACACCCGTACACCCGTACACGTAACCCGGCACACCCCGACACACCCACGAACAACCGAGGAGCAGAGCTGTGAGCGGCAAGGGCGCACCCGAACTGAGCGTGAAGAACTGCGGCGACCTCCGAGTGGCCGTGATCGCGGCCCAGTGGCACGAGAAGGTCATGGACGGACTGGTCGACGGCGCCCTGCGGGCCCTGCACGAGCTGGGCATCGACGAGCCCACCCTGCTCCGCGTCCCCGGCAGCTTCGAGCTGCCGGTCGTGGCGAAGGTACTCGCCGGTCGCGGTTACGATGCCATCGTCGCCCTCGGCGTGGTCATCCGTGGCGGCACCCCGCACTTCGACTACGTCTGCCAGGGCGTCACCCAGGGCCTGGTACAGGTGTCGATCGACACCGGAGTCCCCGTCGGCTTCGGCGTTCTGACCTGCGACAACGACGAGCAGGCGCTGGACCGCGCCGGGCTCGAGGGGTCGAACGAGGACAAGGGGCACGAAGCGGTCACCGCCGCCGTCTCCACCGCCATGACCCTGCGGACCGTCAGCGAACCCTGGCGCTGAGCGGCGGCGCGGGACCCCTTATTCTGAGGACCATCATGGCGAACGAACCCTCCAAGAGTTTCGAAGAGCTCTTCACCGAGCTCCAGCTCAAGGCCGCCGACGGCGACCCCAGCACCTCGCGCACCGCCGAGCTCGTCGGCAAGGGCGTCCATGCCATCGGCAAGAAGATCGTCGAGGAGGCCGCCGAGGTGTGGATGGCCGCCGAGTACGAGGGCAAGGAAGCCGCCGCCGAGGAGATCTCCCAGCTGCTCTACCACGTTCAGGTGATGATGGTGGCGCGCGGGATCTCCCTCGACGACGTCTACGCCCACCTCTAGGCCGGAGCTCTCCACGGCGGGTCCCGCGCCCCGCTCCCGCACTCCCTTTCGCACCTACGCACCAAAGGAAGCCCCATGCTGCGCATCGCCGTCCCCAACAAGGGCTCACTCTCCGGAGCGGCGTCGGCGATGCTCCATGAGGCCGGCTACCGCCAGCGCAAGGAGTCCAAGGAACTCGTCACGGTCGACCCCGAGAACGAGGTCGAGTTCTTCTACCTCCGCCCGAAGGACATCGCGATCTACGTCGCCTCGGGCAAGCTGGACATCGGCATCACCGGCCGTGACCTGCTGCTGGACTCCGGCGCCAACGCCGAGGAGATCCTGCCGCTGAACTTCGGCCGGTCCACCTTCCGCTACGCCACCAAGCCCGGCACCGCGAAGGGCCCCGAGGACTTCGCCGGCATGACGATCGCCACCTCCTACGAGGGCATCGTCGCCAAGCACCTCGCCGAGATCGGCATCGATGCCTCCGTCGTCCACCTGGACGGCGCCGTCGAGACCGCCATCGAGCTCGGCGTCGCGCAGATCATCGCCGACGTCGTGGAGACCGGCACCAGCCTGCGCAACGCCGGACTGGAGGTCATCGGCGAGCCGATCCTCAAGTCCGAGGCGACCGTCATCCGCCGCACCGGCGCCGGCGTCGACGACCCGAAGGTCGCGCAGTTCCTGCGCCGCCTCCAGGGCGTCCTCGTGGCCCGCAGCTACGTGATGATGGACTACGACTGCCGCGCCGAGCACCTGGAGCGGGCCGTCGCCCTCACCCCCGGCCTGGAGTCGCCGACGATCTCCCCGCTCCACAACGAGGGCTGGGTCGCGGTCCGCGCCATGGTCCCCGCCAAGGAAGCCCAGCGGATCATGGACGACCTGTACGAGCTCGGCGCGCGCGCGATCCTCACCACCTCGATCCACGCCTGCCGTCTCTGACTCGTACGCAGTCCCCGGCCCCGTACGCCCCCTCCAGAAGGCATCACCAGCACCATGAGCGAGTCCGCCGCCCCGCCCGCCCCGCCCGCCCTGCCGGTCACCTTCCGGCCGACCCGCACCCGGGCGGTGCTGCTGGGCGTCGGGCTCGCCATGTTCGCCACCATCACGGCCATCGCCCTGCTGCTGGAGAACCTCGGCCCCGGCGAGCGCCTCAGCTTCGTCCTCACGGCCGCCCTGATGGCCTCCGTCCTCGTCCTGCTCAGCCGCCCCAAGGTGGTCGCGGACGAGACCGGGGTCACCGTGGTCAACCTGACCACCACCCGCCGCCTGGAGTGGGCGCAGATCCTGCGCGTCAACCTCCGCCCCGGCGACCCGTGGGTGTTCCTGGACCTGAGCGACGGCACCAGCCTGCCCGCCCTCGGCATCCAGCCCGGCATCGCCCGGGCCCAGGCGATCGGCGACGCCCGCGCCCTGCGCTCCCTCGTGGAGACCAGGGGAACCGGCGCGACCGACCACTGAGTCCGAGCGGTCTCGTCGCTGCGTCCCATTGCGGCGGCGATCCCAATGACTACCCTGGTGGCGGGGCGCGAACGCGCGCCCTCCCACACGCCCCGGGACCCCGTGGCCCGTGGGCACCATCGACCAGAGGAGTGACTCCCTCCAGCAATGGACGGATCGTCCGGTAGTACACGCGCCGCCCTCCCCCCGAAGGCGGCGGCATGACCATCCCGCTTCTCCTGCTCCTGGCGGCCTTCGCCCTGATCCTCGCCAACGGTTTCTTCGTGGCGGCCGAATTCGGCCTCGTCACGGTGGAGAGACCCGAGGCCGAACGCGCCGCCGCCGAGGGCGACCGCCGTGCCCGCACGGTCGTCGAAGCCCTGCGGGAGCTGTCCTTCCAGCTCTCCGGCACCCAGCTCGGCATCACCATCACCTCGCTCGTCGTCGGCATGCTCGCCGAACCGGCCCTCGCCGCACTCCTGTCGGGGCCCCTGGCCGCGACCGGCCTGCCCCGCGGAGCCGTCTCCGGCGCCGCCGTGCTCATCGGGATGCTGCTCGCCGCAGCCGTCCAGATGGTCGTCGGAGAGCTCGTCCCGAAGAACTGGGCGGTCTCCCGGCCGCTCCAGGTGGCCCGGTTCGTGGCCGGACCGCAGCAGGTCTTCTCCCGGGCCTTCCGGCCCGTCATCGCCGCCCTCAACGCCATCGCGAACCGCCTCGTACGGGCGCTCGGCGTCGAGCCCGCGGAGGAGATGGCCTCCGCCCGCACCCCCGGTGAACTGGTCTCCCTGGTCCGTCATTCGGCCCAGGCCGGCGCCCTCGAACAGGACACGGCCGACCTCTTCGTACGGACCCTGTCGCTGGGCGAGCTCACCGCCCAGCACGTCATGACCCCCCGCGTGAAGGTCAGCGCCCTCCAGCACACGGCCACCGCGGCCGACGTGCTGAACCTGACCCGCGCCACCGGTCTGTCCCGCTTCCCCGTCTACCGCGACCGCATCGACGAGATCACCGGCGTGGTCCACCTCAAGGACGCCCTCGCGGTGCCCGAGTACGCGCGCGGCCGCACCACCGTCGCCCGCATCTGCGTCGCCCCGCTCCTGGTGCCCGGCTCCCTGCCGGTACAGCCCCTGCTGGAACGGCTGCGCAGCGAACAGCCCATGGCCGTGGTCGTCGACGAGTACGGCGGCACGGCCGGAGTGGTCACCCTGGAGGACATCGTGGAGGAACTCGTCGGCGAGGTCCGCGACGAGCACGACCTCGCCGAGGACGCCGGACCCGAACTCGCCGCCGTACCCGCCGAGGACGGCCGCCCCTCCTGGGAGGCCGACGGCAGCTGCCGCGTCCACACCCTGCGCCGCATAGGCCTGGAGGTGCCCGAGGGCCCCTACGAGACCGTCGCCGGCCTCGTCGCCGACCTGCTCGGCCGCATCCCCGCCCCCGGGGACCGCGCCGAGCTCCCCGGCTGGAAGCTGTCCGTCCGCCAGGTCGGCCGCTACCGGGCCGAGCGCGTGCGGCTGGTGCGCACCACACCGCTGGGAGCCGTACCGGCCCCGGCCGAGCTCACCCCGGCGGGTGGCCGGTGAACGCCCTCCAGCTGCTCTTCGCGCTGCTCCTCGTCCTGGCCAACGGCTTCTTCGTCGGAGCCGAGTTCGCGCTCGTCTCCGTACGCCGGAGCCAGATCGAACCCCTCGCCGCGGACTCCGCGCGGGCCCGCCAGGTGCTGCACGGGCTGGAGAACCTGCCGCGCATGATGGCGGCCGCCCAGTTCGGCATCACCCTGTGCTCGCTCACCCTCGGCGCGGTCGCCGAGCCCACCGTGGCACGGCTCCTGGAGCCCCTCTTCGAGGCCGCCCACCTGCCCGAGGGCCTGGTGCACCCCCTCGGGTACGCCGTCGCCCTGGCCGCCGTGGTCTTCCTGCACCTGGTGATCGGCGAGATGGTCCCGAAGAACCTCGCCATGGCCGCCCCCGAGCGGACCGCGCTGTGGTTCAGCCCCGGCCTGGTCGCCTTCGCCCGCGTGTGCGGACCGGTGACCAGCGCGCTGGGCGCCTGCGCCGCGCTCGTCCTGCGGCTCTTCAAGGTCGAGCCCAAGGACGAGGTCGAGGCCGTCTACACCAGCGCCCAGCTCGGCCGCCTCGTCAAGGACTCCCGGCAGGCCGGACTCCTCGAACCGGTCGAGCAGGAACGCCTGGAGGACGCCCTCGGACTGGGCAGCCGCCCGGTCACCGACGTCCTGCTGGCCCGCGAGCGGCTCGTGACCGTCGGCCCGGCCGTCACCCCGCGCCAGATCGAACAGCTGACGGTGCGCACCGGCTACTCCCGGTTCCCCGTCCGCTCCGACACCGGCTCCTTCATGGGCTACCTCCACGTCAAGGACGTCCTCGACCTGGAGGAGCGCGAGCGGGCCGTCCCCCAGCGGGTGTGGCGCAGGATGACCACCCTGTGCTCCACCCTCCCGCTGGACGACGCCCTCACGGTCATGCGCCGTGACGCCACCCACCTGGCCCAGGTCGCCGACCCGGCCGGGAAGGTGCTCGGCCTGGTGGCGCTGGAGGACGTCCTGGAGATGCTCGTCGGCGAGGTCCGCGACCCGGCCCACCGCACCCACCGCACGTACGTGCGCAGCGCCTAGGGCGGCCCGGACGGCCCGAGCCCCCGCTACATCGGCGGGGGCTCGGGCCGTCCCGGGTCGGCGGGGCCACGCCCCGACAGCACCTCCCCGTACGCCTGCATCAGGTCGGCCAGCCGCAGCGTCGACAGGTCCTCCCGCGAGGGCTCACCGGCGAAGCCGGCCAGCCGCAGATCGCGGTAGGCGCAGCTCTTCTCGTACAGGGTGCGCAGGAAGCGGCCGTTGCCGAGCTCGTCGATCCAGCCCTGCTCCACCACGTGCCCGCTGATACTGCGCAGCTCCTCCACAGCCTCCTCGTCCCACCGGTCGCCGTTCGCGTCGGCCAGCACCCCGCCGATCGCGGTCAGCTCCGGCGGCCGGTAGCTCGGGAAGTCCACCCGGGTGGTGAACCGCGAGGACAGCCCCGGGTTCGCGGCCAGCAGCCGGTCCATCCCCGCCGGATAGCCCGCCAGGATCACCACCAGGTGGTCCCGGTTGTCCTCGGCCCGCTTGAGCAGCACCTGGAGGGCCTCGTCGCCGTACGCGTCGCCCTTGCTGTAACCGGAGTTGGACAGGCTGTACGCCTCGTCCACGAACAGCAC
Source organism: Streptomyces sp. NPDC002032 (assembly GCF_042890765.1). Lineage (NCBI taxonomy): Bacteria > Bacillati > Actinomycetota > Actinomycetes > Kitasatosporales > Streptomycetaceae > Streptomyces > Streptomyces sp. NPDC002032. Next base: position 55,611 of record NZ_JBIASM010000009.1, on the reverse strand, counting down.
TCCGCCGATCGCCGAGTCGATCAGCTCGTTCGCCTTGACCGCGGTCTGCCCCAGGAACTCGCCCACCAGGTCCGCCCGTTGCGCCTCCACCAGGTGGTCGCCGCCCAGCAGCCCCAGCGCGTAGAACACCCGCCCCAGGATCCGTGCCACCGTCGTCTTGCCCGTGCCCGAGGGCCCCGAGAAGACGAAGTGCCGCTTCGGGGGCTGGACCGGCAGTCCCTGGGCCGCCCGCAGCCTCGCCATGTGCAACTGCGCCGACAGGGCCTTCACCTGTCGCTTCACCGGCTCCAGGCCCACCATCCGCTCCAGCTCGGCCAGCGCCTCGGCCAGCGCCCGCGGATCGGCCGGACCGGCGGGCAGCCCCGCCGGCGCGCCCTGCGGCGGCACCGTCACCTTGTGCCGCCGGACGTCCTCCACCCGGCCCGGACCCCCCAGGGACGGCCCGAACCGCTGGTCCGGGGGCTCCCCGGGCGTCGGCGGATCGGGGTCCACCTGCCCGTCCGCCGCGATGTCCTGGGCGGGCCCGCCGCCCCCGCCGAGGGCCACCGCCGCGTAGTCCCCGCCGACGGGGGACAGCCCGTGCCCGGCGAAGCCCTCGGCGCTGTGCCCGCCGTAGCCGGCGTACCCGGCCATGTCGTCGGGGTCGCTGCTGTCCGCGATGGCCGTCAGCCGGGCCGCGGTGTCCATGAAGGCCGGGTCCACCCGGTGCACCGCCCGGTACAGCGGCAGCGCCGCCGCGCTGCGCCCGGTCCCCTCGTGCGCCCGGGCGAGCCAGTACCGCAGCTCCTTGCGCTGCGGCTGCTCGCTGCGGCAGCGCATCAGCGCCGCCGACAGCATCGGCTCGGCCTGCCCGTACATCTCCAGCCGGACCCGGGCCATGCCGCCGAAGAGGCCCGCCTCGATCCCCAGCAGCGGATCGTCCACGAGCGGCTCGGTGTGCCGTACGAGCTGCTCCCAGTCCTTGACGAGGTAGGCCCGGCAGGCGTGCAGGAACCGTACCTGCGGATCGGTGTCCACCGGCGGCAGGGCGGCGAGCGCCTGGTCCAGCTCGGGCACGTGCCGGCCGTCCAGCCAGTGCGAGGCGTGCGCGAGCAGCAGGTCCCGTCGGCTCTCCAGCACCGGCTGCACCCACCAGCCCAGCCAGTACCAGGAGTTCAGGGTCCGCCGGTGCCGGGCCCGCTGCTCGCCGAAGCGGTCTCGGTGGGCGTACATGCGCAATAACGCGTTGGTGGTGTCCACCCGCAGCGCGTGCAGGCCCAGCCAGGCGTCGGCCATGGCGGGATCGAGCCTGACGGCAGCCCGGAACTCCTCCTCCGCCTGCGGGTAGGCGCCCATCGTGCAGGCGTCGACCCCGCGCAGCCAGGCGAGTTCGGCCGGGGCGTGAGCGCTGCCCGGCATGCCGAAGTCCATCACATCCCCCACAAGCCAGCCCCGTGGTGCGCGGCAACCCCCGCGCCGAGCACACGAGTTGTCCACCCCGCCGATGAAATCACCGATGAAATCAGGGCTGCATCGTACCTGCGGTGACGCACCTTACCCAGGGTGCGGTGGGTACGGGTCGGGCACGGAGCCATGGCGCCCGGTGTCACTCAGGGTGAGGTCGGGCGGCGCCGGAAGGGCGCGCCGCGCCCCGCCGGAGCCGGTCCGGGGCAGAACGAAGCCCCCGATCACGGGGGAACAATCGGGGGCTCCGCGTCCGCAGCGGCCTTCGCAGGCCGCGCATTGAGAACGTACGGCGGTTCCGGGGCCCCGGTCAAGCGACTCGGAGCAGCCCCGTGGGGGCGGTTCCGCGAGGGCGCTCAGGCCGGGGGGAGCCCGTGACGTTCGGTGACGAAACGGTGCGCTCCGGGGGCCGCAGGAGTCCCGGAAGTCCACTCGTATCCCGTACCACTCTGGCGTACCAGAGTGTCCGCGAAGGGGCGCGAAGGGTCACCGGAGAAGTGCGCGAGCTCCGCGCGCTCCCATCCGTCCCAGAAGTCGGAAAGTTCACGCCCGTCCCGGTTTCGCCCGCGCCCCCAGGACTCCTCGCGAGCCGTCTCCAGCCACAGCAGCCGCGCCAGGTGCGGCCGCAGCGCCCGCCGCCCGGCCCCGACCCCCTCCACGAGCAGCACCGGGGCGGGCTCCAGCAGCCGCGGGGCGCCGAAACGGCGTTCCACCCAGTCGTACGGGGTCCAGTGCGCGGCCCGCCCCGCGGCGAGCGGCTCCAGTACCTGGTCCCGCAGCCGCTCCTGCCAGCCGAAGAGCTCCTCGTGGGTGGCCACGTCGTCCAGGTGCAGCACCGGCGTGCCGCCCAGCGCCGCCGCGAGGCGTCCGGCGAAGGTGCTCTTCCCGGAGCCGGCGTGCCCGTCGACACCGATCAGGCGGACCGGCCCGAGCGAGGGGGGCAGGGCGGCGAGCTCCCGCGCGAGGGGGGCGAGGGATCCGAGCGGGTCGGGTGCACCGGCCGCCTCGTGCGCCTCGTGCGCATCGAGTGACGGGTGTGACGGGTGTGGCTCCACCCGGCCAGCGTACGGCCCACCGCCGGATCACCCCCGACACGGGCCCGGGGCTTCGCCGCACCGCCGCCGGGAACTGGAAGGGTGGACGAGCCGCTCCACCGCACCGACCCCTGGGGGCCACGCAGATGACCGCACCCACCCCGCGCCGGGCCCTCCTGGCCGTCGCCCTCGCCGCCGCCACCGCGGCCACCCTGCCCACGGGCCGCCCGGCCGCGGCGGCCGGCTCCGGCTCCGCCCCCGCGCCCGGCTCCGCCCCCGGCTCCGCCCCCGGCTCCGCCTCGGCCGCCCCGGGCGCGGCCGCGGCCCGGACGGTGGACAACCGGTTCTGGTACGCGTATGCCCACTGGCAGGCGGGCACGCACCGGGGCACCGCCGCCGTCGCGGGCACCCGTCCCGGCCTGGGCTTCACCGCCCCGACGGGCAGCACCGAGTACGCCGACCCCCACACCGGCCGCAAGGCCGCCTGGGAGCACGCCACCTGGACCTCCCCGGTGCACCGCTCCACCGTCCCGGCCACCGAGGTCATCGCCTCCTGGAACGCCCACACCCCGGCCGGCACCTGGATCCAGACCGAATTGCGCGGCACCTACACCGACGGCACCGCGACCCCCTGGTACGTGATGGGCCGCTGGGCCTCCGGCGACGCCGACGTCCGGCGCACCTCCGTCGACGGCCAGAGCGACGGCCGCAGCACCGTCTGGACCGACACCCTGGCCGTGGACCACCCCGAGGGCGGCCTGCGGATCGCCGCGTGGCAGCTGCGCGTCACCCTCTACCGCAAGCCCGGCTCCGGCGGCGGCCCGACGCTCTGGCTGGCCGGGGCGATGGCCTCCGACGTCCCCGACCGGTTCACCGTCCCGGCCTGCCCCCCCGGGGCGGCGGCGGGCCACGAGCTGAAGGTGCCGCGCTACTCCCAGGAGGTGCACACCGGCCAGTACCCCGAGTACGACAACGGCGGCGAGGCCTGGTGCAGCCCCACCTCCTCGCAGATGATCATCGAGTACTGGGGCGGCCGGCCCACCCCCGCCGCCCTGGCCTGGGTCGACCCCCACTACGCCGACCCGCAGGTGTGCCACGCCGCCCGCTCCACCTACGACGCCGCCTACAAGGGCTGCGGCAACTGGCCCTTCAACGCCGCGTACGCCGCCACCTACCCCGGTCTCGCCGGGGTCGTCACCCGGCTCGGTTCCCTCGCCGACCTGGAGACCCTGGTCCGGGCCGGGATCCCCGTCATCACCTCGCAGTCCTTCCTCGCCGGCGAGCTCGACGGGGCGGGCTACGGCACCAGCGGCCACCTCATGACCGTCGTCGGCTTCACCCGGAACGGGGACGTGGTGGCCAACGACCCCAACTCCGCCACCAACGCGGCGGTGCGCCGCGTCTACCCGCGCCGCCAGTGGGAGAACGTCTGGCTGCGGACCAAGCGCCTCAACGCCACCGGGAAGACCGTGTCGGGCAGCGGCGGCGTCTGCTACCTCTACGGCCCGGCGGCGCCGAGCGCGGCCCAGGCCGCCGCGCTGAAGGCCGTCGGCGTCCTGTGAGCGGGGCGGGGCGGGGGGAGGTGAGGAGCCGGGAAAAGCGCAGAAAAAGGCCCTCACTCCCAGGATCCAAGCGGGCTAATCTGGGCATAAAGGGCACATAAGGCTTCTCATAGGAGGCAGCCCGCCATGACCACTCACCCGAACATCGAACACCACCCCGACCTCGCCGAGATGCGCACTCGGTTCGAACGCGTGACGTCCACCCCCGCCGCACAGGCCGTGGAGGCGATGGCCCTGATCACGGGCCTGTACCTGGCGGCGTCGCCGTGGATCGCCGGCTTCAGCGTGCTGGGCCCGCTGGCCGTCAACAACCTGATCGCCGGTCTGGCCTTCTGTCTGTGCATGGGCGGGCTGGGCTCGGCGTACGAGCGCACCCACGCGATGGCCTGGACGGCCGTGGCGATCGGCGCCTGGACGATCGTGGCCCCCTGGGTCATGGCCGGGGAGATGGACACCACCCGCAGCGTCGTCAGCAACGTGATCACCGGTGTGGTCGCCCTGTGCCTCGGCCTGGCCATGGTCGCCATGGGCGGGGACCGGCGGACCACCACCAGGACCTGACCGGGACCCGTCCCGCACCGCCGGGCCCCGGGCCCTCCCGCACCGGGAAGGGCCCGGGGCCCGGCGGCGTGACGCGCGCCACCAGTGACGGTCGTCTCTTCCGCGAATGCCGCGAACGCTGGCACATTGGACGGCATGACCGCACACACCGCCGCCCTGACCGCCCGCGCCCGCAGCCTCGTCGGCACCGGCGGCCCCACAGAAGGCTCCGGCTGGCTGGAGCACGTGCTCGGCTGGACCCTGGTGGTCGTCGTGGCCATGTTCGTCACCCAGCTCGGCTGGTTCTGACCGTTGACCGTCTCCTCCGTCCCCTCCGCCGGGATCACGAGGCCTCCAGCCGCAGCCCGTCGGTGACGATCACGTCCGAGGTGACGAGCGCCTGCTCGGCGCTGACCTGGGTCATGAAGACGAACGGCGGGATCACCGGGGGAGCGGGCAGCCCGTCGGGGCTGAAGGTCACGCACAACAGCCCCTCGATGCAGCCGCTGAACCTGGTCAGGTAGAGGGTCACGTCGCCGCGCAGGTCCAGGGAAGTGGCGGCCAGTGCGTACTCCCGGCCGCCGTCGCGGGTGCGCAGCCGGTAGTCGCGCAGCGAGGCGGCCGCCATCTTCAGCACCAGCACCCGGCGCGGCCCGTCCACCGTCGCCACCTCCGTCACGCCCGCGAGCGCGAAGCCCTGCGGGGCGAAGAGGGAGGTGGTGACGGTCGGGGGAGTGCGGGCGGCCGCCGGCGGACCGGACCCCCGCGCCGTCGGGCCGGCCGCCGTCACCGCCGCCCGCGCGGGCGGGGCGCCGGTGGCGAGCGCCGCCAGCAGCACCACCGGCAGGGCGGCGGCCAGCGTCCGCGACCCGCCGCCGTCCAGCCGGGAGGCGTACGTCTTAGACTCCCCGGATTCGGGGCCGGGGCCGGGCCGCGGGGTCCAGCCGAAGGCCAGCGCGCTGCCCGCGATGCCGAGCAGCATGCCGACGAGGAAGCCGCCCAGATTGGTCGCCACGAAGGACAGCACCGACAGCAGCAGCGCGTGGACCGACACGTACGCCCGGGCCTGCGGCAGGAACCACAGGAACAGCCCCGCCGCGATCAGCGCGGCCCCGATCCCGATGGCCGCGATCCCGCCCAGCCCCAGGCTGACCAGCACGGTCAGCGGGGAGAGCGGGACCAGCAGCAGCTCGGTCCCGCCCAGCACCAGCAGCAGCCCGCCCCAGAACGGACGGGTCCGCCGCCAGGCGCGCAGCCGCCGCCGGGGGCCGGGCAGCGGGAGCCGGGGCGGGCCCGGCAGGCCTAGAAGCACTTCGCGCCGTCCAGGCTCACGTTGAGCTTCATGCCCTTGAGCCGGAAGTTCCCGCCGGTCGCGGACCAGGCGTGCGACCGTACGCCCGCCACCTCGATGTTCCCGGCCTGGAGCCCGAACTTCCCCGGCTCGCCCCGCACCCCGTCGACCTGGTCGAGGGTGGAGGCGTCCCGGCCGATCTGGGCCGTGCCGAAGACGGCGTCGCCCTCCAGGTCCTCGCCGTCGATGACGAGGCTGCTCGCGGTCACCTCCCCGGCCCGGCCGCCGGCGGTCAGCTTGAACACCACCTTCCCGACGGGGGTGTCCACCTCCGCGGACTGGCAGATGTCGCTGAGGGTGGCCTCCCCGATCCCCAGCAGCGCGACCGGGTGTCCCTTGCCGTCGGCGGAGCGGTCGGTCTGTACGTAGGAGGCGAGGCCCTTGCTGCTCAGTTTCGACGAGGAGACCTGGAAGCTGGTCCCCGAGACGGCGAAGGACGCGGCCAGCGCGCCCTGGGCCATGACCACGGCCATCGCCCCGACCGCGACGACCGCCGGAAGGGCGACGGCCGCCGACTTCCGCCAGGCGACCCGTCCTTCGGGGGCCGCCCCGTGGCCCCCGTCCGTGCTCCGGTCCGTGCCTTCGTCCGTGTGCCTGTCCGTGCGCTTGTCCGTGCCCATGGCGTGTGCCTCCCGTACGGAGTTGCGGGGGAATCGCAGGAGCGAGCTCGGCGCGCAGGTCTGCCATACTGCGGGCATCCTGTGGCAGTTCGAGGCTAGGGCCGAATTTGAATAATAGTCAACAGCGTGGAACGACCGGGCGTTCGCAGGTCCGCAGGGCCGAACTCATGGCGATCGGGCGCAAGTTGTTCGCCGACACCTCGTACGACGCCCTCTCCGTTGACGACATCGCCCAGCACGCCGGGGTCGCCAAGGGGCTCATCTACTACTACTTCAAGAGCAAGCGCGGCTACTACCTCGCCATCGTCGAGGACTCGGTCGCCGAGCTCGTCTCCCGCGCCACGGGGGAGCCGGACCTGCCGAACACCGAGCGGGTCCGCCGCACGGTCGACGGCTACCTCCACTACGCCGAGCACCACCACGCCGCGTACCGCACCATCGTCACCGGCGGGATCGGCTCCGACGCCGAGGTGCTGGCGATCCGCGACGCGGTCCGCGAGGAGCTCCTGGCCGCCATCGCCGAGGGCGCCTACGGCCGCCGCACGGTTCCGCCGCTGGCCCGGCTCGCCCTCGTGGGCTGGCTCTCCGGGGTGGAGGGCACCACCCTCGACTGGATCGGCGCCGCGGCCGGGGTGCAGAAGCCGGGACGGCCGGAGCTCGGCGCGCTGCTGGTGCGGCAACTGCGCGCGACGCTGGACGTGATCGCGGAGTTCGTGCCCGAGTGCCCCGCGCCTCCGGTGGTCTCCGAGGAGTCCGCGATCATCGCGGACGAGGGTCGTGATCACCTACCGGTGACGGAAAGCGCCTGATCGGGCATACTCAAGCCGCCGCAGCCGCTGAACGCGCCCTTCCGTGATCCGGGAGGGCAGCATCGGCTGCGAGTACCGAGACCCGGCGGCGCGTCCCACACCTCACGCGTCGCCGCCGTGCTTGACGAGGGAGGAGAGCGCCGCCATGACCGACCGCGCCCCACAGCCGGTGGACCGTCAGCTGCCCACCGAGGAGTCCCGCGACCTCCTCGCACTCGTACGCGAGATCGCCCAGCGGGAGATCCGCCCCCGGGCCGCCGAGGAGGAGGAGACCGGCCGGTTCCCCCGCGAGGTCTTCACCCTGCTGTCCGAGGCCGGCCTGCTGGGCCTGCCCTACGCGGGCGAGTTCGGCGGCGGTGAGCAGCCGTACGAGGTCTACCTCCAGGTCCTCGAGGAGCTGGCGGCCGCCCGCCTCACCGTGGGCCTCGGCGTCAGCGTGCACTCGCTGGCCTGCCACGGCCTCGCCGGGTACGGCACCAAGGAGCAGCAGGCCGCGCACCTGCCCGACATGCTCGGCGGCGGCCTGCTCGGCGCCTACTGCCTGTCCGAGCCCGCGGCGGGCTCCGACGCCGCCTCGCTCACCACGAAGGCCGTCCGCGACGGCGACGACTGGGTGATCACCGGCACCAAGGCCTGGATCACCCACGGCGGCGTCGCCGACTTCTACACCGTCCTCGCCCGCACCGGCGTCCCCGGCCCCAAGGGCATCACCGCCTTCCTCGTGCCGGGCGACGCCCCCGGCCTGACGGCGGCGGTCCCCGAGAAGAAGATGGGCATGAAGGGCTCGCCCACCGCCCAGCTGCACTTCGACGGCGTACGCGTCCCCGACGGCCGGCGGATCGGCGAGGAGGGCCAGGGCTTCACCATCGCCCTCGCGGCGCTCGACGCGGGCCGGCTCGGGATCGCGGCGTGCGCCATAGGGGTGGCGCAGGCGGCTCTGGACGAGGCGCTGGAGTACGCACTGGGCCGCAAGCAGTTCGGGCACCCGATCGCGGACTTCCAGGGGCTGCGCTTCATGCTGGCCGACATGGCCACCAAGATCGAGGCGGGCCGGGCGCTCTACCTCGCGGCGGCGCGGCTGCGGGACGCGGGCAAGCCGTTCTCCCGGCAGGCGGCGATGGCCAAGCTGTTCTGCACGGACGCGGCCATGTCCGTCACCACCGACGCGGTGCAGGTGCTGGGCGGCTACGGCTACACCGCGGACTTCCCGGTGGAGCGGCTGATGCGCGAGGCGAAGGTGCTCCAGATCGTGGAGGGCACCAACCAGATCCAGCGCATGGTCATCGCCCGCCACCTGGCCGGCCCGGAGAGCCGCTGAAAGCACCCCCGTCCCGCGGCCTGCGACACCCGGCCGCGGCCGGCCGGCGCCGCGCGTCGTCACCGCCGAGCTGGGCCTCGGCGGCCGGCCCGCGGTCGCCGAGGAGTCGGTCACCGCGCGCGACGTCCTCCTCGCCGAACACGTCCGGCCGGCCGGCGCCGCGGGCAGGCGGCCGTCCGGGCTGGCGGCCGGTCCCGGGTCAGGGGTCGTCGCCGGTCCCGGGTCAGGGGTCGTCGTAGAGCGGGCCGGTCGGCCAGACCGGGGAGGAGACGATCCGGGACCACTCCGGGTCGCGCCGCCCCGGCAGCGTCCGGCCGTCGGCCGCCCAGCGCGCGAGCAGGGCCCCGTAGATCGGCGGGTCGGGATGCCGCGCGCGGGCCTGCTGCCGGGGCGGCTGGGGAGCCGGCTGGACCGGTTGCCGCACCGATGGCCGATCCGGCTGCTGAACCGATTCTTCACGCTCCGCGCCACCGGGGCGCCGCCGGCGCCCGACTCTCGGTACGGGCGTCTCCAGAGGGGTCATGCCCGGCCAACGCGGCACCCGGAGCGCGGGTCACCCCCCGCCGCCCGCGCCCATCCGTTCGACCCTTCCCCACCGCCTGCGGGATCCCGCGCGCGTCGGAGACCATGTCCTGATGCGTACACAACACATCGCACCCGCCGTCCTGGCCGCCACCGCGCTCCTCGCCCTCACCGGCTGCCAGGACGCGAAGCCCGCCGGGGCGGGGCCCGTGGCCACCGGCTCCGGTACGGCCCGGCCCGTCTCCCCGCCCGCCACGACCGGGGCTCCGGCCGCCGCCCCGGCCCCCGCCAAGGCCGGAACCCTGCCCGATCTCGTGGGCAAGGGCCTCCAGGCGGCCCAGGACGCGGCGCAGGCGGCCGGCTTCTCCCGCCTGACCTCGCACGACAGCCTCGGCCGGGAGCGGGCCCAGGTCTTCGACCGGAACTGGAAGGTCTGCTCCCAGACCCCCGCCCCGGGCCCCGCGGCCGCCGACGTCGGGGTCGACTTCGGCGCGGTGCGGCTGGAGGAGAGCTGCCCGGCCTCGGATCCCGGTCCCCAGCCGGAGGCCAGGGGCACGATGCCGGAGTTCGGCGGCAAGTCCGTCAAGGCCGTCCGCGCCGCCCTGCCTTCGAACACCAGCTTCACCATCAAGGACGGCCGGGAGGGCCGGATGGTCCTCCAGGAGTCGAACTGGCAGGTGTGCGCCCAGGTTCCGAAGGCCGGCGCCCCGCTGGACGGCCGGCCGGTGGAACTGATCGTGGTGAAGTTCGGGGAGACGTGCCCGTGAGCCGCCCGTGAGTCGCCCGTGACCCGCCGGTGAGCCCGGCTCGTGGCTCGGTGTGCCGCGCTGTCATCTTGTGTCGCAACCCTGGTCCCGCAGCGGCAATCTGACGTACCGTCATATCCGCTCAGACGCAGCCCACCCCTGCCCCCAGGAGGTTTGCCGTGCCCGCGGACCGTCCCGTCCCGCTCGACGAATACCCCATCCACCAGGCCCCCCTGTCGATGAAGCACCTCGTCAGCGGTGACCGCAACGCCTACGACCGCTGCATCTTCCACGTCTTCGACCACACCGGCCGCGCCCTCCTCATCCTCGGCCTCGGCGTCTATCCCAACGCCGGAGTGATCGACGCCTACGCCACCCTCCGCCTCGGCGGCGAACTCCTCGCCGTCCGGGCCTCCGACGCCCTCACCGACGACCGGATGAACCTCTCCGTCGGCCCCCTGTCGATCACCGTCGGCGCCCCCCTGCGCCGCCTCACCCTGCGCTGCGACCCCGACCCCGGGGACCCCCACGGACTCGCGTACGACATCACCTGGAGCGCCGCCTTCCCCGCCGTGTGGGAACCCCACCACGTACAGCGGCGCGGCGACCGCCTCATGCTGGAGGGCCGCCGCTTCGTCCAGGCCGGCCAGGTCACCGGCACCCTGCGCGCCCGGGGCGAGGAGTTCACCCTCACCCCGGGGGAGTGGACCGGCACCCGCGACCGCAGCTGGGGCGTGCGCCCCATACCCGGGGAGGAAGGCGGCCGAGCCGCCGAGGAGCACCGCCCCGAGGGCTTCCACTGGCTCTGGATCCCCGTCCGCTTCGAGGACCGCTTCCTCATGGTCATCACCCAGGAGGACGCCGACGGCCACCGCACCCTGAACGAAGCCGTCCAGGTCTTCCCCGAGGACAGCGGCCGCCCCGACGTCCAGCTCGGCTGGCCGCACACCGACATCCGCTACCGGCCCGGCACCCGCGACCCGCGCAGCGCCGTCGTCCACCTCACCGACCCGGCCGGCCGCAAACCCCTCGAACTCGGCGTGGAGGTCCTCGCCTCCTCCCCGCTCGCCGTCGGCGCCGGCTACCCGCCCGCCACCGACTGGCAGCACGGCACCTGGCAGGGCCGCGGCTGGACCGACCGCCGCACCTACGACCTCACCGACCCGGCAGCCCACCCCATGGCCGCCTACGGGGTCACCGACCACGCCGCCCGCTTCACCCTGGACGGCCGCACCGGCTTCGGCATCTTCGAACACGGCAGCTTCGGCCGCCACGACCCCAGCGGCTTCGCCGACCACTCCTGCGTCGCCCCGCACTGAAGGAGCCCGTCCATGGCCACCGCACCACGCCCGCGCACCTCCACCCGCGAGCCCGGGGAGCTCGGCCGCCGCCTCGAAACCTGGCTCGGCCGCCACCTCCCCGGGGCCGAGGTGACCGGCGCCACCGTCCCCGCCTCCAACGGCATGTCCAGCGAGACCCTGCTCTTCGACATCGAGCACCCCGACGCCCCCGTCCGCGCCTGCGCCCTGCGCCTGGCCGCCGACCCGGCCGCCTACACCGTCTTCCCCTCCTACGACATGCCGCGCCAGCACCGCGTGATGAGCCTGGTCGCCGCACACACCGACCTCCCCGTCCCGCGCACCCTGTGGCTGGAGGAGGACCCCGCCCCGCTCGGGGCGCCGTTCTTCGTGATGGCCCGCGCCGAGGGCCGCGTACCGCCCGACGTCATGCCCTACACCTACGAGGGGAACTGGCTGCACGCCGCCACCGACGCCGAGCGCGCCGGGCTCCAGGAGGCGACCGTCTCCCTGCTGGCCCGCCTGCACGACGGCTTCCCCGCGAAGGAGGCCGCCTTCCTGCTGCCCCCGGGCGACGGCAGCCCGCTGCGCCGCCACGTCGAGGGCCAGCGCGCCTACTACGCCTGGGTCGTGGACGGCCTCGCCCGCTCACCCCTGCTGGAACGCGCCTTCGACCGGCTGGAGGAACTCTGGCCCGCCGACGAGGGAGAACCCGTCCTGAACTGGGGCGACGCCCGCATCGGGAACGTCGTCTACGACGGCTTCACGCCCGTCGCCGTCCTCGACTGGGAGATGGCCGCCTACGCCCCCCGCGAGGTCGACCTCGGCTGGACCGTCTACCTGCACCGCTTCTTCCAGGACCTGACCGTCGGCTTCGGCCAGAGCGGCCTGCCGGACTTCCTGCGCCGCGACGACATCGAACGCAGCTACGCCGCGCTCACCGGGCACACCCCCCGGGACATGGAGTTCCACACCCTCTACGCCGCCCTGCGGCACGGGATCGTCATGCTGCGCATCGCCTACCGGCAGGCGCACTTCGGGGAGGTCGAGGTCCCCGCGGACCCGGACGGGCTGATCCTGCACCACGACAGCCTCGCCGCCATGGTGCAGGGCAGCTACTGGTAACGCGGGCTCAGGCGGCCTGCGCGTGCTGGCGCATCCGCGGCAGCGGGGCCGCCACCGCCCGCACGGGACGCGAGCCCGGACCGCCGACGTGCGAGAAGGGCTGCGTCCGCCAGTCGAGACCCTGCGGCAGGTCGAAGTGGACCACCGCCTCCAGCTCCCGCACCTCCGACGGGAACAGGCCCACCGTCGCCAGCGCGTCCGAGACCGGCCGCCCGGTGCCCGCGCACACCGTGAGCCCGAAGGGGTTCCACGGGCTCGGGCACAGCGCGTGCTGCGGCAGGTGCTCCTCGTCGGCGACGAGGGCGATCGACTGGCCGCAGTCGGGGCAGACCGCGTGGTGGACCTCGAAGCCGTCCGCGTCGTCGAGGAAGTCCTCGTCGTCCGCGAACGCGGTATCGAGCGGTTCCGCGGGCTCCGGTGCGCTGCGACCGGTGCGCTTGGTGTTCAGCATGGATGTATTCCCCCTCGGGTGGGCCGTGGCGGGCAGGTTCTTCGGCCACGGCCACACCAAGCACTTCCCGCCGCGCGGCACGAGTAACCGCGAGAGCCCGTTGTACGCCCGTACACCCCTGTGGCTTTGGTCACATGCCCGGCGCAGGTGCCGCTTCCGGGGCCCTTCCCCGTGGACACCGCTGTGCCTGGAGCGGTCCGGGGCAATAGGTTGAGCGGCTATGAGCGCAATGGAGGAGCTGGACCGCCAGATCGTGGATCTGCTCGTACGGGACGGGCGGATGAGCTACACGGACCTGGGCAAGGCCACGGGCCTGTCCACGTCGGCGGTCCACCAGCGAGTACGCCGCCTGGAGCAGCGCGGCGTGATCCGCGGCTACGCGGCCGTCGTCGACCCCGAGGCCGTCGGGCTGCCCCTGACCGCCTTCATCTCGGTCAAGCCGTTCGACCCCAGCGATCCCGACGACATCGCCGAGCGGCTGGCCGGCGTACCCGAGATCGAGGCATGTCACAGCGTCGCGGGCGACGAGAACTACATCCTCAAGGTCCGCGTGGCCACCCCGCTGGAGCTGGAGGACCTGCTGGGCCGCCTGCGCGCCCTGGCCCACGTCTCGACCCGGACCACCGTCGTCCTCTCCACCCCCTACGAAGCCCGCCCGCCCCGGATCTGATCCGCTCCCGCGCCGCGCCGCCCACCCCGGTCACGGGCCGGGCGGGGCAGGGGCGAGACTGGTCCCCATGACCGACCGCACCGCCCCCGCACCCGCCCGTACCGTCCTGCTGCGCGGAGGCGAGGTGCACAGCCCCGCCGATCCGTTCGCCACCGCGATGGTCGTCGAGCGCGGGCACGTCGCCTGGGTGGGCTCCGAGGGGGCCGCCGACGCCTTCGCGCGGGGCGTGGACGAGGTCGTCGACCTCGGCGGGGCCCTCGTCACTCCCGCGTTCACCGACGCCCACGTCCACATCACGTCCACCGGGCTCGCCCTCACCGGCCTCGACCTGACCGGCGCCCGCTCGCTCCCCGAGGCGCTGGAGCTCGTACGCGCGTACGCCGGGCGCCGGCCCGGCGACCGGGTGCTCCTCGGGCACGGCTGGGACGCGGCCCGCTGGCCCGAGCGGCGCCCCCCGCACCGGGCGGAGCTCGACCGGGCCACCGGCGGCCGTCCCCTGTACCTGAGCCGGATCGACGTGCACTCGGCCGTCGTCACCACCGCCCTGCTGGACCTCGTGCCCGGGTTGCGGCCGCACGGGGACGAGCCGCTGACCCGGGACGACCACCACGCCGTACGGCGGGCCGCGCTGGCCGCGGTCACCCCCGCCCAGCGCGCCGAGGCCCAGCGGGCCGCCCTCGACCGGGCCGCCTCCCTCGGCATCGGCTCGCTCCACGAGTGCGGCGGGCCCGACATCTCCTCGGCCGAGGACTTCACCGCCCTGCTGGAGCTGGCCGGGCAGCGCCCCGGACCGCGGGTCTTCGGCTACTGGGCCGACCGGGACCTCGCCCGCGCGAAGGAACTCGGCGCCGTCGGCGCCGCGGGCGACCTCTTCGTGGACGGCGCGCTCGGCTCGCACACCGCCTGCCTGCACGCCCCGTACGCCGACGCCGCCCACACCGGCACCGCGTACCTGGACGCGCGGGCCGTCGCCGACCACGTGGCCGCCTGCACCGTGGCGGGGCTCCAGGCCGGCTTCCACGCCATCGGGGACGCGGCCGTCGGCGCCGTCGTCGAGGGGGTGCGGGCCGCCGCCGAGCAGGTCGGGCTGGAGCGGGTCCGGGCCGCCCGGCACCGGGTCGAGCACGCCGAGATGATGACCCCGGCCACCATCGCCGCCTTCGCCGAGCTGGGCCTGACGGCCTCCGTGCAGCCGGCCTTCGACGCCGCCTGGGGCGGGGACGAGGGCATGTACGCGGACCGGCTCGGCGCCGAGCGCGCCCGCACCCTCAACCCGTACGCGGCGATGCTCAAGGCGGGCGTCCCGCTGGCCTTCGGCTCCGACGCCCCCGTCACCCCGCTCGACCCGTGGGGCACCGTCCGCGCGGCCGCCTTCCACCGCACCCCCGCGCACCGGATCTCCGTACGGGCCGCCTTCGCCGCCCACACCCGGGGCGGCTGGCGGGCCCTGGGGCGCGACGACGCGGGCACCCTGGTGCCGGGCGCCCCCGCCGACTACGCGGTCTGGCAGACCGGGGAACTGGTCGTACAGGCCCCCGACGACCGCGTCGCCCGCTGGTCCACCGACCCCCGCTCCGGCACCCCCGGACTGCCCGATCTGAGCCCCGGCCGGGAGCTGCCGGTGTGCCTGGCGACGGTCGTCGGCGGCCGGGAGGTATTCGTACGGCCACAGGGGTGATCCGCCCTGCCTCGGTTCGGTACGGGCGGCTCGACCCGGATAGGTTCGCCGGGTCCATCACAGGACGTCCGTGCCGGTGGACCCGTCCGCTCAGCGCACCCGCGCCTCGGGGGCGAGGGAAGGTTTCGCCGGGACGGGGGTCCCCCCGCTCCGGAGGAGCTCGGGGGAGGGTGGCCCCGGGTCGGGGTCCGGTGGTCCAGTAGACAACGGTCACGGCGGCCCGCAGCCAGTGGGAGCCGGTCCGGCCCGAAGGACCGCCGGCCCCGATCGCTGTTCTAAAATCATCCTGCTGTGACGGGTCGGTCGAGGCCGGTCGGACGAGAAAGACGCAAGGGGACCCAGTGAGCGACGGCGGACAGCGGACCTACGGGCCGCTCGGCACCACCCTGGTGATCATTCCGACGTACAACGAGGCCGAGAACATCGGCCTGATCACCGGCCGGGTGCGGGCCGCCGTGCCGCAGGCGCACATCCTGGTCGCCGACGACAACAGTCCCGACGGCACCGGCAAGCTCGCCGACGAGCTGGCCGCCGCCGACGACCACGTCCACGTCCTGCACCGCAAGGGCAAGGAAGGGCTCGGCGCCGCCTATCTCGCGGGCTTCGCCTGGGGCCTGGAGCACGGCTACGGCGTCATCGTCGAGATGGACGCCGACGGCTCCCACCAGCCCGAGGAACTGCCCCGCCTGCTCACCGCCCTGGGCGGCGCCGACCTCGTGCTCGGCTCCCGCTGGGTGCCCGGCGGCCGGGTGGTCAACTGGCCCAAGAGCCGGGAGTTCCTCTCCCGGGGCGGGTCCACGTACTCCCGCCTGATGCTGGACGTCCCGATCCGGGACGTGACCGGCGGCTACCGCGCCTTCCGGCGCGAGACGCTGGAGGGGCTCGGGCTCGACGAGGTCGCCTCGGCCGGGTACTGCTTCCAGGTCGACCTGGCCCGCCGGGCCGTCCGCAAGGGCTTCCACGTGGTCGAGGTCCCCATCACCTTCGTGGAGCGCGAGCTCGGCGACAGCAAGATGAGCAAGGACATCGTGGTCGAGGCCCTGTGGCGGGTCACCCAGTGGGGCCTCAAGGAGCGCGCGGCCAAGCTGACCGGCGGCAAGCGCTGACGCACACCCCCTAGGGGATGTCCGGTACCTCCGGCTGAGGCCGCTTTTAACCCGGACGCGGCACACTGGGTGGTATGACGACCGGCACTGGATCCTTGGGGACCGGCACTGCTACGGCCCCCCGGCGGCGTTCGCGCCCCCGTACCTTCGTTCCCCTCGCGGTCGCCGCCTGGCTGATCCTGGAGATCTGGCTGCTCGGCCTGGTCGCCGGAGCGGCCGGCGGCCTGACCGTCGCCCTGCTGTTGGCGGGCGCCATGGTGCTGGGTGTGGTGGTCATCAAGCGGGCCGGCCGACGGGCCTTCCAGAACCTCACCCGTACGTTCCAGCAGGCCCAGGCCCAGGCCCAGGCCCAGGCGATGGCCGGCGAGCGGCCGGCGCCCCCGCAGCCCGCCAAGGGCTCGGGCAACGGCATGATGATGCTGGCCGGCCTGCTGCTGATCATGCCCGGACTGCTCTCCGACGTGGCCGGCCTGCTCCTGCTGCTCCCGCCCGTACGCGCCTTCGTGGCCCGCCGGGCCGAGCGCGGCCTGGAGCGGCGGATCGCCGCGGCCGCCCCCGGCGGCTTCGGGGACGCCTTCACCCAGGCCCGCATCCACTACCCCGACGGCAAGGTCGTCCCGGGCGAGGTCGTCCGGGAGGACCGGCCCGCTGGCGGCCCGGACTCCGCGTACCGCCCGCCGCTGGCCCCGTGACGGAACGACGCACAAGAGCCGAGGGGCCCCGCCACTGGTGTGGCGGGGCCCCTCGGCTTATTGCGTGCTCAGTCCCCGGCTAGGCGGACTTGCGGCTGTCCCGCGGATGCACGGCAATGTTCATGGCGCCGGAGCGCAGGACGGCCAGCCTCTCGGCCAGCACCTCCTCCAGCTCCTCGCGGGTGCGTCGCTCCATGAGCATGTCCCAGTGCGTTCGCGCGGGCTTGCCCTTCTTCTCTTCGGGCCCGTCCCCGTCCACCAGGAGTGCCATGGCGCCGCACGCCTTGCACTCCCACTCCGGCGGAATTTCTGCCTCAACCGAGAACGGCATCTCAAAACGATGTCCGTTCTGGCATGCGTACTCCACCGCCTGGCGCGGGGCCAGATCGATGCCGCGGTCCGTCTCGTAGCTGGTAACCACGAGCCGCGTACCGCGGAGAGCTCGCTCACTCATGAATCGTGCCTCCCGGGCTTTGTCGCCCACAGGACAGGTGTCGCTGTCGTCGTCATCCGGTCAACGTCCGGTCGGCGGTATAGATTCCCGCTCCGGGTCGTGCGTCGCCCGTCGTGCCGCCCCTTGTTGTACCCACCGGTGCCCGTTTTGTCACATCTGGCAGCAGATGTCACCCAACGTCTACACTTCTCAAGCGCGCAGTAACGGTCCGGCTGGCAGGCCAAAGGCGTACACTACCGGCCCTTCGCTTCAACGTCGAAATTCGTTCGGAATTCGTTCGTGAATCCGGGTCCGGCCGGGGCCCGGGCCGGGGTCCGACCGGGCCCCGGAGCGCGCTCAGATGCGTAGGGGAACAGGATTCCCCGCCGCCTCCACCGCGCGCCGCACCGGCACCCGCGCGAGGAGCACGAAACCCAGTGCGAAGAAGACCACCAACGAGATGATCGCGTCCCGGTAGCTGCCCGTCAGCTGGTAGGTCAGCCCGAAGACCAGCGGCCCCACCCAGCTCAGCCCGCGGTCGCTCATCTCGTACGCCGAGAAGTACTCCGCCTCCTTGCCCGCCGGGACCAGATGCGAGAACAGCGAGCGCGACAGCGCCTGGCTGCCGCCCAGCACCAGCCCGATCATCGCGGCCAGCGCGAAGAACCACACCGGGGTCCTGGCCGGCAGGAAGTAGCCGGCCGCCAGCGTCAGCGCCCACGCCGCCAGCGAGCCGAGGATCGTCCGCTTCGCCCCGTACGCGAGCGCGAGGCGGCCCATGCCCAGCGCGCCGGCCACCGCCAGCACCTGGACCAGCAGCACCGCCACGATCAGGGTCGACTGCTCCAGCTCCAGCTCCTGCGACCCGTACACCGAGGCCTGGGAGATCACCGTCTGCACGCCGTCGTTGTAGATCAGGTACGCCAGCAGGAACGACAGGGTCAGCGGGTAGCGCCGCATGTCCTTGAGCGTCGCCACCAGCTGCTTCCAGCCGCTGACGGCCGGGCCCGCGCCCGGCTCCCGCACCACAGCCCGGTCGCGCAGCCGGCGCAGCGGGATGACCGCGAACGCCCCCCACCACACCCCCGCCGACGCCAGGCAGATCCGCACCGCCGCGCCCTCGGACAGGCCGAAGGAATCGTGCCCCTGGAACAGCACCAGGTTCAGCACCAGCACCAGGGCGCCCGAGGTGTAGCCGAAGGCCCAGCCGCGCGAGGAGACGGTGTCCCGCTCGTCCGGCGTGGAGATCTGCGGCAGGTAGGCGTTGTAGAGCACCATCGACAGCGAGAGCGAGGCGTTCGCCACCACCAGCAGCAGCCCGCCCAGCAGGTAGCGGTCACCGTCCAGGAAGAACATCCCGGCCGTCGCCACCGCCCCCGTGTACGCGGCCGCCGCGAGCAGCGGCTTCTTGCGGCCCGTCCGGTCCGCCATCGCGCCCACCAGCGGCATGATCAGCACGGCCACGATCACCGAGGCCGACACCGAGTAGGCGAAGTACGCCCCGGCCCTGACCGGGATCCCCAGCGGGTGGACGTACCCCTCCGGGTCCGCCGCGGCCTTGGCCACCGAGGTCAGATAGGGCCCGAGGAACACGGTCAGCACGCTCGTCGAATACACCGAGCAGGCGAAGTCGTAGAAGTACCAGCCGTGCTGCTCCCGCTTGCGCGCGGCGGCGGCCGCTCTGCCGTCCTCCGCCCCGGCTTCCGCTTCGTCCTGCGTCCGCTCGCTCATGAGCGCCCCCTCGCTGGTCCCCGTACGCGCCGTCCGCCACACCGGGCGCGGCGGCCCGCGAGCCCGTCAGGCCCAGGCCCCGCGCCGGTCCAGCACCGTGCGCAAGATGTCGATCCGGTCGGTCATGATGCCATCGACCCCCAGGTCCAGCAGCGACTCCATGCGTTCCGGTTCGTTCACGGTCCACACGTGCACCTGGAGACCCCGCTCGTGCGCGGTCCGCACGAAGCGCCGGTCCACCACCCGGATCCCCGCCTGGGTCTCCGGCACCTGCGCGGCCACCGCGCCCACCCGCAGGGCCGCCGGGATCGCGAAGGACCGCAGCCGCAGCCCCACCACCCCGCGGACCCCGTACGAGGTCGCCAGCCGGGGACCCGCGATCTTCTGCGCCCGTGCCACCCGGCTCTCCGAGAAGGAGCCCACGCACACCCGGTCCCAGACGCCGGCCCGCGCGATCAGGTTCACCAGCGGGTGCAGGGCCGACTCGTCTTTGACGTCCACGTTCCAGCGCGCCCCGGGGAACTCCTCCAGCAGCTCCTCGAACAGCGCCAGCGGTTCGGTGCCCGCCACCCGCACCTCGCGCACCCGGCTCCAGGACTGCTCGCGGATCCGGCCCCGCCCGTCGGTCACCCGGTCCAGCGTCGCGTCGTGGAAGGCCACCAGCTTCCCGTCGGCCGTCGCGTGCACGTCGGTCTCGAAGTACCGGTAGCCGGCGGCGGCCGCCCGGCGGAACGCGGCGGCGGTGTTCTCCAGCCCGTCCGCCGCCCCGCCCCGGTGGGCGAAGGGGATCGGAGCGGGGTGGTCGAGGTAGGGGTGGCGCAGGCGTACGTGGGTCACGGCCGCAGTATGCCCGCTGTGCTCGTCGGGGCGGGAGCGCACGCATGGCCGGAAGGTGAACGCCCTTCCCCCCGGACGGCCGGACGGGAGCCCCTCTGGCCCCAATGGACCGCCCCATGACACCCTGGGGCCCGCGGAACCAATCCAATACCGGCCCCGGCGCCCGCCCGCCGAGGCCAATTCGACGAAGGTGGACCGGACGCCATGGCTCAGTGGACCTCAGCGGTCGGTGCCTCACAGCTCGCCCGTCTGATCACCTCCCAGCAGGACCGGCCCGGCGCGCCCGGAGCCCGCAAGTCGCCCGCCTACCGCGCCCTCGCCGACGGCATCCGGCTGCTCGTCCTGGAGGGGCGCGTCCCCGTCGCCGCCCGGCTGCCCGCCGAACGGGAACTGGCCGTCGCCCTCTCCCTCAGCCGCACCACCGTCGCCGCCGCGTACGAGGCCCTGCGCGGCGAGGGCTTCCTGGAATCCCGCCGGGGCGCCGGCAGCTGGACCTCCGTACCGGCCGGGAACCCGCTCCCCGCCCGGGGCCTGGAACCCCTGCCGCCCGAGTCCCTCGGCTCCATGATCGACCTCGGGTGCGCCGCCCTCCCGGCCCCCGAACCCTGGCTCACCAAGGCCGTCCAGGGGGCGCTGGAGGAACTCCCGCCCTACGCGCACACCCACGGGGACTACCCGGCCGGACTGCCCGCGCTGCGCCGGATGCTCGCCGACCGCTACACCGAACGCGGCATCCCGACCATGCCCGAGCAGATCATGGTCACCACCGGCGCGATGGGCGCCATCGACGCCATCTGCAGCCTCTTCGCGGGCCGCGGCGAGCGGATCGCCGTCGAATCCCCCTCCTACGCCAACATCCTCCAGCTCATGCGCGCCGCCGGCGTCCGCCTGGTACCCGTCGCGATGGCCGGCGGACTCGGCGGCTGGGACATGGACGTCTGGCGCCAGGTCCTGCGCGACGCCGCCCCCCGCCTCGCGTACGTCGTCGCCGACTTCCACAACCCCACCGGCGCCCTCGCCTCCGAGGACCAGCGGCGCGCCATGGTCGAGGCCGCCCGCTCCGCCGGGACCGTGCTGATCGCCGACGAGACGATGGCCGAACTCCAGCTGGAGGCGGACCTGGACATGCCGCGCCCGGTCTGTTCCTTCGATCCGGCCGGCTCCACGGTGATCACCGTCGGCTCCGCCAGCAAGGCCTTCTGGGCGGGGATGCGGATCGGCTGGGTCCGCGCGGCCCCCGACGTGATCCGCAGCCTGGTCGCCGCGCGCGCCTACGCCGACCTCGGCACCCCGGTGCTGGAGCAGCTCGCGGTGAACTGGCTGATGCGCACCGGAGGCTGGGAGGAGGCCGTCGGGATCCGCCGCGAGCAGGCCCGCGACAACCGGGACGCGCTCGTCGCGGCGGTGCGCCGGGAGCTGCCGGAGTGGGAGTTCGACGTGCCGCGCGGCGGGCTCACCCTGTGGGCCCGGGCGGGCGGGCTGTCCGGGTCGCGGCTGGCGGAGGTGGGGGAGCGGGTCGGCGTCCGGGTCCCCTCGGGGCCCCGGTTCGGGGTGGACGGTGCCTTCGAGGGGTACGTCCGGCTGCCGTTCACCGTGGGCGGCCCGGTGGCCGAGGAGGCCGCCGCCCGGCTCGCGGCGGCGGCCCGGCTGGTGGGCACCGGAGCGGGCGGCAGCGGGGCGGAGCCGCCGCGCACGTTCGTGGCGTAGGGGCGGCGGGGTCCGGGACGGGCGCTGCCGGGGTGGTCCTACGGGGCCTCCGCCGGGACCTCCGGCGTCTGCGCGGCGTCGATCGAGGAGCCCTGGGCCTGCGCCGGGGGCTGGAGCGGCCTGGACGCGGTCGCGTTCCCCGGCCCGCCGCCCCCGGGCTGGGCCTGCCGCTCGGGGAGCAGCTCCAGCACCGCCTGGCGGTGTCCGGGATGGGTGCCGTCGTCGTACGGATCCGGCGTGGCCGGGACCTGGAGCCGGTGCACCGGCCCGGTGCCGAGCCGGGCGTACCCGCGGCCCGGCGGCGGCTGCGCGGGCGGGGTGGTGTGCGGGGGGAGCCCCAGGACGTCGGTGATCTGCTGGAGGGTGGCCGGTCCGAGGACGATCCGGGCCCGGGTGTGCTGCCAGACGGCGTCGTGCAGCAGCTCCAGGTGGTCGAACTGCTCGGCGACCACCACCGTGATGTGCGCGGCGCGCCCGTGCCGCAGCGGCACCTGGAGCTGCGCCAGGGGGTCGGGGCGGCCGTCGGCGGCCGCGAGGTGCGCGAGCACGCTGGGCCGGTCGAGCAGGATCCACAGGGGCCGCTTGGCGTCCTCGGGGGCGGGGCGGCCGGCCTCGCGCGCCCGGTGGGTGGCGATCAGACGGCGTTCCGTCTCGTGGGCGGCCCATTCGAGGGTGGCCAGGGCTCCGGTCGGGCCGCACTCGACGGCGAGGACACCCTCGCGGCCGGCCAGGCAGACGTACTCGCCACTGCCGCCGCCCTCGACGATCATCACTTCGCCGCCGTGGCGCAGGGCCTGGAGCGCGATGGAGCGCAGCAGGGTGGAGGTGCCGCCGCCGGGCTGTCCGACGGCCAGCAGGTGCGGTTCGGTGGAGCGGGGGCCGGTCCGCCAGATCACGGGCGGCACGTCGCGGGGCTCGTCGCCCTCGATCACGGGCAGGGTGCGCTGTACGCCCCCCGCGTCGGTGAAGCCGAGGACGGTCTCGCCGGGCGAGGTCACGAAGGGCTGGGCGGCGATTCCGGTGGGCAGCGGCGCCAGCACGCGCAGGCCGAGCTGGTTGCCCTCCTCGTCCCAGTCGAAGTGGTACTCCCGTCCGCGTCCGGACTTGGCGTGCAGCAGCGCCTCGATCCGGGCCCGCGAGGCGGCCTCGCCGTCGGTGAAGTAGGCGGGGTAGCGGATCCGGAGCCGGGTGACGCGGCCCGCGGCGTCGAACGCGTAGTCACTGAAGGCCTCGTCCCAGTTGCCGCCGTGGGCGAAGAGCGGACTGGGGTCCTCCGGGATGGAGAAGTACGGCACGAGGGCCTCGTAGAGGGAGCCCAGCCGTTCGGTCTCGGCGTCGCTCGGCCCGGTCTTCACCGGGGTGCGGTCGCGCCCTTGCCAGGCCGCCGCCGCCATGAGGGTGATCAGGGCGACGAGGGGACCGTAGGGGACGAGCGCGACCGCGAGGACGACGGCGGCGCCCAGGAACAGCGCGGGACCGCGTCTGTCCTTGGGGGTCGCCGCCCACCGGCGGCGGCCGGCGGCGGCCAGGATGCGCAGGCCGCGTCCGATCGTGAGGAGCGGATGGAGGACGTCCGTGGCGCTGTCGGCGGCCGTGCGAGCGAAGTCGCGGCCCCGTGCGAGCGACGCGGTGCCGCTGCTGAGGATTCGGGGGAGTGGGCGCCGGGCCACGGTCGTCTCCTGGAGTGGTGGTGGGGCGGGGACGGTGCGGTCGGGGCGGTCTAGAGCTTGATCCCGCCGAGCAGGCTCGCGAGGCTCGCCGTACTCGCCGTGATGCTCGGGGCGATGGCGGAGCCTGCGAGGAAGAAGCCGAAGAGCGCGCAGACGACCGCGTGCGTCGCCTTCATGCCGTCCTTCTTGAAGAAGAGGAAGCAGATGATGCCGAGCAGGACGACACCTGAGATGGACAGGACCATGAGCAGTTCTCCTGGTGGGTGGGGACGGTCACCATCAGTACTTCCAGGCTCACAGGAAGTATCAATGCGACAAAAGGTGCATACGGGTGAATCCGCTGGATTTTCACTTGACCGGCCCACTCCGGCTGGCGCGTCCGCCGCCCGGGGTGTGGGGACCCGGGCGAGGGGCATCCTTGCCGCGGTCCGCGCCCGCCATGTCCCACGCCGGGCGCTACCCTGTCGATTCACCCGTACGGACGCAGTGCCGTGCGCCCCCCTGCCCGCCCGGCCTGGGGAAACTCTTGCCGAAGCGGCGAACCATACGAGCAGCGAGTGAAAGGCGGCACCACCGATGAGCGAGCACCAGGACGACGCGGCCGACGCTCCCGACGCGGACGTCATCGAGCTGGCCACCAAGATCTTCGACCTCGCCCGTCAGGGCGAGACCGGGATGCTGACCGCCTACCTCGACGCCGGGGTCCCCGCCAACCTCACCAACGACCGCGGCGACACCCTCGTCATGCTCGCCGCCTACCACGGCCACGCCGACGCCGTCACCGCCCTGCTGGCCCGCGGCGCCGAGGCCGACCGCGCCAACGACCGCGGCCAGACCCCGCTCGCCGGAGCCGTCTTCAAGGGCGAGGAGGCCGTCATCCGCGCGCTGCTCGCCGGCGGAGCCGACCCGAACGCCGGAACCCCCTCCGCCGTGGACACGGCCCGCATGTTCGCCAAGGCCGACCTGCTGGAACTCTTCGGAGCCAAGTAGTCCGCTTTTTTCCGGGCCCCGCCCGGCCAGGACCGGGCCGAGAGCTCACGGCTTGGTCACGGCGGCCTTAAATGTGGTCGCGGCGCACAAACCGCCTGGGTCATCATGGCGACGGATTCGATTCGCGAACATGACGGACGGGCAGGAGCGGGCTGGACACCACGGGCGTCCACCCCCACCCCTGCCGCCCCGGCCGGCACAGCGCGAAGCACCGACGAGAGTGAGAAGGCAATGGTCTACATCGAGCGGAACATGACGGCGGACGTCCTCACATGCTGTTACGCGGCCCTGTGAATCCCGATTCCCGGTTGCGTCCCCAGCTTGATTTGAGGCCATTCCCATGTTCGAACCAGTCATAGCGCCGAGCGGCACCCTGCTCGGGCTCCTCCAGCGGGGCCGCGGCGACGGCACGCTGCACGCCCTCGCGGCGCCCCGGCCCGAGGCCCTCGCGGCCCTCGACCACTGCGTGCTCCGCGACCCGCGCCAGGACTGGCAGGTGGAGAACCGCTCCCTGTACTACGCCAGGCTCTACCTGGACCTCGACGGCCCCCTCGGCGAGATCGAGGCGCACCTCTTCGCCGCCGAAGACCTCGTCGACGAGGACGAGCACCGGACGGGCCTCGCCCTGTCCGTCCTCGGTCACCTCGCCTCGTACGGCCGCGACGACGCGCTCATGCTGCTGCGCCGCTACGCCGCCTCCGGCGCCAACTGGTCCTGGGCCCTGGACGAACTCGCCCTGCGCGACGACGACGAGGGACTGCGCTCCCTCGCCGACCCCGTCCTCGCCCGCTTCCCCGACACCGCCGAGGGCGGGGCGCGGCTGGCCGCCGCCGTCCGCGACGCCTACGAGCCCCGGCCGTGGTGCCTGTGGGAGGAGACCCCGCGCTACGGGGAGCGCCTGCGCGCCGCCCGCCAGCAGGGCTCCTTCGACCGCTGGCAGCGCCAGCTGACCCCCAGCGGCCCCCGGCCCGGCTGGGGCGTCCAGGCCGTCTTCGACTGGGCCGCCGACGGCCTGCGCCGCGGCACCCCGCTGCACGTCCCCGCAGCCCGCTGCCTCGCCGCCGTGGCCGGGCCCGAGGACCGCCCCGCGGTCCTCGCGGCCGCCGCCGGAGCCGACGGCGAGGCCGCCCGGGCCACCGCCCTGCACCACCTGGTCCTCGCCGAACCGGAGAACCCGGCCGTCCTGGACCTCATCGAAGCCGCCGGGGACGAACCCGCGGTGGCCGCCTACGAGCGCATGTGCGGCCCGGCCGCCCTCGACCGGGCCCGGATGTGGGTGCACCGCCCCGACGCCCTGGGAGCGGCCGCGGCGGCCCTCCTCGCGGCCCGCGGCGACGCCGACGACGCCGGGCTCGTGCTCGGCGCCCTGCGCTCCACCGTCCGCGGCTCCGGCCCGGACTCCGTCCGGCTCTTCACCCTGGTCGACGGCGCCGGCCGGCTCTCCATCGGCTGCGCGGCGCCGGTGCTGCGGCACATCTACCGCGAAACGGCCTCCTCCCACCTGCGCGGCCGCGCCGCCCGCGCCCTGGCCAGCACGGACCCCACCTTCGCGGCCGGCTTCGCCGTCGAATGCCTCTGGGACTGCGAGGAGACCACCCGCGAGGTGGCGGCCCGCCACGCCGAGACGGCCGACGCCCGCGTCGCCCCCCGCCTGCGCCGCCTGGCGGCGGACCCGGCGGAGGAGGAGGACGTCCAGTCGGCGGTCCGCAGCCGCATCACCCCGGAGTCGGAGTCGGCGGTGTAGGGGGGGCGGTGTAGGGGGGGTGGTGTAGGGGGGGTGGTGACGTGGGGTGGCGGCGGGGCTGCGGGGGAACCCCGGCGGGGTGCCCTGGGGCGGTCTCGCGGAGGGGTTGGGGGCTTCCCGCCAGTCCACTGTCCTTCCGTGCCGGGCCGGTCCCTCAAGGGCGCTCCTTCGTCGCGTCGCTTCGCGATGGCCTTCGGCCACCCTTGACCGACCGTCCCGTCCCGGAATGCCAAAGACTGTCGGGAAGCCCCCAAAGGAACGGTCTGGTCTGCACAGACGAGGAGCGGCCCCGTCAGAGACGATGATCTCTGACTCCGCCCAAGAGCCCCCGCCTCTCGGCCCTCTCACAGCCCCATTCCGGACCGGGCAGGGACTTCTCCACATCCACGGCCAACCAGGACAGCCAACGGGCCCTACCAGCGCGTCAGATCGCTACGCGCTTCTCTCGGCTCAGCGACTGCGGCCCGTCCGTGGCCGGACATAAGCAGCCCACGGTCGTGGGGTGATCGCGTGTATGGGGGCCTGATCCTCGTGCGAACCAGCGAGGCATGTGAGCCGATGAGGCATCGGTCGACCTTCCCGCCGGCACGGACGCCGAGGGCTTCGGCGGCTGTTCTTGTCCCCTTCGGCCTTCGGGCGCAGGAGCGCGGTCAGGCACCGGTCACCCGCGTCGAACTGGATGTACGGAAGGTCCCCTTCAGGGTCCTTGTGGTCGATGAGGACGAGACCTGTGCGGTAACGACGACAAGCACCTGGACTTCCGTGCCTCGTTGGCCATACGGCCCTGGACCAATGGCTCAGGCCTGGAAGGCGTCTGGAGCAGGGTCGTTCGCTTCAACCGACCGATCTGCCGTGTCCACTTCCGGCTGATCGAGCCCTTCCACCACCTCGTCGTCACTTCCCTGGTCGTCCAAGCCCGATCCCCCCACTGAGCTCGTCTGCTCGGCCACGGACGGGCCGCAGTCGCCAATCCGAGCGAAGCGCGTAGCGATCTGACGCGCTGGTAGGGCCCGTTGGCTGTTCTGGTTGGCCGTGGATGTGGAGAAGTCCCTGTTGGGTGCGGAATCTGGCTGTGAGAGGGCCGAGAGGTGGTGGCTGTTCTTGGGCGGAGTCAGAGATCGTCGTCTCTGACGGGGCCGCTCCTCGTCTGTGCAGACCCGACCGTTCCTTTGGGGGCTTCCCGACAGTCTTTGGCATTCCGGGACGGGACGGTCGGTCAAGGGTGGCCGAAGGCCATCGCGAAGCGACGCGACGAAGGAGCGCCCTTGAGGGACCGGCCCGGCACGGAAGGACAGTGGACTGGCGGGAAGCCCCCAACCCCTCCGCGAGACCGCTCCAGGGCATACCGCCGGGGTTCCCCCCCCCCCCCGCAGCCCCGCCGCCACCCATCCGGCCCCCTACCCCGCAGCGCCCGCCGCCCCCGCCGCCACGAACCTGACCCCCACCCCCGGTCGGGCCTGGGCCGCCGCGTTCAGGGCCGGGCCCGGGGGGACCACGCCGACCACCGGGTAGCCGCCCGTCACCGGGTGGTCGGCCAGGAACACCACCGGCAGGCCGTCCGGGGGAACCTGCACCGCACCCAGCACCATCCCCTCGCTCGGCAGTTCCCCGGGCCGGGAGCGGGTCAGCGGCGGCCCCGCCTCCGTGCGCAGGCCGATCCGGTTCGAGGCCGCCGCCACCCGGTAGCGCGCGGACAGCAGCCGGGCCAGCGAGTCCCGCGTGAACCAGTCGGCCCGGGGCCCCGTCCGCAGGGGCAGCACCAGCTCCGCCGGGGCCCCCGGCAGCGCCGGGGCGTCCGCCCCGGACACCGGATCCGGGCCGGGCGGGCCCACCGGCAGCACCGTGCCCCCCTCCAGGGGCGGCGGCCCGAGCCCCGAGAGCAGGTCCGTCGCGCGGCTGCCCAGCACCGGCTGGACGGCGAACCCGCCCCGCACGGCGACATAGCCGCGCAGCCCCGACTCCGCCCGGCCCACGTCCAGCTCCGCCCCCGCCCGCAGCCGGACCGGCGCACCCCAGGCCGCCGGGCGCCCGGAGATCCGTACCGCGCAGGGAGCCCCGGTCACGGCCACCGTGACCGGGGTCAGGGCGCGCAGGGTGACCCCGTCGAAGGTGGTCTCCAGGGTGGCCGCGCCGGCCGGGTTGCCCAGCAGCCGGTTGGCCAGGGCGTGCGCGGCGGTGTCCAGGGCGCCCGAGCGGGGGACGCCCAGGTGCGCGTACCCGGGGCGGCCCAGGTCCTGCACGGTGGTCAGCGCGCCCGCCCGCAGCACCAGCAGCCCGCTCATGCCCCCGCCTCCGTGAACCGCACCCGCACCCCGGGCGCGAACAGCGCCGCCGGCTCCCGCGCCGGGTCCCACAGCACCGCGTCGGTGGAGCCGATCAGCTGCCAGCCGCCGGGGGAGGAGCGCGGGTAGACCCCCGCGTACTCCCCGGCCAGCGCCAGCGACCCCGCCGGGACGGCCGTACGGGGCGTGGCGCGGCGGGGCAGGCGCAGCCGCTCCGGGAGCCCGGTGAGGTAGCCGAAGCCGGGGGCGAAGCCGCAGAAGGCCACCCGGAAGACGATGCCCCCGACCAGCCGGGGCACCTCCCGCGGCCCGACCCCCCAGGCGCCCGCCACCTCCGCGAGGTCCGGCCCGTCGTACCGCACCGGGACGGTGACCAGCGGCCCCTCGGCCTCCGCGAGCGGCGGCACCTCCCAGCCCGCGATCCGCGCCGCCAGCGCCCGCGGCCGCGCCACGCCGTCCAGCAGCACCGTCCGCGCGGCCGGCACGACCTCCCGTACGGGGCCCAGCTCGCCCGCGTCCCGGCGGCGCAGCAGTTCGGCGTGGAGCGCGGCCACCTCGCCCGCCGAGTCCACCTCCACCAGCAGCGCCCCGTCGCCCACCACCAGCGTCCTCACGCGAAGGCCTCCACCCGCACCCCGGCCCCGCCGAGCGCCGCGCGGACCCGGCGGGCCAGTTCCGCCGCGCCCGGGGTGTCCCCGTGCAGGCACAGCGAGCGGGCCGCCACCGCGATCCGGCTCCCGTCGGCGGCCTCCACCGCGCCCCCGGCGGCCATCCCCACGGCCCGGGCGACCACCGTGTCCGGATCGTGGATCACGGCGCCCGGCCCGCCGCGCGGCACGAGCGTGCCGGCCGCCGTGTAGGCCCGGTCGGCGAAGGCCTCCGGTACGGCCGTCAGCCCGGCCTCCCCGGCGGCCGCGAGCAGCAGTGACCCGGGCAGCCCGAGCACCGGCAGCCCGGCCGGCCCGGCGGCGAGGCGGACGCCGGCCACGACGGCGGCCGCCTGGGCGGCGTCGTGGACCGTGCGGTTGTAGAGGGCGCCGTGCGGCTTCACGTAGGACACCCGGGATCCGGCGGCGCGCGCGAACACCTCCAGGGCCCCGATCTGGTAGGCGGTCTCGTCCGCCAGTTCGTCCGGCGGCACGTCCATCGACCGCCGCCCGAAGCCGGCCAGGTCGCGGTACGAGACCTGCGCGCCGATCCGTACGCCGCGCGCGGCCGCGAGCTCGCAGACGCGGCGCATGATCGACGGATCGCCCGCGTGGAAGCCGCAGGCCACGTTGGCGCTCGTGACGACCGACAGCAGCGCCTCGTCGTCGGTCAGCGTCCACCGCCCGAAGCCCTCGCCCAGGTCGGCGTTGAGGTCGATCGCGGCCGCGGGAGGTGTGATCATGGAAGCCATGCGGCGAGCGTAGAACAGGGCGCCCGCGCGCCTGGACGACGGCGGGGACGATCCGGCCGAACCATGCCGTTTGGGTTGTTGTCCGTGTCACCGCCTAGTCTTTCCGTCGTGACTCTCCCCGCCCCGGCGAAGACCCTTCCGTCCCCGGCGCCGGGCCCGGCCGCCGACGAGGGCCTGGCCCGGCGGCTGCGCGCCCTCGCCTGCACCGCCCCGCTGCACGACCTCGACGTACGCAAGGCCAATCTGGCCGGCGAGTACGGGGTCTACGCCATGGCGGAGGTCGCGCTGTCCGCGATCGACCTCGTCACCCTCAACATGGACTTCGACACCGGCGCCGACCACGAGCAGATAGTGGCCCGTCTGCTGCCGCGCGTCGCCGCCCAGGCCCCGCACCGGCCGGCGGCCGAGCACGAGCGCGTCGCGCGCTGGGTGCTGGAGAACCTGGTCAACGTGGGCAGCGTGGACCGCGGCTTCCGCGCGATCTACGGCACCTTCGGCCCGGACGGCGTGTACGTGCGCCGCGACTACGACTTCAAGCTGATCGAGGAGGTGCCGGGCTACGGCGGCGCCGTCTACCTGCGCACCACCGACGAGGCCGTCAACGTCCTGGTCGGCGCCCTCGACACCGATGTCACCAGCGCGCAGATCGCGGCCGAGGTCAAGCTGGAGGTGCTGATCAGCCGCGGCCGCCTCGCGGACGCGCAGCTCGCCGCCGAGCAGGCCCGCTACCGCACCGTCCAGTACGCGGAGACGCTGCGCCGCACCCTCGACGCGACCCGGCGCAACGTCCGCGCGGTGGACTGGCTGGAGACCGTCCCGGACATGATCGCCGAGGCCCTGGACCACGTCGCCGACCGCTACCGGCACGAGAACGCGATCCTCACCAACATCCGCAAGGCCCGCGACGAGGCGGAGGACCCGGACAACAAGCGGCGCGCCGCGGAACTCGTCGACATCGTCAAGGACTGCATCCGCCGCCACACCCAGCTGCAGTCCCGGCTGCTGGACGCCGGCCCGCTCTTCCGCGCCGAACAGGACCGGCAGGCCTTCGCCGCGCCCGCCCCGCGCTCCGGCATCGACCTCTACGGCCAGCTCGTCGCCCCCGTGCTGCCGCTGCCGCTGGAGCGGGCCGTCCGGGTCACCGACGCCTTCTTCGCGGCGGGCACCGGCCTGCGCACCCCCGTCTCGGTGCGGGTCGCCGACCTCGTGGAGATCCTGCTGACGCCGCCCGTGGAGCGGGAGCACCTGGGCGCGGAGATGCCGGAGCCCGATCTGATCGCCACCCCCGACGACAGCCGCTTCAGCGAGGAGCAGCTCGCCGCCGCCAACCGCCTCCTCGACCTCCCGCACGACGCCCCGCGCCGGCTGTCCGGGCTGCTCGCCGAGGCCCGCCTGGCCGACCCGGAACTGCCCTACCTGGTGGCGCTGCTGGCCGTGCACGCGGCGAGCCCGGCCGTGGGCACGGCGTACCGCCAGGGCGAGGAGCGGATGCTGTTCGCGGTGGACGACGGCACCCGGCTCGATGACCCGGAGTTCGGCGGCGCGGACCTCATCGTCGGCACCGCCCTGCTGGACGCCGCCGGCATGGCGGCGGCCCGCTCGGAGGCGGCATGACC
The DNA here is from genome assembly GCF_042890765.1 of Streptomyces sp. NPDC002032. Lineage (NCBI taxonomy): Bacteria > Bacillati > Actinomycetota > Actinomycetes > Kitasatosporales > Streptomycetaceae > Streptomyces > Streptomyces sp. NPDC002032. The sequence goes on along the minus strand of NZ_JBIASM010000009.1, from coordinate 24,237 downwards.
CCCCGGGCCCGGGCCGCCGCACCGGCCCGGGCCGCCGCGCCGGCCCAGGCCCCGCCCCGGGCCGCCGCGCCGGCTCCGGTCGTCGGAGTGACCCCCGTCCCGGGCCCCGGACGGCAGATGCCCGGGGCGGTCCGTCGCCGGACCCCCGCAGACCACGTACACCGCACCGCCGAGGAGACCCACCCGTGAGCGACCACCACGCCGAGCACCCCGCGTGGAGCGAGCCCGACGCGCCGTCGGCCCCCGTCGCGCCCGCCCCCGGAGGGTCCCTCACGCCCGCCGACGCCGCCGACGCGGCCCGGCTCGTCGCCTTCGGGCTCCAGCCCAAGCTGTTGCCCGCCCGCGACGCGGAGTACGCCGAACTGCTGCGCCGCTACCGCGAGGAGCCCGCCTTCGGGCGGCTCGCCGACGCCATCGCCACCGGCCTCGGCCTGGTCGTGCTGGAGGTGTCCCCGCGCGCCGGGATGGCCGTCGCCGCGGGCGAGGACTCCGTCTTCGCCGTCCGCATGGGCGACTACGCCCGCCGCACCGCCGCCGACGGCGGCGACCGCTTCCTGCACGGCCTCGCCCACCTCGCCGTCGCCGCCCTCGCGTTCCCGCGCCCCGAGGACCTCGCCGACGACGGCTACATCGGGCGCGTCACCGTCAACGGCGTCGACTCCTTCGTCCGCCAGACCTGCCGCCGCCTGGAGGAACGCGCCGAGCAGCTCGGCGAGAACACCGACCCGGCCACCGACGCCCCCGGCCTGGAGGCCGCCTGGCGGGTCTACGCCCGCCGCAGCGCGACCGGCGCCACCAAGGACGCCCGCCGCCTGGCCGGCTCCACGACCGGCATCGTCGGCAAGGCCGCCGCCTTCCTCACCGAATCCGGCTTCCTCCAGCGCACCGGCGACGACGCCGGCGGCACCTACCGCACCACCCCCCGCTACCAGCTCCAGGTCCGCGACATGGCGGGCAGCGCGGCCATGGCCGAACTCCTGGAACTGGGCGTGGTCCCCGTCGGCGACGGCACGGCCACCCTCCTGCCGCCGCCCGAGGGCGACGACCTGGAGCTCGCCGCCGACGCCGGCCTGCCCTTCCACGCCTGAGCCCCGAGCTCCGAGCACCGATCCCCGTACGCACCACGAGAGACCGCGAGAACCCGCCGCCATGTACGAGCTGTCCCGGATCCGCCTCTACTCCATCGGGCCCGCCGGCGCGCGCTACGCCGACACCGTGCTCGACCTGCGCGGAGTCGGCGAGCCGGTGCCCCACCCGGCGCCCGCGCAGGCGGAGTTCTTCGAGGACGAGCCCACCGGCCCGCCCCGGCGCCCCGCGCCCGCGGGCGTGCTCTTCCTGGAGAACGGCGGCGGCAAGTCCGTCCTGCTGAAGCTGATCTTCTCGGTGATGCTCCCGGGCCACCGCAACACCCTCGGCGGCGCCAGCTCCGGCGTGCTGCGCAAGTTCCTGCTCGCCGACGACTGCGGCCACGTCGCCCTGGAGTGGCAGCACACCCAGACCGGCGAGTGCGTCGTCGTCGGGAAGGTCAGCGAATGGCGCGGCCGCCAGGTCTCGGGCGACCCCCGCAAGTTCGCCGAGGCCTGGTACTCCTTCCGCCCCGGCCCGGGCCTGGGCCTGGACAACCTCCCCGTCGCCGAGGCCACGTCCGTGCGCCCGCCCGTCGAGGGCGCTTCCGGCGCCCAGGGCCGCCGCCGCACGATGAAGGGCTTCCGCGACGCGCTCACCGAGGCCGGGAAGGCGTACCCGCACCTGGAGGTGTACTGGGAGGAGATCCACGACCGCTGGAACGAGCACCTCACCGAACTCGGCCTCGACCCCGAACTCTTCCGCTACCAGCGCGAGATGAACGCCGACGAGGGGGAGGCCGCGGGCCTCTTCGCGGTCAAGAAGGACTCCGACTTCACCGACCTGCTGCTGCGCGCCGTCACCGACACCCGGGACACCGACGGCCTCGCCGACCTGGTCCACGGCTTCGGCAACAAGCTGGGCCGCCGCGCCGAGCTGATGGCCGAACGCGATTTCACCGCCGGTTCCGTGGACCTCCTCACCCGCATCGTCGAGGCCGCCGAGACCCGCTCCCGGCTGCGGGACGTCCACGCCGGCGCCGAACGCCGCACCCGCACCCTGGCCCGGCGGCTGTCCGCCCGCGCCACCGCGGAACGCGGCCGCGCCGCCGACCTCGCCCAGCAGGTCACCGGCGCCGCCCACGAGGTCACCGCCGCCGAGGCGCAGCGCGCCCGCAGCGCCGCCATCGCCGCCGAACTCGCCTACCGGCACGCCTCGCTGGCCCTGGCCGTCGCCGACAAGGCCGCCGCCGCCCAGCGCCGCGAACTCCTCGAAGCGCGCACCCTGCACTCCGCCTGGCAGGCCGCCGAGACCGTCCTGCGCCACCGGGCCGCCGCCGACGGCTCGGCCCGCGTCGCCGCCGCGATCCTGGAGGCGGAGCGGGACGCGGCCCCGGCCCTCGCCGCCCGTGCCACGGCCGCCGGGGAGCTGGTACGGGCCCTGCACACCGCCGCCGAGGAAGGCGAACGCCGGGCCAACGAGGAGGAGGAGCGTTCCGCCGGCCTCCAGGACATCGGCGAGAGCGCCCACCGCGACGCCACCGCCGCCGCGACCGCCGCCCAGCGCGCCCGCAGCGAGGCCGAACACCTGCGGGCCCGCCTCGCCGAGGTCGAGCAGGAGACCGCCGAGGCCGTGAAGGCGGGCTGGCTCGACGACACCGCCCCCGACGCCGACCCGGCCCGCGCCGCGCTGGCCGCCAGCGACGCCGAGAAGGCCGCCGTAGGCGCCTGGGACGAGGCCCGCGAAGCCGCCCGCACCGCGGCCGAAGCGGCCCGCGCGGCGGCCGCCGCCGAATCCCGCGCCGAACTCACCGCCGCCCGCGCCGCCGACGCCGCGGCCGCCGCCGAAGCCGCGCACGCCGCCGAGGAGCGTGCGGCCGCCTCCCTGGCCGCCGCGCCCCGCCTGGCGGAGCTGCTGGGCCTCCCGTCGGCCCCCGACACCTTCCTCCCGCGCCCGCGCGGGGGTACGGGGGCGGGCGCGGCAGGAGCCGGCGCGGACCCGGGCGCTCCCGCCCGGGCCGCCGACGCCGACGCGGGCGGCGCCGTCCCCGCCTCCGGGCACCCGGGCACCGCCCGCTCCGGAGCCGCGGGCGCCGTCGCGGTCGCGGGCCGGCCGGGCGCCGGCCCCGCCTCCGGCCCCGCCTCCGGCGCCACCGGCCTGACGGTCGCCGACCTCGACCGGGGCTCCGAGGAACTGCTGCGGATGCTGGCCGACACCGTCGGCGCCGCCGAACGCCAGCTCTTCGAGCTGCGCACCGCCGCCGCCGACGACGCCCGCATCCTGGGCGCCCTCGGCGACGGCGGCCTGCTGCCGCCCGGCCCCGACGTCCTGGCCACCGTCGAGTACCTCGGCGAGCACGGCATCCCGGCCCTGCCCGGCTGGCGCTACCTGGCCCAGTCCGTGGACCCCGCCGACCACGCCGCCGTCCTCGCCGCCCGCCCCGAGCTCGTCGACGGCGTCGTCATCACCGACCCGGACACCCACCAGCGCGCCCGCGAGGTGCTCTCCGCCGCCGCGCTGCTGCCCCGCTCCGCCGTCGCCGTCGGCACCGCCGCCGCGCTGCTGGCGCCGGCACCCCCCGCGGACGGCGATCCGGCCGTGTCCGGTGTTTTCATCGTTTCGCCGAACCCGGCCATGCACGACGAGCACGCCGCCGACGAGGAGCGCCAGGCCCTGCGCGCCCGGGCCACCGCCCGCGACACCGAGATCCGCGAACTCGCCGCCCGGCTCTCCGGCGACCGCGAACTCGCCGCCCGGCTCGCCTCCTGGCGCACCGGCTGCCCGCCCGGCCGGCTCACCGAACTCGCCGAGCACGCCGCCGCGGCCCGTTCCTTCGCCGAGGAGACCGACGCCGAACTCGCGGAGGCCCGTACCGCCCGCGCCGAGGCCGACGAGGCCTCCGGCGACGCCACCCGGGTCCGCGACGAACGGCAGGACACCGCCCAGCGGGCCCGCCGCGCCGCCGACCTCCTCTCCGGCCTCGCCCACCGGCTGCGCGAACGCGCCGGCTGGCAGGCCCGGCTCCGCGAACTCGCCGACGAGGCCGCCGAGTCCGAGGCCCGCGCCGAAGCCTGCCTGGACCGGGCCCGCGCCGCCGACGAGGACCGCCGCGCCGCCCAGCGCGCCGCCGACGACGCCCGCCGCACCGCCCGCGCCCTGCGCGCCGAACGCGCCGAGATCGCCGGCGCCCCCGACCAGCTCCCCGACGGGGACGCCCCGCGCGCCCCGCTCCCCGAGCTGCGCGAGGCCTACCGCGCCGCCTCCCGGCTCTACGAGAAGGTCGGCGTCGGCGCCGACCTGCGCGCCGAACAGGCCCGCGCCGAGAGCGACGAGAGCGCCGCCCTCGCCGAACTCGACCGTCTCACCAACAAGGTCCGCACCCGCGCCGCCCAGCTCCTCGAAGGCACCGACGGCGCCGACGGCCCCTCCCGGCAGGCCGCCGCCGCCCGCGCCGAGGCCCTCGTACAGATGCTGGAGTCCCGGGCGTCCACCGCGAGCGAGCAGCTCGGCCGGCTGCGCGGCGAGGCCGAACGGCACGCCCCCGCCGAGGGCGACGCCCACACCGAGCTCCCCGGCGAACTGGTCCCCGCCGACGCCGAACAGGCCCAGGGCCTGCTGCGCACGGCCACCGCCCAGCTGGCCGCGCACTCCGCCGCCGTGGAGTCCGCCCGCGCCGCCCACGCCGACCTGCTGCGCGCCCACCGCACCGCCGAGGACGGCGCCGGCGGCTTCGAGGAGACCGCCGCCCTCCTGCGGGACCTGCTGCGCGACCACACCCACCCCGACCACACCGCCGAGCAGGAGCCGGTGGCGCACCCGGGCACCCTGGAGGAGGCCCGCCAGTCCGCCACCGAGGCCCGCCGCTCCCTGCGCGGCTGCGCGGCCGACCTCTCGGCCGCCGAGTCCGCGCTGCGGGAGGCGAGCGACGTCCTCGTCCGGCACGCCAACGCGACCCGTTACGAGCAGGTACGCACCCCCGCGCGCCAGCAGATCCGGGAGCTGCCCGCCTCCGCGCTGCCCGAGCACGCCGCCGCCTGGGCCACCGCGTTCGCCCCCCGGCTGCGCGTCCTCACCGACGAGCTCGCGCAGCTGGAGCGCAACCGCGACAGCATCGTCGACCGGCTGCGCGGACTCGTCGAATCGGCCCTGGCCACCCTGCGGTCGGCGCAGCGCCTGTCGCAGCTGCCCGAGGGCCTGGGGGAGTGGTCGGGACAGGAGTTCCTGCGGATCCGCTTCGAGGAGCCCGACCAGGCCACCCTCACCGAGCGGCTGGGCGAGGTCATCGACGAGGCCACCCGCGCCGCCGTCAAGAAGAACAGCGCCGCCTCCTTCGGCGAGGGCGGCCGCCGCGACGGCATGTCCCTGCTGCTGCGCGGCGTCCAGGCGGCGCTGGAGCCCAAGGGCATCGCCGTCGAGATCCTGAAGCCGGACGCGGTGCTGCGCGCCGAGCGGGTGCCCGTGGGGCAGATGGGCGACGTCTTCTCCGGCGGCCAGCTGCTCACCGCCGCCATCGCGCTGTACTGCACCATGGCGGCGCTGCGCAGCAACGACCGCGGGCGCGACAAGCACCGGCACGCGGGCACGCTGTTCCTGGACAATCCCATCGGCCGCGCGAACGCCACCTACCTGCTGGAGCTCCAGCGGGCCGTCTCGGACGCCCTCGGCGTCCAGCTGCTCTACACGACGGGCCTGTTCGACACCACGGCGCTCGCCGAGTTCCCGCTGGTCATCCGGTTGCGCAATGACGCCGACCTGCGGGCGGGCCTGAAGTACATCAGCGTCGAGGAGCACCTGCGCCCGGGACTGCCCCAGCCCTCGCCGGAGGGGGAGACCATCCACGGCGAGATCACGGCGACCCGTATGTTCCGCCGCTCCTGACCGCGGCCCGCCCACCGCGCGGCGGGGCCCCGGCGACGCTCAGCGCCGCCGGGGCCCCGCCGCGCTGCTGGGTTCGGACAGGACCCCGTGGCGCTGGCTCCACATCTGGCGGGTGATCCACACGTCGAGCACCGCCCAGGTGGCCACCACCGTCCCGGCTATGCCGATGAGCACGAGCGGGAGGGCGAGCCAGGAGCCGGTCACCGCGAGGAAGAAGGTGATCGTGGCCTCGGTCAGGGTCACCGCCACCACCAGGAGCGCCCGTACCGCGCTGCCGCGCACCGGGTCGGGCATGCGGTACCGGCGGGCCGGTTCCTCCACCCACAGGCCCCGGGCCGCCGCGCCGTCCTCTTCGTACATCCTCATCGTCCGCTCACTTTCCCGCCGAGCGGCCCGCCCATGCCCGCTGATGCCCGCCGATGCCCCGCCGATGCCCCGCCCGTGTCCTCGTCCTGTCAGACGTGCGGGGCGGTCCGGAGATTCCCGTATCGCGGACGCTTCGAAGATCGCGGAACGAAGAATTCCAGCCATCCATCCGAATGCCGGTACTCACACCCCACCAAGTGTCATCTGCCACATATCGGGCTGGACTTGACCGGAAGTATCGGACAACTGGTGATCTTCGTCGGGGGGCCCGGCCGAAAATGTCCGGACACGCCTTCGAAGCCGCTCCGCGGCAGTAGTAGGCTCACGCCGTTTAAATGACGGAACACCGACCCCTGGCAAGGGGGTTGAGCTGGGGGAGGCTGGGGAGGCCATGCGCTTTCGCGGGAAGTCCATCCGCCGGAAGATCGTGGCGTTGCTCCTGGTGCCGCTCGTCTCCCTGACCGCCCTCTGGGGTTTCTCCACGGTCATCACCGGCCGGCAAGCGCTCCAGCTGCTCGATGTCGCGTACGTCATCGACAAGGTCGGCTACCCGATCGAGGACGTCGTCCGCGTCATCCAGAAGGAACGCCGCCAGACCCTGGTCGTCATCGGCGACCCCCGTTCCGCCGCCGCGACCGCCGAACTCACCAAGAGCCGCACCGCCACCGACACGGTGGTCCGCGGGATCACCGCGAACGCGGCCGACCCCGAGGTCGTCGACGAGGTCACCCCGCAGACCCGGGCCCGCCTCACCTCCATCCTCGAAGCCTTCCACGGCATCACCGCCCTGCGCCGCTCCGTCGACGGCGGCTCCCTCGACCCGGGCCAGGCCCTGGAGCTCTACAGCCGGCTCGTCGACCCCTGCTACGAGTTCCTGATGAACCTCCACGCCCTGGAGAACGTGGAGATGGACAAGCAGGGCCGCGCCCTCGTCGGCATCACCCGCGCCCGCGAGACCCTCTCGCGCGAGGACGCGGTCATCGCCGCCGCCCTCGCCGCCCGCAACGTCACCGCCCCGGACGTCCGGCACGTGTCCGACCTCGTCGCGGGCCGCGTCCTGCTCTACGACTTCAACCTGGCGATCCTCCCGGCCGGCGACCGCGAGATCTTCGAGCAGTACTGGAAGGGCCCGGAGAGCAAGGCCCTGCGTGACGCGGAGGAACGGTTCATCGCGGCGGGCCCGGGCAAGAATCCGCGCAGCGTCACCGCCGCCCAGTGGGACGAGTCCGCCGGCAAGGTCATCGACGACCTCGCCACCATGGGCACCGCCGCCGGGGACCGCTACCAAAAGCGCGTCAGGCCCGTCGCGATGGGCGTCCTCGTCCAGGCCGCCGTCGCGGGCGTCCTCGGCTTCATCGCCCTCGCCGTCTCCCTCGTCCTGTCCGTCCGCATCGGCCGCGACCTCATCCGCGACCTCTCCCGGCTCCGCAAGGACGCCCACGAGGCCTCCGGCGTCCGCCTGCCCAGCGTGATGCGCCGCCTCGCCGCCGGCGAGACCGTCGACGTGGAGACCGAGGCACCCCGCCTCGAATTCGAGAAGGACGAGGTCGGCCAGGTCGCCCTGGCCCTCAACAGCCTCCAGCGCGCCGCCGTCGAGGCCGCCGTCAAGCAGGCCGAGCTGCGCCGCGGCGTCTCCGAGGTGTTCGTCAACCTCGCCCGCCGCAACCAGGTGCTCCTGCACCGCCAGCTGACCCTCCTCGACACCATGGAACGGCGCACCGAGGACACCGAGGAGCTCGCCGACCTCTTCCGCCTCGACCACATGACCACCCGCATGCGCCGCCACGCCGAAGGCCTGGTGATCCTCTCCGGCGCCGCGCCCTCCCGCCAGTGGCGCAAGCCCGTCCAGCTGATGGACGTCGTACGGGCCGCCGTCGCCGAGGTCGAGGACTACGAACGCATCGAGGTGCGCCGGCTGCCCCGCCTGGGCATCGAGGGACCGGCCGTCGCCGACGTCACCCACCTCATCGCCGAACTCCTGGAGAACGCCACGGTGTTCTCGCCCCCGCACACCGCGGTCCAGGTCCACGGCGAACGCGTAGCGAACGGCTTCACCCTGGAGATCCACGACCGCGGCCTCGGCATGAACCCCGAGGCGCTCCTCGACGCCAACCTCCGCCTGGCCGAGACCCCCGAGTTCGAACTCTCCGACACCGACCGCCTCGGCCTCTTCGTGGTCAGCCGCCTCGCGCGCCGCCATGCCGTGAAGGTCGTCCTCCAGCACAGCCCGTACGGAGGCACCACCGCGGTGGTGTTCCTCCCCGCCGAGCTGCTCACCGAGGCCCCCGACACCAACGGCGCCGGCATCCGCCTCGACGGCATCAAGGGCGCCAAGGGCGCCCCGGGGCTCGTCGGCGCCCAGAGCGCGAAGGCCGTCAAGGGAGCCCCCGGGGCCAAGCTCGCCGGCCGGCCGGTGCACGCGGCCGTGGACCGCCCGGCCCCGCCCCGCCCGCTGCCCGCCGGGGTGCTGAACGGACCGGTGGAGCTGGAGCCCCCGGCCGGGGCGCTCGGCCTGGACGGGCTGGAGGGCGTGGAGGACCCCGAGGGCCTCGACGACGTCGCCACCGGCATTCCCGGCCTCACCGGAGTCGGCGGCCGGCCGCCGATGGCCACCCTCGACGACGAGACCCCGCCCGGCGGCATCTCCCGCAACGCCCTGCTGGGCCTGCGCGCCGCCGACCGCCCGCACGGCGACCGGCACCCCGAGCGCGGGGCCTGGAAGGGCGACCGGATCGGCGACCGCAGCGCGGACCGCCACCGCGACTGGGAGCGGGCCCAGGGCGCCGCGGCCGAGGCCGACCCCGGCCGTGGCCACACCCGTACCGGCGAGCGCGACCGCGGCCGGGACCCGCTGGCCCCCACCGGCCCGGTCCGCGTCGAGCGCCCCCGGCCGGACCCGGCCCGCCCGGACGCCGCCCCCCGCACCGGGGGGACCGTCCCGCTGCCCCGCCGGCGCCCCACCCCGACCCTGGTCGCGGAGCACGGCCGCCGGGTGGAGCCCCGGCCCGCGCCCGGCGGCGAGCCCCGTACCGCCCCCGCCGAGGGCGCGGCGCCCCGTACCGCCCCGGCGGCCCCCGGCGGGCTGCCCCGGCGGGTCCGGCAGGCCAACCTGGCACCCCAGCTGAAGAACGCCCCGGCCCCCGCCGAGGAACGCACCCCCGCCCAGCCGGTGACCGACCGCGACGCGGAGGACGTGCGCGCGCGCATGTCCGCGCTCCAGCGGGGCTGGACGGCGGGCCGCGACGCACACGCACAGCAGCAGTCCGAGGCCGCGGCCGGCACCCCCGCCGCCGACGGTCCCGCGCACGAGAACGAAGGGGACGGTCGATGACCGCACCGCAGACCGGAAACGACACCCGGGGCCGCGGCTCCGGCCCGCTCAACTGGCTCCTCGACGAGCTCGTCGACAAGGTGGGCAGCATCCGCAAGGCGGTGGTCCTCTCCGGCGACGGCCTGCCCACCGGCAGCTCCAAGGACCTGACCCGCGAGGACAGCGAGCACCTGGCGGCCGTGGCCTCCGGCTTCCACAGCCTGGCCAAGGGCGTGGGCCGGCACTTCGAGTCGGGCCGGGTCCGCCAGACGGTGGTGGAGCTGGACGAGGCGTTCCTGTTCGTGATGGCCGCCGGCGACGGCAGCTGCCTGGCCGTCCTGTCCGACGCCGACTCCGACGTCGGCCAGGTCGCGTACGAGATGACGCTGATGGTCAAGCGCGTCGGCGACCACCTGGCGACCGCCCCGCGCACCGGGTCGCCAGCCGGAGGGTGAGACGGACGGCATGAGCGATCCAGGCCAGGCCCATCCCGCCGACACCCCAGGCACCCCGGGCAACCCAGGCACCTCCGCCGCCCCAGGCGTTCCGGGTACCCCGGGCACTCCGGGCGTTCCGGAATCCCCGCCCGAGGGCGGCCACGCGCACTGGTTCGACGACGACGCGGGTCCCGTCGTACGCCCGTACGCCATGACCCGCGGCCGGACCAGTCACGCCGGCCAGCACCGGCTCGACCTGATCGCGCTCGTCGTCGCCGAACCGGCGGCCGACGATCCGGTCTGGGACCTGACCCTGTCCCCGGAGCACGCCCACATCCTCGGGCTGTGCCGGGAACGCCCCCAGTCGGTCGCGGAGCTCGCCGCGGAGCTGGACCTCGCCATCGGCGTCGTCCGGGTCCTGATCGGTGACCTCGTCGCCGACGAACTGGTCCACGTGACCAGGCCGGTACCCCCGGCCGAACTGCCCGATGAATCCATTCTGCGTGAGGTGATCGATGGCCTTCGGGCGCTCTAGCCGCACCGGCGCGATGCATGCCGTGTCGCCGGTCGAGCCGCTGACCCTGAAGATCCTGGTCGCGGGCGGTTTCGGGGTGGGAAAGACCACCCTGGTCAGCGCGGTGAGCGAGATCCGCCCGCTGCGGACGGAGGAACGGCTCTCCGAACCCGGGGCCGCCGTCGACGACACCGTGGGAGTGGAGGGGAAGAGCACCACGACCGTGGCCATGGACTTCGGCCGCATCACCCTGCGCGAGGACCTGGTGCTCTACCTCTTCGGCACGCCCGGACAGGACCGCTTCTGGTTCCTGTGGGACGAGCTGGCCCAGGGTTCGCTCGGCGCGGTGGTGCTGGCCGACACCCGTCGCCTCGCCGACTGCTTCGCCGCCATCGACTACTTCGAGCGGCGCGGCATCCCCTTCGTCGTCGCGGTCAACTGCTTCGACGGCGCCGACCGCCACCCGGTGGTCACCGTCCGCGAGGCGCTCGACCTCGACCCGGAGGTGCCGGTCCTGCTCTGCGACGCCCGCGACCGCGAGTCGGTCAAGGACGTGCTGGTCGGGGTGGTGGAACACGCCATGTCCCTGGCCCGTGCCCGCCGCCGGAGCCTGGGGGCCTGAGCGGCCGCCCCCGAGCAGGGCCCCACGGGTGGGCCGCGCGCGGCGAGGCGGCCCGTACCCCCGCCGACTGGGGTACGGGCCGCAGCTCTCATGGGGGGATCCGGGGGTCCCGGTCGCGGGACCGTGCAGCGAGTGTGAACCCGCCGTCGGAGGCCGTCAAGCATCCCGACAACAGCTCCAGTTCAGACCCGCACCGGCCCCGGCCGGAGCCCGCACCGGCCCCGGCCGGAGCCCGCACCGGCCCCGGCCGGAGCCCGTACCGGTCCGCGCAAGAGCCCCAGAGCCCCCGCCCGCCACGGCCTCAGCGCACTGCCACGACCGCCGAGCCGTGGCCGAACAGCCCCTGGTTCGCGCTGATCCCGGCCCGCGCCCCCGGCACCTGCCGTGCCCCGGCCGTACCCCGCAGCTGCCACGTCAGCTCGCACACCTGGGCGATGGCCTGCGCCGGCACCGCCTCCCCGAACGAGGCGAGCCCGCCGCTCGGGTTCACCGGCACCCGCCCGCCCAGCGCGGTGGCCCCCTCCCGCAGGAGCTTGGCCCCCTCGCCCTCGGCGCAGAGCCCGATGTCCTCGTACCACTCCAGTTCCAGGGCGGTCGACAGGTCGTACACCTCGGCCAGCGACAGGTCCCGCGGCCCCAGCCCGGCCTCCTCGTACGCGGCCCGCGCGATCGAGGCCCGGAAGGACCCGGCCGCGGGGGCGGCCGCCACCGCCGAGTCGGTCGCGATGTCCGGCAGGTCCAGCACCGTACGGGGATACGTGGGGGTCACCGTCGACACCGCCCGGATCCGCACCGGGTCCGCCACCCCGCGCGAGCGCGCGAACTCCATGCTGCTCAGCACCAGGGCCGCGCCCCCGTCCGAGGTGGCGCAGATGTCCAGCAGCCGCAGCGGATCGGCCACCACCGCCGAGGCCGCCACCTCCCCGGCGGTCACCGCCTTGCGGTAGCGGGCGTTCGGGTTGAGCGCCCCGGCCGCCGAGTTCTTCACCTTGACCTGCGCGAAGTCCTCACCCGTGTCCCCGTACAGCGCCATCCGGCGGCGGGCGTACAGCGCGAAGTACGCCGGGTTCGTGGCGCCGAGGATCCGGAAGCGCAGCCAGTCCGGATCGTCGGGCCGCTCACCCCCGGCCGGGGCGAAGAACCCCTTCGGCGCGGCGTCGGCGCCCACCACCAGCACCACGTCCGCCAGCCCCGCCAGGATCTGCGCCCGGGCCGCCCCGATGGCCTGGGCCCCGGAGGCGCAGGCCGCGTACACGCTGGTCACCCGCGCCCCCTGCCAGCCGAGCGCCCGCGCGAAGGTGGCCCCGGCGACGTAGCCCGGGTAGCCGGAGCGCATGGTGTCCGCCCCGACGACGGAACCGACGTCCGTCCACTCCAGCCCGGCATCGGCGAGCGCGGCCCGGGCGGCCGCCCGCCCGTATTCGACGAAGCTGCGCCCCCATTTGCCCCACGGGTGCATGCCGGCCCCCAGGACGGCCACCTCCGCGTTCACGAGGCCCCTCCCACCGGCTTGAACTGCCAGGTCAGCCAGCTGGTGCCGGCGTCCTCGTGCAGGACGCCGCCGACCGCCTCGACCTCCATGCCGACCGCCAGGTCCGCCACCGTCACCCCGGGGACCGTCTGCCCGAGTACGACCATCCCCTCGGCCTCCAGTTCCACCGCGACCAGCGTGTACGGCTCCCAGGGCACCTCCGGATCGGACGCGTACGGGGCGGGCGGCCGGTAGCGGCCGTCGGTGTAGGACCAGACGCGGCCGCGCGGGGACAGCGGCACCTCGGCGAGCTCGCCCCCGCCGGGGCAGTGCGGATTGCGGCAGTACGCGTCCTCGCGCGGGAAGAACACGGCGGTGCAGGCGGAACACCGGGTGCCGAGCAGACGGAAGCCGCCCGCCGCGCCCGGTTCGGTGAACCACCCCTGCACGACGGGTGTGCGTGTGCGTTCCAAGACCCCTCCCGGACAACGTCATCTGACGAAGCATCAGAAGTCTGCCACGGTAGGGCGCGGCGGTCACCGGTTCTCGGCGAGCCACTTCCGGGCGATCTCGTCCAGCTCGGCGTCCCGCCCGGCCAGCATCATCCGGATCATGCGCGCGTCCCCGCGCAGCGACCAGGCCGGATGTCCGAAGGTCGCCGGGTTGTTGCCCTCGATCAGGAAGTGCGCGGGCCAGGCCGTCCCGTACCCGATCAGGGGCAGCGCGGCCAGGTAGCGGCGCCGCCCGCGCGCCACCCCGTACGCGCCCAGCGCCAGACCGGTCAGCGTCCCGCCGAGGTGCACCCAGCGGGTCGCGGCCCGGGAGTGCATGGCGACGTAGTACGGCCAGAACTCTTCGTACGAACCGAAAGTCATACGCGCACGCTACTCATGGCCGCACGGCCGCGACAGACACCGGAACGTCGAAAGCCGTCCCGGGGAAGGCCTCCGGCCGCAGCGTGAAGTGCCACCACTCCTGCGGCAGGTTCACGAACCCCCGCGCCCCCAGCACCCGCCGCAGCAGCCGCCTGTTCTCCCGCGCCGCCGCCGCCGTCCCCGGGGCGTCCGTGTGCGACTCCGGGCCGAAGAAGTCGAACGCCGTGCCCATGTCCACCTCCCGCCGGGCGGGCAGCGCCACCAGCGTCACGTCGACCGTACTGCCGCGGCTGTGGGCCGACTCCGCGGCGATGTACCCCTCCGCGATCAGCCGCGACTTCGCCACCCCCGGATAGTGCTCCGCCTTCGCCTCCGGGTCGTCCGGCTCCCCGGCCCACCGCACGAACCGGTCCACCGCCCGCCGCGGCCGGTAGCAGTCGTACACCTTGAGCGAGTACCCGCCGCGCAGCAGGTCCCGCTGCGCCCGCCGCAACGCCTCGGCCGCCGGCCGGGCGAGCAGGCACACCGGCTCCTCGTACCCGTCCACGACCCCCCGGGTGAAGTTCCGCACCCCGGCGTAGCGCATGTCCTCGGCCACGCTCGGATCCACCTCCCGCAGCGCCACGAACCCGGGAAGCCGCTCGTGGCCCGCCACGGCTCCGGCCGCCCCGGCCCGCGCGCCCGGGGACGGCGCCGGATGTTCCCGGGGGGCCGGCAGCAGCGCCAGCCCGGCCACTGCCGCCACCGTCCCGACCACCAGCATCCGCATGCCCCTTGGCATACCATCCCCGCATGCCGGCACAGCTGAAGGACTCGCACTGCTCCACCTGCGGAGCCCTGTTCGACACCGACTCCTGGCCCCGTACGTGCCCCGCCTGCGGGGCCGTCACCTACCGCAACCCGCTCCCGGTGGCGGTCGCCCTGCTCCCCGTCGAGGACGCCTCCGGCACCGGCCTGGCCGTCATCACCCGCACCATCGAACCGGCCCGCGGCGGCATCGCCCTGCCCGGCGGATTCATGGACTTCGGGGAGGACTGGCGGGAGGCCGTGGTCCGCGAACTCCGCGAGGAGACCGGCATCGAGGCCCCGGCCGGCGAGGTGGCCCTGGCCGAGGTCCTCAGCTCGCCGGGCGGCCACCTGCTGGTCTTCGGCCTCCTGCCGCCCCGCCCGGCGCACACCCTCCCGCCCTCGGTCCCCACCGACGAGACGACGGGCTGGCACGTCCTGCGCACCCCGGCCGAACTGGCCTTCCCCCTGCACACCCGGGCCTCCGCGGCATGGTTCGCGGGCCACTACGGCTAGCCGGAAACCTTGTGGGCGCCGCCCGCGCCGGGACGGACCGTCCCGGCGGAGGCTACAGGGGCAGGTCCGCCGCCAGCCCGGCCAGCGCCCCGAGCCCGATCACGGTCCCGGAGACGACCGCGCCCCGCGCCCACAGCTCCCGCGCCGGTACCGGCCGCATCCGCAGCAACACCCCCGCCAGCAGCGGCAGCACCGCGCAGCCGGCCGTCCACGCCCAGAGCGGCCCGAAGCCCGGCAGCACCTCCCACCGGGTCCCGAGCCACCACTGGACGAGCAGCGCCGGCGCGACCGACAGCCCGGCCAGCAGCACCGTCAGCGCCACCGGCTCCGGCCAGGCGCTCAACCGGGCCGTCCAACGCCCCAGCACGGCAAGGGGCTTGACCAGCAGCAGCCCGTGCAGGAAACCGGCCCCGACGGCGGCCGCCCCCAGCAGCCCGAGCTCCGCCGCCGACCCGCCCGGCACCCGCCCGGTCACCAGGAACAGCCCCCACACCGTGACGAGCTGCCAGGCCCCGACGACCTCCGCACCCGGCGCCAGGTCCCATCTGCGCACTCCGCCCAGCACCCGTCGGTACGGTGCGTACGGCCGCGCCGGGCTCGCCAAGACCATCACGGACTCCCTGTTCGTTCGGCTCGGCGGCATCCCGCCGCCGCCCGGCAGGGTGCCGCTCCCGCCTATGGCGCCGCTATAACGGTCCCGCCCCTCTCCCTCCTGCTCCCTCTCGCCCCTCCTACACCCCCTTCACCTCCACCCCCTTCACCGCCCCGCCCGCGTCGTCCTCCACCACCACCGCGTCCCCGGCCCACCGCACGGTGTACCGCTCGACCTCGCCCGCCTCGAAGCCCGGCCCCGGATCCCGGATCACCACCCCGCCGCCGGTCCTGCCCCGCGCCGGGGCCCACGCCTCCAGCCCCACGCTCCCGTCCCCGCGCCGCACCGGCAGCACCGCCCCCGCCCGCGCCAGCACCGGCGTCCGCCCCGGCCCGGCGTCGAGCAGCACCTGCCCGGGCCCCTCGTGCGCCGCCCCCGTCGCGGTGTCGTACCAGCGCCCCCGGGGCAACCGCACCGCCCGCCGGTCCGCCCCGCACTCCAGCACCGGGGCCACCAGCAGCGCGTCCCCCAGCAGGAACGCGTCCTCGCAGTCCCGCAGCACCCGGTCCTCCGGCGCGCCCCACCACAGCGGCCGCACGTACGGCGCCCCCGTCCGCCGTGCCAGGTGGGACAGCGTCACGAAGTACGGCCGCAGCCGCTCCCGTTCGGCCAGCACCTCCCGCGCGTACGCCTCCACCCGCGGCCCGAACTCCCAGGGCTCGCGCCGCCCGGCCCAGATCGCCGAGTGCGTACGGAACAGCGGCAGGTACGCCCCCAGTTGCAGCCACCGCAGGTACAGCTCGGGCGACGGCGTCCCCCCGAAACCCCCCACGTCCGGCCCGGAGTACGGCACCCCGCACAGCCCCAGGCCCAGCACCAGCGCCAGGGACGCCCGCAGCCCCTCCCAGCCGGAGTCCACGTCACCGGACCACGTGCCCCCGTACCGCTGCATCCCCGCCCACCCCGACCGGGAGAAGAGGAACGGCCGCTCGGCGGGGCGCAGCCGCGTCAGCCCCTCCCAGCCGGCCCGCGCCATCGCGAGCGCGTACACGTTGTGGGCCGCCCGGTGGTCCCCGCCCGCCCCCTCCAGCACGTGCCGCGCCGACCTCGGCAGCGTCGCGTCCCCCCACGGAGCGAAGGACACCGGCTCGTTCATGTCGTGCCAGAACCCGGCGAAGCCCTGCGCGAGCCGCTCCCCGTACAGCCCGCCCCACCACTCGCGCGCCGCCGGATCCGTGAAGTCCGGGTAGGCGCACTCGCCCGGCCAGACCTCGCCCCGCACCTCCCGGCCCCGGGCGTCCCGTACGAACGCCCCCCGCTCCCCGACCGCGAGCCCCGAGGCGTGCACCGCGTCCCCCGCCTTCACCGCCGGGTCCACGATCGACACCAGCCGCACCCCGCCGGCCCCCAGCTCGGCCGCCAGCCCGGGCAGGTCCGGGAAGGCCTCCCGGTCCACGGTGAACACCCGGTGCGCGTCGTAGTGGTCGATGTCCAGGTGTACGCAGGCCAGCGGCATCCCCCGCTCCGCGTACCCGGCCACCACCCGCCGGACCTCGGCCGCGCTTCCGAACCCCCAGCGCGCGTGCTGGTAGCCCAGCGCCCACTCCGGCGGCACCGCGGCGGCCCCCGTCAGCCCCGCCCACCCCTGGAGCACCCGCGCCGGGGTTCCCACCAGCACCCAGCAGCGCGGCGGACCGCCCTCCATGCGCAGCTCGCTCGACCCCGGCCGGTCGGCGCCGGAACCGGCCCCCTCCTCACCGCCGCGCAGCACCACCCGGCCGTCCCAGGGGTTGTCGTAGAACGCCAGGTGGGTCCCGGCGTCCGCGACCACCAGCTGCACCGGCATCGTGATGTACAGCGGATCGGTCCCCGGCCCGAACCCGCCCTTGGGGTCCGTGTTCCACAGCCGGTACTCGCCGTCCCGCAGCCGGGGCCCCCGCGACCGGCCGCCCAGCCCGAAGAACCGCGCGTCGGCCGGCACCTCGGCCCGCTGCAACCACCGCCCCCCGCCCCCGACACCACCCCCGGCCCCGCCGGCAGCCCCGGCCCCGCGTTCGCCGGTAGCCCCGCCCCCGCCTCCGCCGGTAGCCCCGGCCCCGCGTTCGCCGCCGCCCGCTGCCCCGCCTTCGCCGGAAGCCTCCGTACCCCCTTCGGCTGCCGCCCCCGCCCCGCCCACGCCGGACCCCCCCGACCCGCCTCCGCCGACGCCCTCCGCAGCCCGCTCCCCGGCACCATCACCGACGGCCCCCGCCCCCGCCACCGGGTCCCACCAGCGCGGCGGCAGCTCCCTGCGCAGCACCGCGCCGCCCGGCGTGCGCACCTCCACCGCCCCGTGCCGGGACACCGCCACCGTCACCCGCTCCGACACCACCCGCCAGCCGCCGTCCGTGTCCGGCTCCAGGGAGGCCCGCGGATCCGGCTCCGGGCCGGTGCCCACCAGCGCGTACGAGGGCGTCGGCCGCGCCCCGTCCCAGCCCCAGAACACCGCCCCGCCCACGGTCACCCGTACCAGCAGCTCGGAGCGCGCGAAACGCAGCACGCCCCCGCCCGGCCGGGCCTCGGTCCCGGTCAGCAGACCCGGCACCCGGGCCCGCTCCGCACCCCGGCGCGGCAGCGCCTCCGCGTCCGCCCGCCGATGGCGCCAGGCCGAACGCCACGCGCGCCGCCCCCGCGCCGTACCGATCTCTTTCACCGCACGCACCAGATCACGACCGTCCATGCCGTCACCCTGCCACCGGGGCGCCGCGCGGCGGGGTGCGTTCAACTGCCGTTCACCCGGAAAACGATCACACCCGACCATCCGGGACAGCTCTGGTGCGGATGTCGATCACATGGCATCGTCCCTGTGAGCCGCCGCGCACACACCCGCGCACCGGTGGCACCGTACGCACACGAAGCGCGAGCCGCAGACTTGACCGGGAGCCGACCCATGACCTCAGCCACCCCGCCGGAACCCCTCTGGTCCCCGAGCCCCGACCGGATCGCCTCGGCCCGCGTCACCGCCTTCCAGGCCTGGGCCGCGGAGCGCTTCGGCGCCCCCGCCGAAGGCGGCTACCCGGCCCTGCACAGCTGGTCCGTCGACGAGCTCGACACCTTCTGGCAGGCCGTCGCCGAGTGGTTCGACGTCCGCTTCACCACCCCCTACGAGTCGGTCCTCGCCGACCGTTCCATGCCCGGCGCCCACTGGTTCACCGGCTCCACCCTCAACTACGCCGAGCACGCCCTGCGCGCCTCCGAGGACCCGGCGCGCGCCGCGGACCCGGCCCTGCTCCACGTCGACGAGACCCACGAACCCACCCCGGTCGCCTGGTCCGAGCTCCGCCGCCAGGTCGGCTCGCTCGCCGCCGGACTGCGCGCCCTCGGCGTCCGCCCCGGCGACCGGATCAGCGGCTACCTCCCCAACATCCCCGAAGCGGTCGTCGCCCTCCTCGCCACCGCCGCCGTCGGCGGAGTCTGGACCTCCTGCGCCCCCGACTTCGGCGCCCGCAGCGTCCTCGACCGCTTCCAGCAGGTCGAACCCGTCGTCCTGTTCACCATCGACGGCTACCGCTACGGCGGCAAGGAGCACGACCGCCGCGAGACCGTCGCCGAGCTGCGCGCCGAGCTCCCCTCGCTGCGCGCCGTCGTCCACATCCCGCTCCTCGGCACCCCCGCCCCCGAGGGCACCCTCGCCTGGTCGGAGCTGACCGCCGGCGACACCGAGCCCGTCTTCGAGCCGGTCCCCTTCGACCACCCGCTCTGGATCCTCTACTCCTCCGGCACCACCGGCGCCCCCAAGGCGATCGTGCAGTCCCAGGGCGGCATCCTCCTCGAACACCTCAAGCAGCTCGGCCTGCACTGCGACCTCGGCCCGCAGGACCGCTTCTTCTGGTACACCTCCACCGGCTGGATGATGTGGAACTTCCTCGTCTCCGGCCTGCTCACCGGCACCACCGTCGTCCTCTACGACGGCAGCCCCGGCTACCCGGACACCGCCGCCCAGTGGCGGATCGCCGAGCGCACCGGCGCCACCCTCTACGGCACCTCCGCCGCCTACGTGATGGCCTGCCGCAAGGCCGGGGTCCACCCGGCGCGCGACTTCGACCTCTCCGCCGTGAAGTGCGTGGCCACCACCGGCTCCCCGCTCCCGCCCGACGGCTTCCGCTGGCTCCACGACGAGGTCGCCGAGGACCTCTGGATCGCCTCCGTCAGCGGCGGCACCGACGTGTGCAGCTGCTTCGCCGGCGCCGTCCCCACCCTCCCCGTGCACATCGGCGAACTCCAGGCCGCCTGCCTCGGCACGGACCTCCAGGCCTGGGACCCGGCGGGCAAGCCCCTCACCGGCGAGGTCGGCGAACTCGTCGTCACCAACCCCATGCCCTCCATGCCGATCCACTTCTGGAACGACCCCGACGGCAGCCGCTACCGCGACAGCTACTTCGAGATGTTCCCCGGCGTCTGGCGCCACGGGGACTGGATCACGATCACCGACCACGGATCGGTGGTCATCCACGGACGCTCCGACTCCACCCTGAACCGGCAGGGCGTCCGGATGGGCTCCGCCGACATCTACGAGGCCGTCGAGCGGCTCCCCGAGATCAAGGAGTCCCTGGTCATCGGCCTGGAAGAGGCGGACGGCGGCTACTGGATGCCGCTCTTCGTCCACCTCGCCCCCGGCGCCGTCCTCGACGAGGCCCTGCGCAAGAAGATCGCCGCCACCATCCGCGAGCAGCTCTCCCCGCGCCACGTACCCGACGAGGTGATCGAGGTCCCGGCGGTCCCGCACACCCTGACCGGCAAGCGGATCGAGGTCCCCGTCAAGCGCCTCCTCCAGGGCACCCCCCTGGCCAAGGCCGTGAACCCGGGATCGGTCGACGACCCCGGCCTCCTCGCCTTCTACGAAGAGCTCGCCCGCAGCCGCAAGTGACTGTCAGTGCCCGTGACTACTCTGAGTGAGCAAGCCTTCGCATCGCTCAGGGGGAACCATGAAGGGCACGCCGAACACCGCGCGCAGCACGAACCGCAGCACGAACCGCACCACCTCACGCCGCCGCCGCGAGCTGCGCCGCGAGGTCCCCAGCACCGTCGGCATCCTCGCCGACCCCGGGGACTTCGCGGCCATGCGCGGCTACCGCAGCTTCACCTTCGGCCACCACGAGGACACCTACGCCGACTACCTCCACCACGTGGACGACCTGCTGCGCTCCCTCGCCGGGCAGGGCATCCACACCACCGTCGCCCTCTTCGACCCCGAGGAGTACACCGACTACTGCACCGAACACGGCCTCGACCCGGACAGCGCCGGGACCCGCACCCGCTTCACCGCCGAACTCGGCGGCCGGGCCGCCCGCCTCCCCTACACCGGCCAGCCCATCGACGAACTCGTACCCCTCCTCGTGGACGCCTCGCTCCGGCAGGCGACGTGGGAGTACGCCGGCGCCCTCCTCTCCGGCGCCGGCAGCTGCGCCGACTGCGGCGACGACATCGGCCGGGCCTCCTTCGAACGCGCCGCCGCCATCCTGCGCCGCCTGGTCGCCGGCGCCGGCCCCGGCCACCACCACTTCGTCTGCAGCGTCCCCGCCGAGCACGAACAGCTCCTCGCCGTCCTGCACGCCGAAGGGCCCGCCGTGCCCTGCGACCCGGCCGGCCTCACCGCGTCCGAGGGCACGGACGGCCCGCTCCTCACCGAGGGCCGCGACGCCCTGGAGTTCGTGACCGTCCTCGCCACCGGCCTCGCCCTCGGCGGAGCCGGGGGACTGGTCCTGCGCAGCACCACCGAGGGCTTCCGCGACCGGGTCCACGGCTGGCGCCTGGACCGCGGCCGCCTGGTTCCCCTCACCGCCGCGGCGGTCTTCGACGCCTACTGCACGGACGCCGACACCGGCGACCCCGTGGCCCCGGAACCCGGCGTCGAATACTGCCCCGGCTTCGAAGTCGACCTCCCCGGCCCTCACCACTGACCACCCCCGGACACGACCGAGGGGCCCCCGCCACCGGCGAAGGCCCCTCGATCACACGGCAATCCGTACGGCAATCCGTACGGCTACTCGCCGGACAGCACCGCCTGGGCGGCCACACGGGCCTCCTCCGCGGTGTCCGCGGCGCGCGCGGCCGCGGCAGCGCGCTCGCACTGCGCGAGCGTGTACTTGGCCAGCGTCGCCCGCACGTACGGAATCGAAGCGGCACCCATCGAAAGGGAGGTGACACCCAGACCCGTCAGCACACAGGCCAGCAGCGGATCCGAAGCGGCCTCGCCACAGACACCACAGCTCTTGCCCTCCGCCTTGGCCGCGTCGGCCGACATGGCGATCAGGTCGAGCAGCGCCGGCTGCCACGGATCCTGGAGCCGGGACACCGCACCCACCTGACGGTCGGCGGCGAACGCGTACTGCGCCAGGTCGTTCGTGCCGAGCGACAGGAACTCCACCTCCTGGAGGATCGAGCGCGCCCGCAGCGCGGCGGAGGGGATCTCCACCATCGCCCCGAACTTCGCCCGCAGCCCGGCCTCGCGGCAGGCGTCCGCGAACGCCTTCGCGTCGATCCGGTCGGCCACCATCGGAGCCATGACCTCGAGGTACACCGGCAGACCCTCGGCTGCCTTGGCCAGCGCGGTCAGCTGCGTCCGCAGCACCTCCGGGTGGTCCAGCAGGCTGCGCAGACCGCGCACGCCCAGCGCCGGGTTCGGCTCGTCGCCCGGCGTCAGGAAGTCCAGCGGCTTGTCGGCGCCGGCGTCCAGCACGCGCACGACCACGCGGCCCTCGGGGAAGGCCTCGAGCACCTTGCGGTAGGACTCGATCTGCTTCTCCTCGGACGGCGCCTTCTTGCTGTCGTCGAGGAACAGGAACTCGGTGCGGAACAGACCCACACCCTCGGCCCCGGCCTCCACGGCCGCCGGCACGTCCGCCGGACCGCCGACGTTCGCCAGCAGCGGCACCCGGTGACCGTCCGAGGTCGCGCCCGGACCGGAGGAGGCGGCCAGCGCCGCCTTCCGCTCGGCGGCCGCGGCCTCCAGCTCGGCCCGCTTCTGCGCGGTCGGCTCCAGGAACAGGTCGCCGGTGCTGCCGTCGACGGCGATGACCGTACCCTCGGCGATCTCACCGGCCCCCGGCAGCGCCACGATCGCCGGAACGCCCAGCGCCCGCGCCAGGATGGCGCTGTGGCTGGTCGGCCCGCCCTCCTCGGTCACGAAGCCGAGCACGAGCGACGGGTCGAGCAGCGCGGTGTCGGCCGGAGCCAGGTCCCGCGCGATCAGCACGTACGGCTCGTCGCTGTCCGGCACGCCCGGCATCGGAACGCCCAGCAGGCGCGCCACGATCCGGTTGCGCACGTCGTCCAGGTCGGCCACGCGCCCGGCCATGTACTCGCCGGCCCCCGCGAGCAGGTCGCGGTAGGACGCGAACGCGTCGTAGACGCCGCGCTCGGCGGTGCTGCCGACGGCGATCCGCCGGTCCACGTCCGCCATCAGCTCGGGGTCCGTGGCGATCATCGCCTGGGCCTCGAGCACGTGCTGGGCCTCGCCACCGGCCAGCTGGCCGCGCGCGATCAGGTCGGCCGACACAGCTTCCACGGCCTGACGGGCGCGCCCCTGTTCGCGCTCCGCCTCGGCCGCGGTGATCTGCTTCGCCGGCGGTTCCAGCACCGCCGTACCCATGTGCCGAACCTCGCCGATCGCCACACCGTGGCTCACGCCGACGCCTCGCAGCGTTGTCTCCATTTCACCGTCTCCGATTGAGCGGCGGACCGTTCCGCCGCGGTGGATGTCCGACTCGCCTGTGCAGGCGGACGCGTCACTGCCAGCTGAAGAGCGCGTCGTCGGCC
Organism: Streptomyces sp. NPDC002032; assembly: GCF_042890765.1. Taxonomy (NCBI): domain Bacteria; kingdom Bacillati; phylum Actinomycetota; class Actinomycetes; order Kitasatosporales; family Streptomycetaceae; genus Streptomyces; species Streptomyces sp. NPDC002032. The sequence continues at coordinate 1,008 of NZ_JBIASM010000009.1, read as the reverse complement.
TTCACGTCCCCGGACTCGACGACGGAGGAGAGGGAGTCGGCGGTCGCCTCGAGCGCGACGACGGGGCAGATGGGGGACTTGCCGGCGGCCTCGACCGCGGCCGGGTTCCAGCGGATGACGGCCTGGCCGCGCGTCACGGTGTCGCCCTTGTTCACCAGCAGCTCGAAGCCCTCGCCGTTGAGCTGGACCGTGTCGATCCCGAGGTGCGTGAGGACACCGTGACCCTCACCGTCGACTACTACGTACGCGTGCGGGTGCAGGGAGACGACCACACCGTCGACGGGGGCCACCGCCTCCGAGGGCTCGCGCACGGGATCGATGGCGGTGCCCGGTCCCACCATCGCGCCGGAGAACACCGGATCGGGCACTGCCGCAAGTCCGATGGCCTGCCCGGCAAGTGGGGACGTCACGCTGGTCATGGGGGCCTCCCAGGGGTGGGGCTTCTTCGTGTCGCCGTCACTACCTGTCGCGAACGGCGTACTCTTCAGAAGGATAAGTCACAGGTTGTTCGGGTTCGCCCGATGTTGGTCCCGATCCGGGCTGGCCCTTTGGCACGGAGACTAGTGGACTAGACCGGTGGACTAGACCATACGCGTGAATGGATTTGCCTGAGCACCAGAGGGCCTGTACTGTCGTGACTCCCGCCAGGACGAGTCGTGTGAACTTTTCACGAACATCCGTTGGACGGGACTCCTCCTCTTAGCAGTGCCGATCTTGATCTCGGCCCTTCCGTGTGCCTTTTCGGCGCCACGGCGGGTGGTCCGGGAGACGGAAATCCACTGGTAGGGTTTGGATCGCCGGAAAGGGAAAGCGCGAAAGCGCAGAACCTCGAAAGCGCCGAGGAAATCGGGCCCGAAAGAGTCTGATAGAGTCGGAAACGCAAGAACAGAACAGAACGAAGCCCGGAGGAAAACCCCAGTAAGTGTTACTGAGGGTGAGTACAAAGGAAGCGTCCGTTCCTTGAGAACTCAACAGCGTGCCAAAAATCAACGCCAGAAGTTGATACCC